>NZ_JBHWEN010000020.1:48494-144345 GCF_042734215.1 Kitasatospora sp. NPDC059673 | reverse complement strand
AGCGGCACAGCAACCACCGGAATATGGCGGTCCTGCGCACTGCGTCCTCGCTAGTGTTACTTCATAAAGGAATCTCCAACCGATCCAGACGGACCAGCCGGGGATGTCAACATATCTGGCGTTGACTTTTGGCACGCTGTTGAGTTCTCAAGGAACGGACACTTCCTTCGAGCCGCATTCCTGCGGGCTCTCCGGGCGCTTCGTTCTTTCGTGTTTCCAGCTTATCAGATGTTTTCCGCTCCGTTTTCCGGAGTTTCATTCGATCCGATTCACTTTTGCCTTTCGGCGCTCCCGAACTCTAGCAGAGTTATTCGGTCCGCATTTCCACCCGAAGTTTCGAATGGACGCGCGACGAGTCGCTCAGCGAGGGTTTGGGGGCCGCCTCCCGATCACGTCCGGTTCAGGCGACTCGGACTACGTTAGGTCACTAGGACGGCCGAGTCAAACATCGAGGGGCCGGATCTGGCTGGATCCGGCCCCTCGATCTCTGTGTCACAGGTCAACTGCGGTCTGTTTCAAGCCACTCGGCAGCCGACAAGAGCCGTCGAAAGCCGCCGGAGCCCGTCAGCACCCGCCGCGGGGCGGTCAGGCGCCGGCCAGTTCGACCGCGGCCAGGTTGCGCTTTCCGCGGCGGAGGACCAGCCAGCGGCCGTGCAGCAGGTCGTCGGTGGTGGCGACGGCCTCCTCGTCGGTGACCTTGGCGTTGTTGAGGTAGGCGCCGCCTTCCTTGATGGTGCGGCGGGCGCCGGAGCGGCTGGGGGCCAGGCCGGATTCGACCAGGAGGTCGACGAGCTGGCCGAGTTCGGTGACGGTGGCCTTGGGGACCTCGGCGAGGGCGGCGGCCAGCGTGGCGGGTTCGAGGTCGGCGAGGTCGCCCTGGCCGAACAGGGCCTTGGAGGCGGCGACGGCGCGCTCGTACTGCTCGGCGCCGTGGACGAGGGTGGTGAGTTCCTCGGCGAGGGCGCGCTGGGCGAGGCGGGCGGCGGGGCGCTCGGTGGTGTCGCGTTCCAGCTGCTCGATCTCCTCGCGGGAGCGGAAGGAGAAGATGCGCAGGAACTTGGCGACGTCCCGGTCGTCCGCGTTCAGCCAGAACTGGTAGAAGGCGTAGGGGGTGGTGAGTTCGGGGTCGAGCCAGACGGTGCCGGACTCGGTCTTGCCGAACTTGGTGCCGTCGGCCTTGGTGATCAGCGGGGTGGCGAGGGCGTGCACGGAGCGGCTCTCGGCCTTGCGGATCAGGTCGGTGCCGGCGGTGAGGTTGCCCCACTGGTCGCTGCCGCCGGTCTGCAGGGTGCAGCCGTAGCGGCGGTTGAGCTCCAGGTAGTCCATGCCCTGCAGGATCTGGTAGCTGAACTCGGTGTAGCTGATGCCCGCGTCGGAGTTGAGGCGGCGGGCCACCGCCTCCTTGGCGATCATGTTGTTGACCCGGAAGTACTTGCCGACGTCGCGCAGCAGGCTGATCGCCGACATGCCGGACGTCCAGTCCAGGTTGTTGACCATGCGCGCGGCGTACTCGCCCTCGAAGTCGAGGAAGCGGGAGATCTGGCCGCGCAGGCGCTCGACCCAGCCGGCCACCGTCTCGGGGTCGTTGAGGACGCGCTCGGCGGTGGGCTTGGGGTCGCCGATCAGGCCGGTGGCTCCGCCGACCAGGCCGAGCGGGAGGTTTCCGGCCTGCTGGATGCGGCGCATGGTCAGGATCTGGACCAGGTTGCCGAGGTGCAGGCTGGGCGCGGTCGGGTCGAAGCCGCAATAGAACGTGACCGGGCCGTCCGCGAACGCCTTGCGCAGTGCGTCCTCGTCAGTGGACAGGGCGATCAGCCCGCGCCACTGGAGCTCGTCGACGATGTCGGTCACGGTCCCGCGTCTCCTTCGGTCGTGGGTCCGGCGCGGTCATGCGGCCCGGTGGGCTGCGCGCCTGGACAGTTCCAGCGGGGTAGAGCCTACGCGGTCGTGACGCGGGGGTTCGGGGACAGGTCGGTGGGCGGGACGGAAATTCCGTTGTTCGAGACGGGGCGGGCCTTCACAGTGGTGCCACCGCCGACCCGGCGGCCGCGAGCACCGGAGGTGGCCCGTCATGCGCAACACCCTTGTCCTGAACGCGAGCTACGAACCGCTGAGCACGGTGCCGCTGCGCCGTGCGGTGGTGCTGGTCCTGCAGGACAAGGCGGTGGTCGAGCAGGCACATCCGCTGCGGGTGGTGCGCGGATCGGGGGTTCAGGTGCCGGTGCCGCGGGTGATCAGACTGACCAGATACGTGCGGGTGCCGTTCCGACAACAGGCTCCGTGGTCGCGGCGGGGTGTGCTGGCACGGGACCAGCACCGGTGCGCGTACTGCGGGCGGCGGGCCACCACGGTGGACCACCTGGTGCCCCGGTCGCGCGGCGGTGCGGACAGCTGGCTGAACACCGTGGCGGCCTGCGCGGAGGACAACCAGCGCAAGGCGGACCGGACGCCGGAGCAGGCCGGGATGCGGCTGCTGCGGCGGCCGTTCGAACCGACGCCGGAGGCGACGTTGATGCTCGCGCTCGGGCTGCGGGCGGGTGAGCTCGGAGAGCTGGCCGCCTGGCTGCCTGCGGGCGCGTGAAAGGCCGACGGGCCCGACCTGATCAGGGGACAGGTCGGGCCCGTCGTCGTACGGGCGAAAGCCGGCAGCGGGTCAGCCCTTGCTGGTGAAGCCGGTGGCGATGCCGAAGTTGGCGGCGTGCTCGGGGACGGCGACCACGTGCCCGGTGGTGGTGAACACCCGGCCGGCGGAGAGCAGCGAGCCGGTGCCCTGCGGGAAGGCGCCGCCCTGGGTCTCCTGGCCGCCGGCCACCGCGAAGCGGCTGAGGTGCGCGGGCTGGTCGGCGCGTTCGTCCACGGCGACCAGCAGGCCGCTGTTGTCGACGCCGGCGGGGTGCGCCTTGCCCTTCTCGGCGATCGGGGTGCGCCACTGCGGCTTGCCGGTGCCCAGGTCGTAGGCGGTGAACGCGGTGGGGTTGCCGCCGCCGTCGGGGACGACCGCGGCGAACATGGTGCTGCCCTGGAAGTGGACGCCGGGGACGGCGGCGAAGCTGCCGCGGGCGACGTCCAGGCGGCCGCCGCCCTCGACGGCGAGCGGGATCTCGACGCCGGGGTCGCCGTTGGCGCCCCAGGCGAAGACCCGGTCGTCGGCGGGCTGGTTGCCGGTGGTGAGGACGACGGCGGGCTCGGCGGAGAGCACCGTGACGGTCGTGGGCTGGTTGTTGATGCCGCGCCAGTACTTGACCTTGCCGTCGGAGACGTTCAGCGCGACGGCCTGGTCGCCGGGGGTGGAGTCGGCGCAGCGGCTGTGCAGCAGGACGGTGGTGGGGCCGGAGCTGCCGGAGAGGGTGCAGAACTTGCCCTGGCCGGTGTACTGCCAGGCTTCGGCGCCGTCGTTGGCGGCCCAGGCGGCGGCCTTGTCGTAGCCGACCGCGATCACCTTGTCGTCGGTGACGGCGACGTGGGCGGCGTACTTCTCCTTGGCGTCGGACAGGGTCTTGGACCAGGTGATCTTTCCGGTCTTGGTGTCCACGGCGGCGGCGGTGCTGCACGGGCTCTTCGGGTCGGCGGCGGGTCGGTAGACCACGGCGCCGATGCCGCCGGAGTTGACGCTCGGGGACAGCCCGCAGGGGACGGCACCGTCGGCGGGCGGGGCGACCGTCCAGCCGGGCTTGCCGTCGGCGAGGTTGTAGGCGTGCACGCCGGTGGCGTCGGCGCGGACCACGGTGTCGGCGAGCAGCCAGCTGCCGACCAGGGTGTCGTCGGCGCCCTGGCCCCCGGCGGCGGCCGGGTCGGCGGTCCAGGCCTTGGTGTGGGCGACCGCGATGTTCTGGGTGGTGCCCTGCTTGCCCTTGTCGGCGGTGGAGTCGCCGCTGTCGCTGTCGGAGGTGGCCAGCACGGCCGCGGTGGCCAGTACGGCGAGCGCGGCGACACCGGCGCCTATCCGGATGGCGAGGCCGCGCTTGCTGGGCGCACCGGGGCCGGAGGTGACGGCGGCGCGGGCCCGGGAGACCAGTCCGCCGGCCGGCTGCTCGGTGTCCGGGTCGGCGTCATCGGCGGTATGGGCGACGGGAGTTGACCTGCCGTCGGCGCCGGGCGCGAACGGGTCGGCGGCGCTGGTCTGCGGGTAGTCGCTGCTGGTGACCGGGCTGGACTCGGCCGCGGGCTGCTCGAACGCGTTCGGCGTCGCCGTCTCCGGCTGCGCGAACGGGTCGGCCTGGGCGTAGAGCTGCTGGGCGGCCTGGTCGGCGTACGGGTCGGTCTGCTGGTAGCCGCCGAAGTCCTGCTGCTGGCCGTAGGCCTGGGCGTAGTCCTGCGGCTGGTGGCCCTGGTCGGGCCGGCCGTAGAGCTGCTGCTGGGCAGCCGGGTCCAGGTGTCCCCCGGGCTGCGGGTAGCCGCCGTAGGCCTGCGGCTGCTCGGTGTAGGCCGGCTGCTCGCCGTGGACGGGCTGCTGTCCGTACTCCTGCTGCTCGCCGTAGGACGGCTGAGGCTGGGGGTACCAGGGCTGCTGCTGGTCGTACCCGGGGGTCGTGGAGGGTTCCTGAGCCATGCGTTCCGTCCGTCCCGACTGCGGTCTGGCAAGCAGACAGCATCTCACGCCCGGCAGGCGGGTTTTGGCCAGGGCTTTGCCCGGGGCCGGGAGGGCGGGGTGGACGGCGGGGTGGACGGTGGGTCAGGAGGTGGTGTCGAGGGCCTGGTCGATCAGGTGGGCGAGGGTGAAGTCGAGGCCGGTCAGGCCGCCGGCGCTGTGGGTGCTGAGGACGAAGGTGAGGGTGCGCCAGCGGATGTCGATGTCGGGGTGGTGGTCGAGGGCTTCGGCCTGTTCGGCGACGGCGTCCACGACCTTGATCGCGGTCGGGAAGCTCGCGGTCTCGGCGGTGCGGGTGAGGGCCTCGCCGGTGCGGGTCCAGTGCGGAAGGTCGGCGAGGGCGGCGGTGATCTGGTCCTCGCTGAGGCGGGTGCGGCTCATGGGCGAATCTCCGTCCGGGTGGTGCGGCGGCTGTCGGGCCGAGCCTAGGGGGCGGTCAGAGGAACAGCAGCTTGGTGACGGCCGCGAGTCCGACCAGGACGATCAGGGTGCGCAGCGCGATCGGCGGCAGGCGGCGGCCGAGCTTGGCGCCGAGCAGGCCGCCGAGGGTGGAGCCGACGGCGATCAGGGCGGCGGCGGTCCAGTCGACGGTGGAGGTGAGGACGAAGAAGATCGCGGCGACGCCGTTGACGATCAGCGCGAGGACGTTCTTGATGCCGTTGATGGTCTGCAGGGTGTCGGGGAGCAGCATGCCCATCAGGGCGAGCAGCAGGACGCCCTGGGCGGCGCCGAAGTAGCCGCCGTAGACGCCGGTGAGGGCGATCAGCAGGAGCAGCAGCGGTCCGCCGTCGGTGGCGGGTGGCAGGGTGCCGGCGGCGCGGCGGGCGGCCATCGCGCGGGCGACCCGGGGTTGCAGGACGACCAGGACCAGGGCGGTGAGGATGAGGGCCGGGACGATGGCGTCGAAGGCCTTGCCGGGGAGCACGATCAGCAGGGCTGCGCCGATGAGTCCGCCGGTCAGCGAGGCGGTGCCGTAGCGGAGCAGGCGGCGGCCCTGGCCGGCGAGTTCGGCGCGGTAGCCGATGGCGCCGGCCAGCGAGCCGGGGGCCAGGCCGAGGGTGTTGGTGACGTTGGCGGTGACGGGGGGCAGGCCGAGGGCGAGCAGGACGGGGAAGGTGATCAGGGTGCCGGAGCCGACGATGGCGTTGATGGTGCCGGCGGCGGTTCCGGCGAGCAGGACGGCGAGCGCCTCCCACAGTGTCATCTGCTTTCCCCTCGTTGGCTGCTGTCGGGCCGGTTGATCATGCCGGAGGGGCGGGGCCCGGGGCCAGGGGGCGTCCGGAATTCGAAACGGCCCCAACATGCGTGCAGGCCCCGCCCGTTGATTCGGGCGGGGCCTGCGGAACGCGGGTGACTACTCGTCGAACTTCGGGTACTCGCGGGTGGGCTCGACCCGCGGGCGGAGGGTCTTGTCGGTGTCCACCGGGCGCGGGGCGTTGGCGGGGTCGACCGGGACGCGGGCGGCGGGCGGGGTGACGGCGGTGGCCTCGGGGGCCCCCTTGCCGCCGCCGGTCGCGCCCTGGAAGGCGCCGCCGAGGCCCTTGAGCGCGTCGCCGACCTCGCTGGGGATGATCCACAGCTTGTTGGCGTCGCCCTTGGCGAGCTCCGGCAGGGTCTGCAGGTACTGGTAGGCGAGCAGCTTCTGGTCGGCGTCGCCCTCGTGGATGGCCTCGAAGACCGTCCGGATCGCGGCGGCCTCACCGTCGGCCTTCAGCACCGCGGCCTGGGCCTCGCCTTCGGCCTGCAGGACGGCGGCCTGCTTCTCACCCTCGGCGCGCAGGATCTGGGCCTGCCGGGCGCCTTCGGCGGTGAGGATGGCGGCGCGCTTGTCGCGGTCGGCGCGCATCTGCTTCTCCATCGAGTCCTGGATGGAGGTCGGCGGCTCGATCGCCTTGAGCTCGACCCGGTTGACCCGGATGCCCCAGCGGCCGGTGGCCTCGTCGAGGACGCCGCGCAGACCGGCGTTGATGACCTCGCGGGAGGTCAGCGTGGACTCCAGGTCCATGGAGCCGATGATGTTGCGCAGCGTGGTGACGGTGAGCTGCTCGATGGCCTGGATGTAGCTGGCCACCTCGTAGGTCGCGGCCCGCGGGTCGGTCACCTGGTAGTAGATGACGGTGTCGATGTTGACGACCAGGTTGTCCGAGGTGATGACCGGCTGCGGCGGGAACGGAACGACCTGTTCACGCAGGTCGATCCGGTTGCGGATGGTGTCGATGAACGGCACCACGATGTTCAGGCCGGCGCTGAGGGTGCGGGTGTAACGGCCGAAGCGCTCCACGATCGCGGCGCTGGCCTGCGGAATCACCTGGATCGTCTTGATCAGGGCGATGAAGGCCACCACGACCAGGACGATCAGCACGATGAGGACGGGTTCCAACGCTTCTCCCCTAGACGACCAGGGCGGTCGCGCCCTGGATTTCGACGACGTCGACCTGCTGGCCGGGCTCGAACACCGAGCCCGGGTGGAGCGCCCGGGCGGACCAGATCTCGCCGTTGAGCTTGATCCGGCCGCCCTCCCCTCCATCGACGGTTTCCTGTACCACTGCGGTGGCGCCGGTCAGCGCCTCCACGCCCGTGCGGTAGCCCGGGCTCTGCTTCAGCTGGCGGTAGGCGATCGGGCGTACGAACACCAGGAGCGCCGCCGACACTCCGACGAACACCAGGAACTGCGGGACCACGCCGCCGCCCAGGCCGGCCGTCAGGGCGGCCGCGCCGGCGCCGACCGCGAACATGGCGAATTCGGGCATCGCGGTCACCACCAGCGGAATGCCCAGGCCCACTGCGAGCAGTAGCCACCAGATCCAGCCGTCCACGCGTCCATCCTAGGGAAGTTCGAGCTCTTCAGGCGTAGCTTCCCGCAGCTGGAGGTGCGGAAACCGGCCAGGTGTGCGACCGGTTCCCGGCAGGTACCGGATCCGGCCGTCAGCCGAGCGGCAGGCCCTGCGCGGTCCAGCGGTCGCCGCGCTGCTCCAGGGTCAGCGGCAGGCCGAAGCAGTGCGAGAGGTTGCGGGCATTGAGGGTGGTCCCGATCGGGCCGGCCGTCATGATCTTGCCTTGACGGATCATCAGCACGTGGGTCATGCCGGGGACGATCTCCTCCACGTGGTGGGTGACCATCACCATGGACGGCGCGAACTCGTCCTGGGCGAGCGCGGCGAGACGGCGCACCAGGTCCTCGCGGCCGCCGAGGTCGAGGCCGGCGGCGGGCTCGTCCAGCAGCAGCAGTTCGGGGTCGGTCATCAGGGCGCGGGCGATCAGGGTGCGCTTGCGCTCGCCCTCGGAGAGGGTGCCGAACTTGCGGTCGGTGAAGCCGGCCATGCCGAGCCGGTCGAGCAGCGCCAGGGCGCGGGCCTCGTCGGGCTGTTCGTAGGTCTCCTTGCCGTGCACGGTCAGACCCCAGGCGGCGGTCAGCACCGTCTCCAGCACGGTCTGGTTGCCCGGCAGCTTGTCGAACATGGCGGCGCTGGCCAGGCCGATCCGGGCACGCTGCTCGAACACGTCGATCTGGTCGAGCTTCTCGCCGAGCACGACGGCCTGGCCCGAGCTCGGGAACAGGTAGGCACCGGCGATCTGGAGCAGCGTCGTCTTGCCCGCGCCGTTCGGACCGAGCACCACCCAGCGCTCGCCCTCCCTGACCGTCCAGGACACGTGATCGACGAGCGCGCGCCCCTCCCGGACCACGGAAACGTCCACCAGCTCCAGCACGTCGCTCATGCCTACGCCTTCCCCAAATGCAAGAATCCGGCCGTCCGTGGAACCTGCGCGAAGGTCCTCGGGGTGCGGTCCAACCTGTGTCAGGCCAAACCTACGCCACCCGCCCCGCCCGGTTGTCCGTAGGCTGGTCCGATGCTCGCGACTCCAGCCGACAATCCGTACCAAGAGCCTCGTTCGGGGCGACTCACCGCGTGGGGCAACGCGCTGCTGGCCGGCGCCTGCTCCCCCGACGACGCCGCCACCGCCGTCCAGGGCGAGGACGACGCCCACCGGGTGACCGGCCTGCCCGGCGAGCAGCCGGACTCGCTGCACGGCCTCACCTGGGCGCTGGGGAAACTGCGCGTGCTCGGCGCGAAGGGTCTGCGGCTGGCGCTCCCGGCGGCCGGGCACCCGCTGGGGCTGACCGGGCCGCCGGCCTTCAACGCGCTGGCGATGGGCGCCGGCGAGGCCGTCCTCGCGGTGGGCGTCCCGTACGGGCTGGTGCCGGAGGTCGAGGTGTACGGCCCCGAGGGCGACCAGGGCGTGCGGGTGCTGTGGCAGTGCCTGCCGGTCAACGACGCGCTGCCCGCCGACGTGCCTTCGCTGGACGAGGCGGAACGGGAGCTCGCGGACGGCCTGCGGCAGGCCACCGCCATGCTGACCCGGCTGGACGTCGCCGGGGCCGGCCCGCAGACGCTGCGCGCCCTGGAGGGCTTCCGCCGCCGCGGCCACCGCGAGTTGCTCGCCCCCGGCTACCCGCAGCGCGCGGTGCGGGTGCTGGAGTCGGCCCGGCAGGTGTCGGCGCTGCTGGGGATCGCCGCGGGCGGCCACGGCGCGGCGGTCTCCGCCTCGGAGATGACGGCCCGCCGGGAGATCCTCGCCCCGCTGGACCGCACCGCCCGGCGGGCCCAGGTCGCCGCGTACAACGCGATCGTGGACGAGCAGCAGCGCGGCTGAGCAGCGGCCTCGCGGCCCGGGCTCCGGGGGCGGTCGGCGGCGCCCGGGCCGTCAGGCCTGGTTGCGGACCGCCCACAGCGCGGCCTGGGTGCGGTCCGCGACGTCGAGTTTCATCAGGATGTTGCTCACGTGCGTCTTCACCGTCTTCTCCGACAGGTGCAGTGCGCGCGCGATCTCCCGGTTGGAGCGGCCGTCGGCAAGGTGCGAGAGCACCTCGCGCTCGCGGTCGGTGAGGCTGCCGCCGCGGCCCTGCGGGGGCGCGGGGACGTCCTCGGCGAGCAGGGCGGCGGCGAGTTCGGGCTGGAGCAGGACGTGGCCGGCGTGCACCGAGCGGATCGCCCCGGCCAGTGCCTCCGGGTCGACGTCCTTGTACACGTAGCCGGCCGCGCCGGCCCGCAGGGCGGGGACCATGGTGCGGTGCTCGGTGAAGCTGGTGACGATCAGCACCTTGGCGGGGTTGTCCTGTTCGCGCAGCAGCCGAAGTGCCTCGATGCCGTCCACCCGAGGCATCTTGAGGTCCATCAGCACCACGTCGGGGGCGAGCGCGCGGGCCTGCTCGACGGCTTCCGCGCCGTCGGCGGCCTCGCCGACCACCTCGATGTCGTCCTGCACCTCCAGGAAGGTGCGCAGGCCGCGCCGGACCACCTGGTGGTCGTCCACCAGCAGCACGCGGATCGGTGACGCGGTGTCAGGCACCGGGGACCTCCAGTTCGACCAGGGTGCCCCGGCCCGGGGCGGAATCCAGGGACAGTCGGCCGCCGACCGCGGCGGCCCGGTCGCGCATCGACACCAGGCCCAGGTGGCGGCCGGCCCGGCGGACCGATTCGGGGTCGAAGCCCCGGCCGTCGTCGGCGACGGTCAGCCGGACGCCCCGACCGGGGGTGCCGGTGAGGGTGACGGTGACGGTCTTCGCCTGGGCGTGCCGCAGCGCGTTGTGCAGCGCCTCCTGGGCGACCCGGAGCACCGCCGCCTCCTGGCCGGCGGGCAGGGCGCGCACGCCGGTCGCGGTGAACTGCACGGTGGCGCTGTGCGCCCGGTCGAGCACCTGGGTCTGCGAGGCGAGGGTGGCGACCAGGCCGTCCTCCTCCAGTGCGGCGGGGCGCAGTTCGACCACCACGGCGCGCAGTTCGTCGGCGGCCTCGGCGGCCAGCCGGGCGACCTCGGCGAGGTTGTCGCGGGCCCGGGCGGGGTCGCGGTCGACAAGTTTGGCGGCGGCCCGGGCGGTGAGGCGCAGCGAGAAGAGTTTCTGCGAGACGGCGTCGTGCAGGTCGTGGGCGATCCTGGCGCGTTCGCCGGACAGCGTGAGTTCGCGGCTGCGTTCGTAGAGCCGGGCGTTGCCGAGGGCGAGCGCGGCGTGGGCGACCAGGATCCGCAGCAGGGCCTCGTCGTGCTCGGTGAAGCCGCCGGGCTTGTTGGCCAGGAACAGGGCGCCGGCGATCTCGTCCTCGTCCATGATCGGCATGCCGAGGAAGTCCGTCATGTCGGGGTGGACGTCCGGCCAGCCGCCGAACGCGGGCGCGGTGCGGACGTCCTTCAGCCGGGTGGGTTCGCGGTCGTGCAGCATCGAGGCGAGCACGCCGTGCTGGCGAGGCAGCGGGCCGATCGCCCGCCACTGCTCGTCGCTGACGCCGTCGACCACGAACTGTGCGAACCCGCCGTGGTCGTCGGGCAGGCCGAGGGCGGCGTACTCGGCGCCCAGCAGGGTGCGCGCGGAGGCGGTGATCCGGCGCAGCACCTCACGCACTTCGAGCGGTCGGCTCATCGCCAGTACGGCCGCACTGACCGCCTCGATCCCCTTCAGCGAGGGGTCGCACCCGGGACTGTCCATGCCGCCACGCTACCGCCGCGATCATGGCCTTCGCCTCGGGCGGCGGACCTACGTCGAAGGGCCGGGGAAGCGTGCTTCCCCGGCCCTGTGCGAGTCGTCCGAGCGATCAGCCCTTCTGCATGACCTCGGGCTCGTGGCGCTTCTGGAAGCGCTGGATGGCGAAGGCCAGGCCGACCGAGATGAGGATCATGACGGTCCAGTTGAGGAACATGATCCCGGCGGAGTGGTCCCAGAGCTTGTCGATCGGGGCGGTCTCCGGGGGCTTGGCCACGACCACGGGTGAGATGTGGGCCAGGTCGAGGGTGTTGCCGCTGGCGGCGACGCCCCAGCGGGCGGGCATCAGCCAGCCGAGCTGCTCCAGGCCGGGCTTGTCGAACAGCTGGAAGATCGCGCCGGTGAAGACCATCTGGACGATGGCGAACATGACCAGCAGCGGCATGGTCTTCTCGGCGGTCTTGACCAGGGAGGAGATCGCCAGGCCGACCATCATCGAGGTGAAGCTGAGCAGGATCACGCCGATGGACATCTCGACCGCGGGCAGGTGCTTGAAGATCAGGCCCTCGGCGGGGAGCTTGCGGACCTTGAAGGCGATCGCGGAGATGATGCCGCCCTGCAGGAAGCTGATCGCGCCGAGCACGATGAACTTCGAGGCCAGGTACGCGGACCGGGACAGGCCGGTGGCGCGTTCCCGTTCGTAGATCGCGCGTTCCTTGATGAGTTCGCGGACCGAGTTCGCCGAGCCGGACAGGCAGGCGGAGAACGCGACGACCATCAGGATCAGCCGGGCGACGTCGTTGCGGCCGGCCGCGTTGTTGCAGGGTGCCAGGCCGCACTTGTCGGGGATCACCGCGGACACCGCGCCGAGTACCAGCGGCAGGATCAGCGACAGCGCGATGAAGCCCTTGTCGGAGGCGATCACCGCCAGGTAGCGGCGGATCAGCGTCCACAGCTGGGAGCCCCAGCTCTGTGCCTTGGGCGGGCGCAGCTGGGTGAGCGCGTTGGGCTGGGCCTGGGTGACGGCGGCGTCCACGTTGGCCGAGTACTTCTGGTGGTGCACCGAGTTGCGGTAGCGGCCGGCCCAGTCGTGGTCGGGGTAGTTCTCGAAGGCCTGGAAGACGTCGGCCCAGGTCTCGTAGCCGAAGAAGTGCAGGGCCTCCGCGGGCGGGCCGAAGTAGGCCACCGAGCCGCCGGGCGCCATCACCAACAGGCGATCGCAGAGCGCGAGTTCGGCCACCGAGTGGGTGACCACCAGGACGGTGCGGCCGTCGTCGGCGAGGCCGCGCAGGGTCTGCATGACCTCGCGGTCCATGCCCGGGTCGAGGCCGGAGGTGGGCTCGTCCAGGAAGATCAGCGAGGGCTTGGTGAGCAGTTCCAGCGCCACCGAGACGCGCTTCTGCTGGCCACCGGAGAGTGCGGTGATCCGGTTGTCGGCGCGCTTGTCGAGGCGCAGCTCGTACAGCACCTCGTCGATCCGGCGGTCGCGCTCGGCGGCCTCGGTGTCGCCGGGGAAGCGCAGCCGGGCCGCGTACTTGAGGGCGGTGCGGACGGTGAGTTCCTTGTGCAGGATCTCGGACTGCGGCACCAGGCCGATCCGGGAGCGCAGTTCGGCGAACTGCCGGTACAGGTTGCGGCCGTCGTACAGCACGTCGCCGCGGTCGGCGGGCCGGTAGCCGGTGAGGGCGCGCAGCAGGGTGGACTTGCCGGAGCCGGACGGGCCGATCACCGCGACCAGGGACTTCTCCGGGACGGAGAACGACACGTCGCCGAGCAGGGTCTTCTTGCCGCCCTTGAAGTCGACCTCGACGGTCAGGTGGTGGGCGGAGAAGGTGACGGCGCCGTTGTCGACGAACTCCTGGAGCTGGTCGCCGACCAGTACGAAGGAGGAGTGGCCGACGGTCAGCCGGTCCTGCGGGCCCATCAGCTGGCGGCGGGTCGGCTGGCCGTTCAGGAAGATCCCGTTGTGGCTGCCGAGGTCGACGATCTCCCAGCGGCCGTCCGGCAGTTGGCGCAGTTCGGCGTGGTGCCGGGAGACCTGGAGGTCGGAGACCACGATGTCGTTGTCCAGGGCGCGGCCGATCCGGATGGTCCGCCCGCCGCTCAGGCTGCGGACCATGGTCGGGCTGCCGAGCCCGCCGGCGGGCCCGGGCTGCTGCGGGGCCACCGGGTGCTGCGGCACGGGCGGCTGCGGCTGCGGCTGCTGGAACTGCTGCTGTGCGGGCTGCTGTTGGTGCGGGAACGGCGGCTGCGGGACGGGCGCGGCGGCGCCGCCCTGCTGCTGCGGGAAGCCCTGCTGGGGGAAGCCCTGCTGGTGGGGGGCCTGCGGCGGCGGGAAGCCCTGCTGCTGGTGAGGGGCCTGCTGCTGGGGGAAGCCCTGCTGCGGCGGCGGGAAGCTCTGCTGCTGCGGGAAGCCGGGCCGCGGCGTGGGGGCGTCCCAGCCCTGCGGGATCGGCTGCTCGACCGACGGCGGCCAGTGGCCGGGCCGGGCGGCCGGGCCGGGGCCCACCGGCGGCTGGCCCACCGGCGGCTGCTGGTACGGCTGCTGCTGGTACGACGGCTGCGGGCCGGGGGCCCGGCTCGTGACGGCCTCGTGCAGCGGCCCGCCCTGCGCGGATGCGGCCGGCGCGGGTGCGGGTGCGGGTGCGGGCGCGGTGAAGGCCAGCCGGGGGCCGTTCTGCCCGTTGCCGAGGTGCACCACGGTGCCGGGGTGGACGCCGGTCTGCTGGACCCGGGCGCCGGCCACGAAGGTGCCGTTGGTGGAGCCGTGGTCGGTGAACTGCCAGGCCGTACCGTCGAAGCTGATGGTGGCGTGCCGCCAGGAGACCCTGGCGTCGTCGAACGGGAAGTCCGACGCCGGGTCACGGCCGATGGTGTAGGCGCGGCCGGGTTCGAGTACCCGCTGCCGGCCGTCGATTTCAAGTACGAGTTGCGGCAACTCTCCGCCCGCCCCGCTCTCCGGTCCCCCAGGATGTTGCATCTGACGGGGGGAATCATTCCAGCCGGGTCCGTCTGTCCGAAACCCGGTACACGGTTCTGTGACCGCCCGGCTACCGCTCGCGGACCTGGTGGAGTGTCCGCCGGGCGTCCCACGACCCGGACGCGGGCGGCTCGCGCGGGGACGCTCCGGGTAGCGTGGGGGGCACCATGAACGCAACAGATCCGGCCGCTCAGGCCCTTTCCGCCGCGCCGCCCGTGCACACCGACAACGAGCGAACGCTGCTGGTCAAGGTGTTCGGCAAGGACCGCCCCGGCATCACCGCGGGCCTGTTCACCCAGCTCGCCGGTTTCGGGGTCGAGGTGATCGACATCGAGCAGGTGGTCACCCGTGGCCGGATAACGCTGTGCGCGCTGGTCACTCCCCCGCCCGCGCCGGGCGCCGAGGGTGCCCTGCGGGTGACGGTGCACCGCTGGGCGGAGGAGCACCGGCTGCAGGCCGAGATCATCTCCGGCACCGGCGACAACCGTCCGCGCCGGGAGGGCCGTTCGCACGTCACGGTGCTCGGCCACCCGCTGACCGCGGCCGCGGTGGCGGCGCTGTCGGCCCGGGTCTCGGAGGCCGGCGGCAACATCGACCGGGTGTTCCGCCTGGCCAAGTACCCGGTGACGGCGGTGGAGCTGACCATCTCCGGCGTCCCCACCGAGGAGCTGCGGGCGGTGCTGGCGGCGGAGGCCGCCGTGCAGCGGGTGGACATCGCGGTGGTCCGCTCGGGCCTGCACCGGCGGGCCAAGCGTCTGGTGGTGATGGACGTCGACTCCACGCTGATCCAGGACGAGGTGATCGAGCTGTTCGCCGCCCACGCGGGCTGCGAGGCGCAGGTCGCCGAGGTGACGGCGCAGGCGATGCGCGGCGAGCTGGACTTCGCCGAGTCGCTGCGCGCCCGGGTGGCGCTGCTGGCTGGCCTGGACGCGGCGGTCACCGAGAAGGTCCGCTCGGAGGTCCGGCTCACCCCGGGCGCCCGGACCCTGATCCGCACCCTGAAGCGGCTCGGCTACCAGGTGGCGATCGTCTCCGGCGGCTTCACCCAGGTCACCGAGCACCTGGTGGAGCGCCTGGGCCTGGACTTCGCGGCCGCCAACACCCTGGAGGTGGTGGACGGCAAGTTCACCGGCAGGGTGACCGGCGAGATCGTCGACCGGGCCGGCAAGGCCCGCTGGCTGGCCCGGTTCGCCGAGCAGGCCGGGGTGCCGCTGGAGCAGACGGTGGCGATCGGCGACGGCGCCAACGACCTGGACATGCTGAACGCGGCGGGCCTGGGGGTGGCGTTCAACGCCAAGCCGGTGGTCCGCGAGCAGGCCGACACCGCCGTGAACGTGCCGTTCCTGGACACCGTGCTGTACCTGCTGGGCGTCACCCGCGAGGAGGTCGAGGCGGCCGACGAGCTGGACGGCACGCCCACCGGGGACTGACCGCGACGCGAAGAAGGGGCGGGATCCGACACCCGGATCCCGCCCCTTCTTCGCTGCCGTCAGTCCTGCGGCATGAAGTAGGACTCCAGCCGGGCCACGCCGGGCTCGACCAGCTTCCACGGGCCGCCGAAGCTGAGCACCGCCACCGCGGCGGGCGGGAAACCGTTCAGCCGCATCCGGTTGAGCGCCTCGGTGTCGCCCTCGTCGCCGGCCAGCACCTGGGTCAGGCCCAGCACGCCGGGGTTGTGGCCGACCAGCAGCAGGTCGCTGTGCTCGTCGGGGGTCTCCTGGATGACCTCGATCAGCTTGCCCGGCTGGGCCTCGTACACCCGGTCCTCGTAGACCGTCTTCCGGGGCCGCTTGGGCAGCTCGTGGGCGACCAGTTTCCAGGTCTCCCGGGTGCGCAGCGCGGTGGAGCACAGGACGTGGTCGGGGTTGACGCCGGAGTCGGCGAGCCAGCGGCCGGCCTCGGTGGCCTGGCCGCGCCCGCGGTCGGCCAGCGGGCGGTCGTGGTCGTCGACCTGGTTGGGCCAGTCGGCCCGGGCATGACGAAGAACGATGATCCTACGAGGAGTGTCGGCGCTCATACCCCTAGAGCTTCGCAGAAAACCGCCGCCCGGGCGCGGGGTCGGGGAAGCTGCCACCCCTGCGGGTGGCGGCTCCACCGGCCTGTCGCGGGACGGCGGCCGCAGCCCGGGTCAGCCCATGTTCTGCGCGACCGTCGCGATGATCGAGATCACCACCACGATCGCGGCGATCAGGCCGAGCATCTGCAGCAGCTTCTTCTGGCCGCCCTGGGGATTCGGTTCGAGAACTGGCATGTCGCCGAGCCTAACCGACCACCTCGTCCTCGATGTGACGGGCCCTGGCGGCGCGCAGACCGACCAGGATCTGCGGCACCAGCAGCAGCGCCAGCAGGCCCAGCGGCAGGTACCAGTCACCGGTGTGCTCGTAGAGCGCGCCCATCAGGATCGGGCCGGGGATGCAGATCAGGTAGCCCAGGCTCTGCGCGAACGCCGACAGCTGGGCCACCCCGCCCGGGGTGCGGGCGCGCAGGCCGAGCATGGTCAGCGCCAGCGGGAACGCGCACATCGACAGGCCGACCAGGATCGCCCACAGCCACGGCACCGTCCCGGCGGCCAGCATCAGCCCGAGATAGCCCGCGATGCCGCACAGGCCCAGCAGCAGCACGTACAGCCGCTGGTCACCGCCCCGGGCGGCCAGGTTCGGCAGCACGAACGAGACCGGCACGCTGACCGCCATCACCACCGCCAGCAGCACCCCCGCCGCGGACTCCGAGACGCCGGCGTCGTGGTAGATCTTCGGCAGGAAGCCCATCGCGCTGTACGCGCTGGTGGACTGCAGGCCGAAGAACGCGCCCAGCGCCCAGGCGGTGCGGCTGCGCAGGATCGGCAGCCGCACGGGGGCCGAGGCGGCCGGAGCAGCGGCCGCATTCCTGTCCCGGCGCAGGAACAGCACCGTCAGCCACAGCACCAGGGCCACCACGGCGGGCAGCGCCCAGAGGCCGAGACCCAGCCGCCAGGAGCCGCCGAGCGCGTCGGCCAGCGGGACGGTGGTGGCGGCGGCCAGCGAGGTGCCGACCGACAGGGCCATCGAGTACAGGCCGATCATCGGACCGACCCGGTCCGGGAAGTACCGCTTGATCACCACCGGCAGCAGCACGTTGGCCAGCGCCACTCCGGCCAGCGCCAGCGCGGTGAGCAGCAGGAACACCGCGGCGGAGCCGGTGAAGGAACGGGCCAGCACACCCGCCGCGATGGCGCCCATCGAGGCCGTCACCACGGTGATCGGGCCCAGCCGGCGGGACAGGCCGGGGGCGGCGAAGCCCAGCAGCGCGAAACACAGCGGCGGCACCGCGGCGAGCAGGCCGGCCAGCGTGGCACTCATCCCGAGGTCCTCACGGACCGGGTCGAGCAGCGCGCCGAGGCTGGTCACCACCGGACGCAGGTTGACCGCGGCGGCGGCCACACCGACGGCGAGCAGGACGGCGCCGGCATGACGGACCGCCGGGGACGGGCCGAGGGTGGCGGTGCTGGACGAAGGGGCTGGTCGGGGGCTCTCGGTCTCGGTCGCTGAGGGGTCTGCTGCGGTAGACATGGCGTAATCATAGAATCATGGGATGACTTAAGTCGCCCCGGTATCCTGATGACGTAAACCACAGAAGGAGCCCGACCTTGGCGCTGTCGACCACTCGCCGCACCCCACTCTCCGACCAGGTGATCGCCCAGCTCAGGGCCCAGATCACCTCCGGCGAATGGCCGGTGGGATCACGCATCCCCACCGAGGCGGAACTCGTCGACCAGCTCGGCGTCGCCCGCAACACCATCCGCGAAGCCGTCCGCGCCCTCGCCCACAACGGGCTGGTCGACATCCGGCAGGGCTCCGGCACCTACGTCCTCGCCACCAGCGAACTCGCCGGCGTGATGCACCGGCGCTTCGCCGACGCCGACCAGAACCAGGTCGCCGAACTCCGCGCCACCCTGGAAACCTCCGCCGCCGGCTTCGCCGCGACCCGGCGCACCGCGCGCGACCTCGAACTCCTCGACGCCGCCCTGGCCCGCCGCGACGCGGCCTGGCACGCCGGCGTCCCCGAGGACTTCATCCAGGCCGACGCCGCCTTCCACCATGCGGTGGTGGCCGCCGCCCACAACGACGTCCTCGCCGCGATCTACGCCGATCTCGGCGAGGTCCTGCTCGCCCACCTCCGCCACGACGTCGGCCCCGACCTGCTCCCCCACCGCTGGGTGCCGCACTCGGACATCATCGACGCGATCAGGTCCGGCGACGCCGAAAAGGCCGCCGAAGCGGCAGGCCGGGCGATTGGCCGATGCAAGACCTGAGGAAAGAACGGCGAGAGCCACAACAGGGGCCCGTGGGGGGCACCTCCCAGCCCGCAAGGGCTGGGGGAGAACAGCGGGGCCGAGACTGCTGGTGATCAACGGGGCGCTGAAAGGTCCCGTCGTTTCGGGTCCCCTTCTTTGCCTGGTAGCAGTCACGACCTACCGCTCTCCCCGACCACCAGCAGCTCGGCCTCGCAGTTCCCCGAGCCCCTGAAATCACGCGCCGATGGCGTGCAGCCCGCCGTCCACGTGGACAATCTCGCCGGTGGTCTTCGGGAACCAGTCGCTGAGCAGCGCGACCACGCCGCGGCCGGCCGGCTCCGGGTCGGTGAGGTCCCACTTGAGCGGGGAGCGGGAGTCCCAGGTGGCGGCGAGGTCCGGGAAGCCGGGGATCGACTTCGCGGCCATCGAGCCGATCGGGCCCGCCGAGATCAGGTTGCAGCGGATGTTGCGCTCGCCGAGGTAGCGGGCGAGGTAGCGGTTGGTGGACTCCAGGGCGGCCTTCGCCGGGCCCATCCAGTCGTACTGCGGCCAGGCGAACTGCGCGTCGAAGGTCAGGCCGACCACCGAGCCGCCGTCCTGCATGAGCGGGAGCAGCGCGGTGGTGAGGGACTTCAGCGAGTACGCGGAGACCTGCATGGCGGTGGCGACGGACTCCCAGGGGGTGTCCAGGAAGTTGCCGCCGAGCGCGTCCTGCGGGGCGAAGCCGATGGAGTGGACGATGCCGTCCAGGGTGGGCAGGTGCTCGCGGACCTGGTCGGCGATGCCGGCCAGCTGCTCGGCGCTGGAGACGTCGAGTTCCAGGACCTTGACCGGCTTGGGCAGCTTCTTGGCGATGCGCTCGGTGAGGCTGGGCCGGGGGAAGGCGGTGAGGATGATCTCGGCGCCCTGTTCCTGGGCGAGCTTCGCGGTGTGGAAGGCGATGGAGGACTCCATCAGCACGCCGGTGATCAGGATGCGCTTGCCTTCGAGAATTCCAGTCATGCTCAGTGACCCATGCCCAATCCGCCGTCGACGGGAATGACGGCTCCGGTGATGTACGCGGCCTCGTCGGAGGCCAGGAACCGCGCGGCCGAGGCGATCTCGGCGGGGGCGGCGTAGCGGCCCAGGGGGACGCCGGAGACGATCTCCTTGCGGCGCTCCTCGCTGAGCACGGCGGTCATGTCGGTGTCGACGAAGCCGGGCGCGATCACGTTGACGGTGATGTTGCGGGAGCCCAGTTCGCGGGCCAGCGAGCGGGCGAAGCCGACCAGGCCGGCCTTGGAGGCGGCGTAGTTGGCCTGGCCGGCGGAGCCGCTGAGGCCCACCACGGAGGAGATCAGCACCACGCGGCCCTTGCGGGCGCGCAGCATCTTGGCGGCGGCGCGCTTCACGACCCGGAAGGTGCCGGTGAGGTTGGTGTCCAGGACGGAGGTGAATTCGTCCTCGGACATGCGCAGCAGCAGGGTGTCCTTGGTGATGCCGGCGTTGGCGACCAGGACCTCGACCGGGCCGTGGGCGGCCTCGATCTCCTTGAAGGCGGCGTCGACCTGCTCGGTGTCGGTGATGTCGGCGCGCACCGCGAGGACGTCGTACTTGGCGAGTTCCGCCGGGACCTCGCCGTTGCGGCTGGTGATGGCGACCTTGTCGCCCGCCTCGGCGAAGCTCTGGGCGATGGCGAGGCCGATGCCCCGGTTACCTCCGGTGACCAGTACCGAGCGGCTCAACGGTCCACCTCTTCCCTACTCGATGTGCGCGTGCCGATCGCACGCGTAGCCATCTGTGACGCTATCGGTAGGGTGCGAGCTCGGGCGAAGCGGCCTTCGACAGGCCTTGCCGGGTGAGTTCTGTCGCATCCCGACAATTCGGGTGCGGGTCGGGCGCGGGGAACGCCAGGCCGTTGGCGGCCGTTGCCCCCGGAGGTGCTCCGGAGATTCCGGGCACCGGTTCGAGCGAGCCGATCGGAGCGGACGCGATGAGTGGTGCACTCCCTGGCCGGACGGGCCGCCGGGCGCTGGCGGCGGTGGCGGCACTGACGGTGGCGGGTGCGGCGGCGTGGGCGCTGCGGGAGCTGCCGGCCCAGTTCGGGCGCCGTCCCGATCCGCTGGACCCGCGGGTGCGGGTGTCCCCGCAGTACCGGGACGGGGTGTTCCACAACGCGCCCTCGCAGGTGTCGCCGGGTGCGCCCGGGCGTCCCGACGGGGCGACGCTGCGCCGGATGCTGTTCGAGAAGGACGGGCGGGCGCCGACCGGTCCGGTGCCGCTGGCGGTGCCGGAGCAGCCGGCCGCGGCGTCCCAGGAGGTGGCGGTGACGTGGTACGGCCACGCCTCGGCGCTGCTGGAGCTGGACGGCTGCCGGGTGCTGGTGGACCCGATGTGGTCGGACCGCTGTTCGCCGTCCGCGCGGGTGGGCCCGAAGCGGCTGCACCCGGTGCCGGTGGAGCTGGCGTCGCTGCCGCAGGTGGACGCGGTGCTGATCTCCCACGACCACTACGACCACCTGGACATGGCGACGGTGCGCCGCCTGGTGGAGCTCCAGTCGGCGCCGTTCGCGGTGCCGCTGGGTATCGGCGGGCACCTGCGCCGCTGGGGTGTGCCGGAGCACCGGATCATCGAGCTCGACTGGGACGAGACGTGCACGCTCGGCGAGTTGACGCTGACGCTGACCGCCGCGCACCACTTCTCCGGCCGGGGTTTCACCCGCAACCCCACGCTGTGGGGTTCGTGGGTGGTGGCCGGGCCGCGGCGGCGGGTGTTCTTCACCGGTGACTCCGGCTACTTCGAGGGTTTCGCCCGGATCGGCGAGCAGCACGGACCGTTCGATGCCGCGCTGATGGCGATCGGCGCGTACGACGACGCCTGGGCGGACATCCACCTGAGCCCGGAGGACGCGGTCCGGGCGCATCTGGAGTTGCGCGGCGGCCTGCTGCTGCCGGTGCACTGGTGCACGTTCAACCTGGCGCCGCACCGCT
The DNA here is from genome assembly GCF_042734215.1 of Kitasatospora sp. NPDC059673. NCBI lineage: Bacteria > Bacillati > Actinomycetota > Actinomycetes > Kitasatosporales > Streptomycetaceae > Kitasatospora > Kitasatospora sp. NPDC059673. The sequence continues at coordinate 123,060 of NZ_JBHWEN010000020.1, read as the reverse complement.
GGGCGGAGCCGGTGGAGCGGCTGTTGGCGGAGGCGAAGGCGCAGGGGGTGCCGCTGGCGGTGCCGCGTCCGGGGCAGCGGGTGGAGGTGGCCGATCCGCCGGAGCTGGACGGCTGGTGGGAGGCGCTGTGCTGACCGGAAACTGACTGGGCGTCAGGGCGGTTCGGCGAATATTTGCTGGCAGAACGCCCTGCGGCCGAGGATGATGCGAGCGGGTGCGCCCTCGACCCGGGGGCGGCCCGCCGCACCCGACCCTCGACCCAGGGAGCCCGATGCCCCCCTCCGCGATGGACCCTCAGTTCCTCTCGTACCCGTTGCGCCCACTGGCGGACGCGGCCCTGTCCCGGGCCCGGCAGCTGGGCGTCTCGCACGCCGATTTCCGGCTGGAGCGGGTCCGTTCGGCGTCCTGGCGGCTGCGTGACGCCCGGCCGTCCGGATCGTCGGACACCGTGCAACTGGGCTTCGCCGTCCGGGTCCTGCTGGACGGCGCCTGGGGCTTCGCCGCGGGCGTGGATCTGACGCCCGCCTCGGCGGCGGCGGTTGCCGAGCAGGCGGTGGCGGTGGCCCGGCTGGCGGGCGGGATCAGCCGCGCGGCGGGCTCGGGCGAGCGGGTGGAGCTGGCCCCGGAGCCGGTGTACCCGGACGCGGCGTGGGTCTCCGCCTACGAGGTGAACCCGTTCGACGTGCCGGACGCGGAGAAGACCGGCCTGCTGGCCGAGTGGTCCTCCCGGCTGCTGGCGGCCGACGGTGTCTCGCACGTGTCGGCGACGGTGCTGACGGTGCAGGAGAACAAGTTCTACGCGGACACCGCGGGCACCGTGACGACCCAGCAGCGGGTGCGCCTGCACCCGTGGCTGGAGGCCACCAGCGTGGACGAGCGGACGGGCGCGTTCGACTCGATGCGCACCATCGCCCCGCCGGCCGGGCGCGGGTGGGAGTACCTGCGCGGCACGGGCTGGGACTGGGACGCCGAACTGGCCGAGCTGCCCGAGCTGTTGGCGCAGAAGATGGCCGCGCCGAGCGTCACCGCGGGCCGCTACGACCTGGTGATCGACCCGTCCAACCTGTGGCTGACCATCCACGAGTCGGTCGGCCACGCCACCGAGCTGGACCGCGCGCTGGGCTACGAGGCCGCCTACGCGGGCACCTCGTTCGCCACCTTCGACCGGCTCGGCAGCCTGAAGTACGGCTCCGAGCTGATGCACGTCACGGGCGACCGGACGGCCGAGCACGGCCTGGCCAGCATCGGGTACGACGACGAGGGCGTGGCCACCCAGTCCTGGGACCTGATCCGCGACGGCGTCCTGGTCGGGTACCAACTCGACCGTCCGATGGCCAAGTTGAAGGGTTTCGAGCGTTCCAACGGCTGCGCCTTCGCGGACTCCCCGGCGCACGTGCCGGTGCAGCGGATGGCCAACGTCTCGCTCCAGCCCGCGGCCGACGGCCCGGACACCGCGGGCCTGATCTCCCAGGTGGAGAACGGCCTGTTCATCGTCGGCGACCGTTCGTGGTCGATCGACATGCAGCGCTACAACTTCCAGTTCACCGGGCAGCGCGCCTACGCCATCCGCAACGGCGAACTCGCCGGGCAGGTCAAGGACTTCGCCTACCAGGCCACCACCACCGACTTCTGGGGCTCGATGAGCGCCGTCGGCGGCCCGCAGACGTACGTGCTCGGCGGGGCCTTCAACTGCGGCAAGGCCCAGCCGGGCCAGGTCGCCGCGGTCAGCCACGGCTGCCCGTCCGCGCTGTTCCGTCAGGTCAACGTGCTCAACACCCAGCAGGAGGCGGGTCACTGATGTCCCTCACGCACCCCCACGAGCTGGTGGAACGCGCCCTCGAACTGTCCCGCGCCGACGGCTGCGTGGTGATCGCCGACGAGGAGTCCACCGCCAACCTGCGCTGGGCCGGCAACGCGCTGACCACCAACGGCGTCACCCGCGGCCGCCGGCTCACCGTGATCTCCACCGTGAACGGCGCGCAGGGCACCGCCGCCGGCGTGGTCGCCCAGGAGGCCGTCACGCTCGACGAGGTCGAGCAGCTGGTGCGCGCCTCCGAGGCCGCCGCCCGGGCCGCCGAACCCGCCGAGGACGCCCAGCCGCTGATCACCGCCCGGCCCGCCGACCCGCGCTTCACCGAGGCCCCGCAGGTCACCGACATCGGCGTGTTCGACGCGTTCGCGCCCGCCCTCGGCGAGGCCTTCGGCCGCGCCCGCGCCAATGGCGAGCTGCTGTACGGCTTCGCCCGGCACGAGATGGTCACCTCCTACCTGGGCAGCTCCACCGGCCTGCGGCTGCGCCACGACCAGCCCACCGGCACTGTCGAGCTGAACGCCAAGACCGCCGACCTGTCCGGCTCCGCCTGGGTGGGCGCCGCCACCCAGGACTTCACGGACGTCGACGTCACCGCCCTGCACACCGACCTGACCCGCCGCCTCGGCTGGGGCCGCAAGCGGATCGACCTGCCGGCCGGCCGCTACGAGACCCTGCTGTCGCCGTCCGCCGTCGCCGACCTGCTGGTCTACCTGTCCTGGTCGTCCGGCGCACGGGATGCCGTCGAGGGCCGCTCCGTGTTCGCGAAGACCGGCGGCGGGACGCGGATCGGCGAGCAGCTCAGCCCGCTGCCGCTGACCCTGCGCTCCGACCCGGCCGAGCCCGGCATCCAGGCCGCCCCGTTCGTGCTCACCCGGTCCTCCGGCGAGAACGACTCGGTGTTCGACAACGGCGCACCGCTGACCGCCACCGACTGGCTGCGCGACGGCAAGCTCGCCCACCTGCTGACCACCCGCCACTCCGCGGGCCTGGCCGGCCTGCCGCTCACCCCGCCGGTCGACAACCTGGTGCTGGAGACCTCCGCGCCCGACGCGCCGACGCTGGAGGAGATGGTCGCCCGCACCGAGCGCGGCCTGCTGCTCACCTGCCTCTGGTACATCCGCGAGGTCGACCCGGCCACCCTGCTGCTCACCGGCCTCACCCGGGACGGCGTCTACCTGATCGAGAACGGCGAAGTGGTCGGCGCGGTCAACAACTTCCGCTTCAACGAGTCCCCGGTCGACCTGCTCGGCCGGATCACCGAGGCGGGCCGCACCGAGCGCTGCCTGCCCCGGGAGTGGGGCGACTGGTTCACCCGGGCCGCGATGCCGCCGGTGCGCGTGCCCGACTTCAACATGAGCTCGGTCAGTCAGGCCTCCTGACCGGCCGACCGAACCCCTGGGGGATCCCGATGGACGAAAAGCACACCGTCAAAGCGTCGAAGATGCTCAGCCGCATCCTGCGACACGACCCGGGCGCCATCGGGGTCACCCTGGACGCGGCGGGCTGGGTGGAGATCGACACCCTGCTCGCCGCGCTCGCCCGGCACGGCCGACGGCTCAGCCGCGCCCAGCTGGACCACGTGGTCGCCACCAACAACAAACGCCGCTTCGCCTACTCCGAGGACGGCCGCTCCATCCGGGCCAGCCAGGGCCACACCGTCGAGATCGACCTCGGCCTGCCCGCCACCACGCCGCCCGAGGTGCTGTTCCACGGCACCGCCGAGCGCACCCTCCCGTACATCCTGGCCAAGGGCCTGCGCCCGATGGCCCGGCAGGACGTCCACCTCTCCTCCGACACCGAGACGGCCGTCAAGGTCGGCTCCCGGCACGGCCGCCCGGTGGTGCTGGAGGTGGACGCGGCGGCGATGGCCGCCGACGGCCACGAATTCCGGGTGTCTGCGAACGGTGTCTGGCTCACCGACGCCGTACCCGTCCAGTACCTGCGCCGCACCGGCTGACGCCGTACGGACCCCACGTGGGTCCGCCCGGCGTCAGCGGGGTTACCGTGGACGACCGTAGGGAGCCGGAACCGCGAGGATGGATGGACAATGCGCAAGAGCGCGGACGACGACCAGGTCTTCCGGATCACCGGTGCCCGCAGCAGCCTCACCGAGGACGTCCGGGGCCGACAGCGCCGGTACGTGATCTCCATGCTGATCCGCACCGTGTGCGTCCTGCTCGCCGTCATCCTGTGGGACGTGCAGCGCTGGCTCGCCTTCGCCGCACTGGCCGGCGGCGCGCTGCTGCCGTACTTCGCGGTGCTGATCGCCAACGCCGGCCGCGAGCGGGCACCCGGCCTTCCCTCGACCTTCGACTTCTCCCCGGACACCCCGCTGATGCTCGGCCCCGGCGGGACGGGCGGCGGCGGGGCGGCGGCTGCCACCGCCAACGCCACCGAGAACCGGCCACAGGATTGAGAATCCCTCAATTCCGGTGTCCGATATGACCGTTCATGAGCCAGTATGACCGCCTGAAAGCTCAGACGATCCTCAAATTAATCACCGGACGGACGAGCTTCCGAGCCCATTGCCGTGCCATACTTCCTAAGCGCTCCGCATCCCCCGTCGGAGCGACAGACCGACGCCGGGCAGCTCCCCCCGTGGCTGCCCGGCGTCGTCATGCCCGGGCATAGGATCGGATCCATGGACACCGCGCACCCCCTCTTCGGCACCCCCACCGGCCCCGACGGCCCGGCCGGTCCCCCGAAGTGCTCCGCGAAGGGCTGCCGCGAGCACGCCACCTGGACCCTGCTGTGGAACAACCCCAAGCTCCACACCCCCGACCGCCGCAAGACCTGGCTCGCCTGCGACGAACACCGCGACTCCCTCAGCCAGTTCCTCGCCGTCCGGGGCTTCCTCAAGGACACCGAGCCCTTCTCCGCGTAACGGGGTGTCGACCTCCCCGCACCCAGTAGCGTGGTCTGCGTTTCGATGCTTGGGGGGATGCGGTGTCTCGTGGTGCAAGGCGAATGTCCCGGGCGGAGGCGCTGCGCCGCCGCGTCGACTCCCAGTTCGTCGGACGCCGGGCCCAACTCGCCCTGTTCGCCGACAACCTCCGCAAGAATCCCGACCCGGAGGCCGGGCCCGACCCCGCCGACTTCCTGTTCCACGTCCGGGGCGTCGGCGGCATCGGCAAGTCCACCCTGATCGCCCAGTGGCGGGAGACGGCCCGCCGGACGGGCGGGCGCACCGCGCTCATCGACGACACCGACGTGCAGGGCACCGACACCGCACTGGCCGCACTCGCCGCCCAACTCGCCTCGCCCGAGGCCCCGTTCAAGGACTTCGACCGGGCCCTGGAACAGCACCGGCGGGCCCAGGCCACCCCCACCGACCTGCCGTCGCTGCCCGCCCGGGTGGTCGCCCACGCCGCCCTCGGCGCGGCCAACACCCTCGCTCCCGGCTCCGCCGCCTTCACCACCCCCGAGACCGTCGCCGAGAGCACCGACCGGCTGATCGCCGCCGTCCGCCGCCGCCGGCCCACCGGCGACTCCGAACTCGCCGCCCTCAGCCGGGCGTTCGTCACCGAACTGGCCCGCCTCTGCGAACGTGAGTCCTCCCCCTGGGTGGTGCTCTTCCTCGACACCTGGGAGATCACCGGCCGCCACCTCGACGGCTGGCTCCGCGAGTTGATCGACGGCGCGTACGGTGATCTCCCGCTCGAAGTGATCATCGTGCTGGCCGGCCGCGACGAACTCGCCGAACGCGACTGGGCCCGCCTGCGCCCCGCCGTGGTGGACGTCAGCCTTGACGCCTTCACCGAGCAGGAGGCCCGCGACCTCCTCGCCAGCCGCGGCGTGCGCTCCCCCGACGCGATCGACGCCATCGTCCGGATGTCCCTCGGCCTGCCCCTGCTGCTGGCCCTGCTCGCGGGCACCGACCCGCACTCCGCCGAGGAGGTCGCCGACGCCGGAACGGACGCCGTGGACAAGGCAGTTCAGCGCTTCCTGCAGTGGATCCCCGAACCTGCCCTCCGCGAGACCGTCCTCGCCGCCGCCCTCCCGCCCCGCCTCGACCGCGACCTCTTCTGCCTCGCCGTGGACGACCCGACCGCCCCCGGCTGGGACTGGCTCCTCGACCAGCCCTTCGTCACCGGCCACGGCGACGCCCACCAGTACCACGCCGTCGTCCGCGCCAGCCTCCTCCGGCGCCACCGCATCCGCGACCCGCACGCCTGGCACGACGGCCACACCCGCCTCGCCCGGCACCACACGGCCGCCCGCGAAGCCCTCCAGGCCGAGCTCCCGCCGTCCCGGCTCCGCAGCAACGCCCGCTGGCTCCGCCACCTCCTCGACGAGACCTACCACCTGCTCTGCACCGCCCCGACCACCCAGCTGCCGCCGGCGCTCCACCGCCTCGCGGAGGCCGCCGACCACTCCCCCGACTCCCTCACCGCCTGGGCCGAACTCCTCACCCTGGCCGCCCGCGACACCGCCGACGCCGACCTCACCCGCTGGTCCGAGCAGCTGCACGCCGCCCTCACCACCCCCGACCCGGCCGAGACCGTGCTCACCGCCCTGGCCGCCCCCGGCCTGCCCGCCCGCCTCCGGGCCCGGGCGCTGACCGGGCAGGGCCACCGGTCGAGCCAGCGGGGCGAGGACCCCGAGGCCCTCGTCCTGCTGGACCAGGCCCTGCTGCTCGCCCCCGACCTGCTGCCCGCACTGATCCAGCGCGGCCGGGTGCACTGCTACCTCGGCCACCACGACCTGGCACTGGCCGACCTGGACGCGGCGCTCGCCCGCACCCCGTTCGCCGCCGAGGTGCTCGCGGCCCGCGAGCACCCGGACCGTCTGGCGGCCGCCGTCTCCGACCGCGCGGCGACCGTGGCAGCCAGGCTGGAACCCGCCGACGCCTTCTACTTCCGGGGCTGGGTCCTGCGCCTGGTCGGCCGACTGGACGAGGCGCTGGCCGACCTCGACGCCGCCCTGGTCCTCGACCCGGAGGACAGTTGGACACTGTCCGAACGCGGCCAGGTGCACCACACGGCAGGCCGGTTCGACCATGCGATCGCCGACTTCACCGCCGCCCTCGCCCTCGAACCCGAGCACAGCTCGGCCCTGATCCACCGCGGCCAGGCCCAGCGCGCGGCGCACCGGATCGACCTCGCCATCGGCGACTTCGACGCCGCCCTCGCCCTCGACCCCTCCAACGCCTGGGCCCTGTGCGAACGCGGCATCACCCACCGACTCGCCGACCGCCCGGAACAGGCGATCAGCGACTTCACCGCCGCGCTCTCCGCCAACCCCGGCTACGTCTGGGCCCTGAGCGAACGCGGCAAGACGCACTACCAATCAGGCCGGCTCTCCCACGCGGTCGCCGACCTGGACGCCGCCCTCGCGCTCGACCCCGGCAACCCCATCGTTCTGCGCGACCGCGGCGAGGCGCACAGCCGGGCGGGACGGTACGGCCAGGCCGTCGCCGATTTCACCGCCGCCATCGCCCTCAACCCCAACGACTTCATCACCCTGGTCTGGCGAGGCCGCACCCACTGCCGGCAGGGCCATCTCGACCTGGCCCTCCTCGACCTCGACGCGGCGCTCGCCATCAACCCCGCCGATCCCTGGGCCTACTTCTACCGCGGCGAGATCCATCAGGACGCGACCCGCCACCCGGAGGCGATCGCGGACTTCACCGCCGCCGTCGCCATCGACCCACAGCACATCTGGGCGCTGCTGCACCGCGCGAAGTCGCACCGGCGAACCGGCAGCCTCGACCAGGCGTCCGCCGACCTCGACACCGCCCTCACCATCGACCCCCGCTTCCACTGGGCCCTCCTCGAACGCGCCCACCTGCACCGACAGACCGGCCGCCACGACCTGGCCCTCACCGACTTCGACGCCGCCCTCACCATCGAGCCCGACTCCCCCTGGGTGCTGCGCGACCGCGCCGAACTCCACCGCCGCGCGGGCCGCCTCGACGCAGCCGTCACCGATCTCAGGGCGTCCCTCGCACTCGCGCCCTACGAGATCGGCACCCACTGCGCCCTCGTCGCGGTGCTCCGCCGACAGGGCGAGTGGCAATCCGCCCGGGAAGCCCTGGACCAGGCCGCCCGCCTGGAACCGACCGCCCCCGGCGTACTCCGCGAAGAGGCCGTCACACAGCTGTACGAGCACGGCCGCGAGGCCGCCACCCCGGCCTGGGACGCGCTGCTGGCCGCAGTCCCACCCACCCTCGCGGCCTCCCGAGCGGCCCTGGCGGTGCTGCACGCGGTGGCCGTCCAGGACGGCGAACTCGGCCCCCCAACAGCCGAGTTCCTCGCCGTCCCGAACGCCCCCGACACCCACGACACCCTCCGCGAATACCTCCACGAACTGACCACCTCCCCAGCCGCCACCCGCGCCGCCACCGCACTCGACCTGCTCGGATAGCCGCAGCCGCGCAGATTCCGCGGCTTCGTCGTGGTCCGCGAAAACGGCGAGCACGCACCGCGCAGCGACGTTGGAGCTGCTGCGTCAGGCGGGCGGGCTGGAACCCGGCGCTTCCGCGCAACGCTGATCAGCCGCCACCTGCGGGGCTAGCCGCCGATCGCCGACATCGGCCGGTCGGGCTGGAGGAACTCCGGGGCGTCGATGCCCGCGCCGGCCTTCTTGCCCCACATCGCGGCGCGCCACAGCTCGGCCAGCTCCGCGTCGCTCGCGCCGGAACGCAGCGCGCCGCGCAGGTCGGTCTCGCCGGTCGCGAACAGGCAGTTGCGGATCTGGCCGTCGGCGGTGAGGCGGGTGCGGTCGCAGGCGCGGCAGAACGGGCGGGTGACGGAGGCGATGACACCGACCGTCGCGGGGCCGCCGTCCACCAGCCAGCGTTCGGCGGGGGCGGCGCCGCGCACCGAGGACGGTTCGGGGGTGAGGATGAAGCGCGTCCGCAGCAGCGCGAGGATCTCCTCGGCGGTGACCATCTGCGAACGGTCCCAGCCGTGTTGGGCGTCCAGCGGCATCTGTTCGATGAACCGCAGCTGGTAGCGGTGCTCGATCGCCCAGGCCAGCAGGTCGGCCGCCTCGTGGTCGTTGACACCGCGCATCAGCACCGCGTTGAGCTTGACCGGCCGCAGCCCGGCTGCCTCGGCCGCCATCAGCCCGTCCAGGACGTCCTGGTGGCGGCGGCGGCGGGTCAGCCGGACGAAGGTCTCGGGGTTCAGGGTGTCGATCGAGACGTTGACCCGGTCGACTCCGGCGTCCCGCAGGGAAGCAGCCACCCGGGCGAGGCCTATGCCGTTGGTGGTGAGCGAGATCTCGGGGCGCGGGTCGAGCGCCGCGCACGCCGTGATGACGGAGACCAGCCCGGGCCGCAGCAGCGGTTCGCCGCCGGTGAACCGGACCTCCCGCACGCCGAGCGAACCGACCGCCAGGCCGACCAGCCGGACGATCTCCTCGTCCGTGAGCAGTTCGGGCTTGCCGAGCCAGTTCAGGCCCTCTTCGGGCATGCAGTAGGTGCAGCGCAGGTTGCACCGGTCGGTGAGGGAGACCCGCAGGTCGACGGCCTGTCGTCCGTAGGTGTCGAGGAGCATCCCGGTCCCGCCCTTCCTCGGAGGCCGTACCGGCCCGGCCGCCGGTCGGCAGCCGGGCCAGCTTAACCGGGCCGCGATCGGGGTCAGTCGGCGCCGAGCCCGGTGAGCGAACGGACCTCCAGTTCGGCGTACTTCGCGGGGTCGGCCTTCTCGCGGGCCAGCCAGGTGCCGATCGCGCCGGCCAGGAAGCCGACCGGTATGGAGACCAGACCGGGGTTCTCCAGCGGGAACCAGTGGAAGTCGCTGTGCGGGAAGAGCGAGGTCTTGGCGTTGCCGGAGACCACCGGGGAGAAGATCACCAGGGTGACGGAGGTGATCAGGCCCGCGTAGGTGGCCCAGACCGCGCCGACGGTGTTGAACCGCTTCCAGAACAGCGAGTACAGCAGGGTGGGCAGGTTGGCGGAGGCGGCGACCGCGAAGGCCAGCGCGACCAGGGCGGCGGCGTTCAGCTTGTCGGCGAAGATCGCCAGCACGATGGCGATGGCACCGATCGCGACGGCGGCGAGTTTGGCGCTGGCGACCTCCTCCTTCTCGCTCGCCTTCCCGCGCCGGATCACGTTGGCCCAGAGGTCGTGGGCGAAGGACGAGGAAGAGGCCAGGGTGAGTCCGGCGACCACGGCCAGGATGGTGGCGAACGCGACGGCGGAGATCACCGCGAGCAGCACCGCGCCGCCGGTGGAGCCCGCCCCGCCGCCGAGTTGTTCGGCGAGCAGCGGGGCGGCGGTGTTGCCGGCCGCGTTGGAGGCCTTGATGGTCTTCGGGCCGACCAGCGCGGCGGCGCCGAAGCCGAGGGCGAGCGTCATCAGGTAGAAGACGCCGATGATGCCGATCGCCCAGAGCACGGACTTCCGGGCGGCCTTGGCGGTGGGGACGGTGTAGAAGCGGACCAGGATGTGCGGCAGCCCGGCGGTGCCGAGGACGAGGGCGATGCCGAGGCTGAGGAAGTCGAGTTTGGTGGTGCCGGTGACGCCGTATTTGAGTCCCGGTTCGAGGAAGGCGTGGCCCTTGCCGCTGGCGTCGGCGGCGGCGCCGAGCAGGCTGGACAGGTTGAAGTGGTACTTGGCCAGCACCATGACGGTCATCGTCGCGGCGCCGGCGATCAGCAGCACGGCCTTGACGATCTGCACCCAGGTGGTGCCCTTCATGCCGCCGACGGTCACGTAGATCACCATCAGCGCGCCGACCGCCACGACCGTCCAGCGCTTGGCGCCGTCGCCGCTGACGCCGAGCAGCAGGGCGACCAGCGAGCCGGCGCCGACCATCTGGGCGAGCAGGTAGAAGATCGACACCACGATGGTGGAGATGCCGGCGGCGGTGCGCACGGGGCGCTGGCGCATCCGGAAGGCGAGCGCGTCGGCCATGGTGTAGCGGCCGGAGTTGCGCAGCGGTTCGGCGACCAGGAGCAGCGCGACCAGCCAGGCGACCAGGAAGCCTATGGAGTAGAGGAAGCCGTCGTAGCCGAACAGGGCGATGAGTCCGGCGATGCCGAGGAAGGACGCGGCGGACATGTAGTCGCCGGAGATCGCCAGGCCGTTCTGGAAGCCGGTGAAGGCGCGGCCGCCGGCGTAGAAGTCGGCGGCGTCCTTGGTCTGCCGTCCGGCCCACAGGGTGATGCCGAGGGTGGCGATCACGAAGGCCCCGAACAGCGACATGATCAGGGTGCGGTGCTCGCTCGCGGTGCCGGCCAGCTGGATCATTCGGCACTCTCCTCGACAGCGGCGGCAGCGGCAGCGGCAGCGGCGCGCCCCCGGATGGCGGCAGCGGCCGGGTCGAGCCGCCGGCCGGCGTGGCGGGCGTACCGGGCGGCGATGGCGAAGGTGCTGGCGAACTGGAGCAGGCCGAGCACCAGGGCCAGGTTGATGTTGCCTGCCACCTTGGTGCCCATCAGCCCGGGCGCGTAGCAGGAGAGCAGTACGTACAGCAGGTACCAGAGGACGAATCCGGCCGTGACGGGGAAGGCGAAGTTCCGGAAGGAGCTGCGCAGTTGACGGAATTCCGGTGATTCCTCGATGCCGGTGAACGGTTCCGGGGCGGTCTCGGGCGGGGGTGTCACGCAGTGCCTCCTGACGTCTTCGGTGCGACGGACGATCGGATGGGCGTGGGTGCTGTCGTGTGGAGTGCGGAGCATGGTAGATCCGGGGCGGGGCCGCGAGAAGATCCCGTGCACGACCCGGTCGAAAACTGACCGGAAACGCAGGACCGGGGCGGCCCGTCTCGGCCGCCCCGGTCTGACAATCAGTCGATCGAAGGTTCTCAGAAGGCGATGCGCACCTTCAGCGCCGTCCGCTCGTCCATCGCCCGGTAGCCCTCGGGCACGCCGTCCAGGTCCACCGTCCGGTCGAACACCGCGCCCGGGTCGATCGCCCCGGACAGCACGTCGGGCAGCAGCTCGGGGATGTACGCCCGGGCCGGGGCGACGCCGCCGCGCACCGAGACGTTCCGGTCGAACATCTGGCGGATGTCCACGCCCGCGCTGCCGCCGTGCGGCACGCCGACGTAGCCGACCGCGCCGCCGTCGCGGGCGACGGAGATCGCGGTGCGCATCGACTCCTCGGTGCCGACCGCCTCCAGCACGGCGTGCGCGCCCCGGCCGCCGGTCAGTTCGCGCACCGCCTCGATCGCCGCCTCGCCGCGCTCGGGCACCACGTCGGTGGCGCCGAAGCTGCGGGCGATCGCGGTGCGGCCCGCGTGCCGGCCGAGCGCGATGATCCGGCCGGCGCCGAGCCGGTGCGCGGCCAGCACACCGCACAGGCCGACCGCGCCGTCACCGACCACCGCGACGGTCGCGCCGGGCCGCACGCCCGCCGACACCGCCGCGTGGTGCCCGGTCGCCATCACGTCGGACAGTGCCAGCAGGGCCGGCAGCAGCTTCGCGTCACCGGCGGCCTCCTTGGGCAGCTTCACCAGCGTGCCGTCCGCGAACGGCACCCGGACCGCCTCGCCCTGCCCGCCGTCCGAGCCGGGCGCGCCCCAGAACCCGCCGTGCGGGCAGGACGTCTGCAGGCCCTCGCGGCAGAACTCGCACACGCCGTCCGACCAGACGAACGGGGCCACCACCAGGTCGCCGACTGTGAGATCACGCACCTCGGGGCCGACCTCCTCGACGAACCCGAGGAACTCGTGCCCGATCCGCTGCCCGGCCTGCCGCTTGGCCACGCCCCGGTACGCCCACAGGTCGCTTCCGCAGATGCAGGCGTTCAGCACCCGCACCACGGCGTCGGTGGGCCGCTGGATCCGCGGGTCGGGCACCTCCTCGATCCGGATGTCCTGGGGGCCGTGGATCACGGTGGCGCGCATGAGGGTTGTCCTTCGTTGCAGAGGTCGGATGCCGGGTTCGCACCCACTTGCCACTCTAGAACGGCCGTCCGGGTGACCGATCCGGGCGGAGCCGTCCCCCGTTCCCCGTAAAGTGGTGCGCTATGTACGCGCCATTCCCCACCTCGCCGCTCCCGGCACAGCGCACCGGCCCCGGCGGGGGCGCCGGGCGCGGCTTCGCGGTGGTCGACGTGGAGACCACCGGACTCGGGCGCTCGGACCGGGTGATCTCGGCGGGCGTCTACCAGCTCGACCCGGACGGTGAGGTCACCGACCACTGGTACACCCTGGTCAACCCGGAGCGGGATCCCGGCCCGGTGTGGATCCACGGCCTGACCAGCGAGGTCCTGGTGGGCGCGCCGACCTTCCCGGAGGTCGCCGCCGAGTTCGCCGAGCGGCTGCGCGACCGGGTGATGGTCGCGCACAACGCCCTGTTCGACTGGAACATGATCTCCCGCGAGTTCTCCCGGGCCGGTCTGCGCGCCCCTGTCGAGCAGCGGCTGTGCACCATGGTGCTGGCCCGCGACCTGCGGCTGCCCCTGCCGAACGGCAAACTCTCCTCGCTGGCCGCCCACTTCGGGGTCAGCCAGCGCCAGGCCCACCACGCGCTGGACGACGCCCGGGTGCTCGCCGAGGTGTTCCGCCCCTCGCTGGCGCTGGCCCGCAGCGGCGGGGTGCCGCTGCCGCTGACCACCTGCGTGGCCGTCACCGACCTCGGCGAGAGCGCCCCGGCCGGTCCGTCCCGCGGTTCCTGGAGCAGCTCGTACCGGCCCTCCCGCAAGCGCCCCGCCTGCCCGTACCCGAACCCGGGGCGCTGGGCGGACGGCTCGCCGCTGATGCAGGGCATGCGGGTGGCGATCACCGGCGACACCGCCACCGACCGCGAACTGCTGGAGGACCGGATGATCGAGGCGGGCCTGCACATCGCCTCCTCGGTGAGCCGGCTCACCAGCCTGCTGGTCACCAACGAGCCCACCTCGTGGAGCGGCAAGGCCCGCAAGGCCCGCGAATACGGCACCCCGGTGGTCGGCGAGGACGCGTTCCTGCAGCTGCTGCGGGAGGTCGCGCCGCACCCCGGTGCGTGACGCGACGGTAAGGAGGATTAGCGTGCCCGGTGTGTACCGATTCCTGCTGTCCGCGCGCTGGGCGGTCATCGTCCTGCTGGCGCTGGTGCTGATCCCGACCATGATCCGGTTGGGTTTCTGGCAGTACCACCGCCACGAGGCACGGGTGGCCCGCAACGACCTGGTGGCCCGGAACCTGGGCAGCCCGCCGGTCCCCTTCGACTCGCTGTCCTCGCCGGGCTGGGCGGTCCCCGGCGGCGAGGTGTGGCGCACCGTCACCGCGCAGGGTCACTACGACACCGCGCACGAGGTGGTCATCCGCGGCCGCACCGAGCCGGGCGGCAGCTCCATCGGCTACTTCGTGATCACCCCGCTGGTGCTGGCCGACGGCAAGGGCTCGGTGCTGGTCAACCGCGGCTGGGTGGAGTCCGGCGCGGGCGCCGCCGACTTCCCCGCCGTCCCCGCCCCGCCGGACGGCGAGGTGACGGTGACCGGGCGGCTGCGCGCCGACGAGACGTACGCCGCGCTGGGCGCGAAGAACCGCGGCGGCCTGCCGGACCGGATGTACAAGGTGATCAACAGCACGGAGCAGGCCAAGTACTCCGGCGCCACCGTGCTCGGCGGCTACCTGGAACTGGCCTCCTCCCAGCCCGCCGCCGGCACCTCCCCGGTGCCGCTCGCCGAGCCCGGCCACACCGACATCGGCCCGCACATGGCGTACGCCATCCAATGGTGGCTGTTCACCACGCTGATCCCGGCCGGCCTGGTGGTGCTGGCCCGCCGCGAGGCCAAGCAGCACGCGGCACAGCCGGCGACGGCGCAGGACGAACTGGTCGGCGCCACCGGCTGAGCGGTAGCAGGTCGAGACGCGCCTCGGCGCCACCGGCTGAGCGGCAGCGCCGGACGGACCGGTCGGCGCTACCAGGTGAGCGGTGGCGGGTCGAGGCGCTGCTCGGCCCAGATGGTCTTGCCGCTGCGGGTGTAGCGGCTGCCCCAGCGTTCGGTGAGCTGGGCGACCAGGTACAGGCCGCGTCCGCCCTCGTCGGTGAGCCGGGCCCGGCGCATCCGCGGCTGGGTGGCGCTCGGGTCGGACACCTCGCAGGTCAGTACCGAGGAGCGGATCAGGCGCACCATCACCGGCCCGCCCGCGTACCGGATCGCGTTGGTGACCAGCTCGCTGAGCACCAGTTCGGTGGTGAACACCAGCTCGCCCAGCCCCCACTGTTCCAGGGTCCGGCTGGCCGCCTCGCGCACCCCGGCGACCGCCGCCGGGTCGGCCTCGATGGTCCAGGCGGCGGTGTCCTCGGCCGGCACCGGGTGCAGCCGGGCCAGCAGCAGCGTGACGTCGTCGCTCTGCCCGGCGGTGGCCATCTCCGCGACGATCGCCCGCCCGGCGGCGGCCAGGTCTCCGCGCAGGTCGGCCTCGCCGAGCAGTGCGGCGAGCTGCGCCATGCCCTCGTCCACGTCGCCGCCGTTGCCGCCCTCGATCAGCCCGTCGGTGTACAGCGCCAGCACGCTGCCGGCCCGCGGCGCGCACTCGGCGGCCTCGAACGGCAGCCCGCCGACGCCCAGCGGCGGCCCGGGGCTGACCGGCAGGTACTCGACCTGCCCGTCGGGGTGGACCAGCGCGGGCGGCGGGTGCCCGGCGCTGGCGGCCTGGCAGATCCCGGCCACCGAGTCGTAGACGGCGTACACGCAGGTCGCCCCGGACGGGTCGGCGACGCCGCGTTCGCGTTCCTCCTCGCTGCCCTCGACCACCAGCTGGGAGACCAGGTCGTCCAGGTGCACCAGCAGTTCGTCGGGTTCCAGGTCCAGGTCGGCGAGGGTGCGCACGGCGGTGCGCAGCCGGCCCATGGTGGCGCTGGCCTGGAGTCCGTGGCCGACCACGTCGCCGGCCACCAGGGCGACCCGGGCGGAGGAGAGCGGGATGACGTCGAACCAGTCGCCGCCGACGCCGGTCGCGGTGTCGGTGGGCCGGTAGACGCTGGCGGTGGTGGCGGCGGGCACGGCGGTCTCGGCGGGCGGCAGCAGGCTGCGCTGGAGTCCGACGGCGGCCCGGTGCTCGCGGGTGTAGCGGCGGGCGTTGTCCAGGGCGAGCGAGGCCCGGGCGGCGATCTCCCGGAGCAGCACCAGGTCCTCGTTCTGGTAGGGGCCGTCGGCGGCGGCGCGGTGGACGGTGACCCGGCCGAGCGGGCCGCTGCGGGCCTGCAGCGGGGCGCTCATCGACGGCGGGTCCTCGACCAGCCCGGCGGGTGTGCCGAGCACCTCCCGGCCGAGTGGGCCGAGCGGGCGGCCGTCGGCGTGCGGGGGCCCGGCCGTGGCGGTGCGGCGGACGGCGAGCCGGCCGTCGGCGTCGGGCTGCGGCTCGTCGCCGGTGAACACGGCCTCGGCGACGTCCACCTCGACCCGGTCGCCGAGCCCGGGAACCAGCACCCCGGCCAGGTCCTCGGCGTTGCCGGCCACCGACAGCGAGCCGCCGACGGCGGCGGTGGCCCGGTGCAGCACGTCGGCCCGCCGCCGGTACCGGTGCAGTTCGGTGACGTCGCCGAACAGCGCGGTCACGCCGATCACGGCGCCGTCCAGGGCCTGCAGGCGGAACGCCTGGATCTCCATCACCGCCCCGGCGCGCGGGTCGTTCAGCGGGCGGATCCGCAGCGCGGTGCGCACCACCGGCTCCCCGGTGGTGACCACGTGCCGCAGGATCGCCTCGGCGGCGTCGGCGTCCTCCGGTTGCAGGTAGTCGTGCAGCTTGGACCCGGCCAGGCCGTCGGGCAGGCCGGTGTACGGCAGCAGGTGGGTGTTGGTGCGCAGCAGCCGCAGGTCGGCGTCGAACACGGCGAGGCCGAGCTGGTCCTGCAGGAACAGCTCCCGGGTGAACGCCTCGTCCTGCCGCCGCCGGGCGACCATGTCGGCGGGGGTGGCCAGCACCAGGGCCCGCACCCCGCCGCCCTCGCCGGCCAGCGGCAGCACCTGGTACGCGACCTCCAGCGGCACCCCGGAGCCGGTGCGCAGCCGGACCTCCCCGGCCCCGCGGCCGAGCACGTACTCCTCCCCTTCGGCGAGCAGTTCGCGGGCGGGCCGGCCGGTGACCTGGGCGGCGTCCAGTGCGAGCAGTTGCTCGGCGGCGGCGGTCCACCCGACGACGCGACCGTCGCCGTCGACCAGGGCGGCCGCGATGCCGTCGATGTTGGGCAACCGCCGACTTTCCATGCGCTGCACCTCGGGTGGGTGGTCCGGTCCCCCCATCTTCGAACGGTTCCCGGCCACGCGCCATCGACACCCGGCCTGCCGCTCACCGTCGGTGACGAACCCGGCGTCCCCGGCCTGCCGGTGGGCCTGCCGTCACCCGTCCGTGCCGACCGGCGAGAATGATCGGCATGGATCTCGGACTCAAGGACAAGGTGTACGTGGTCACCGGCTCGACCCGGGGACTCGGCCACGCCACCGCCGAACAGCTGATCGCCGAGGGCGCCCGCGTCGTCGTCACCGGCCGCACCGAAAACTCGGTCGCCAACGCGGCCCGCGCCCTCGGCGACAACGCGTACGGCGTGGTCGCCGACAACGCCGACCCGGCCACCCCGCAACGCCTGATCGACGCCGCGACCAGCCGCTTCGGCGGCTTCGACGGCATGCTGATCAGCGTCGGCGGCCCCGCCGCCGGGCCGGTCGCCACGGCCAGCGACGAGGCCTGGGGTGCGGCGTTCGACTCCGTCTTCCTCGGCGCCCTCCGGCTGGCCCGCGCCGCCGCCGAACGCCTCCCCTCCGGGGGCGTCATCGCCTTCGTCCTCTCCACCTCGGTCCGCCAGCCGATCCCCGGCCTCGGCATCTCCAACGGTCTGCGGCCCGGCCTCGCCATGGCCGCGAAGACCCTCGCCGACGAGCTCGGCCCCCGCGGCATCCGCGTCCTCGGCCTGCTCCCCGGCCGCATCGACACCGACCGCGTCCGCGAACTCGACTCCCTCGCCCCCGACCCCGCAGCCGCGCGGGAAGCCGCAACAGCAGGCATCCCCCTCCGCCGCTACGGCACCCCAGCAGAATTCGGCCGCACCGCGGCATTCCTGCTCTCCCCCGCCGCCTCGTACCTCACCGGAGTGATGGTCCCGATCGACGGCGGAGCCACCCGCGGTCTGTAAGCCGGCAAACCCAGGTAGAGCACAACCAGAGCCGCGGGGAACCGCGCGGGTGCGAACCCAGGGGCGCGGGGAACTGCGCGCAGCGGAAGGCACCCGCCGCAAGATCGCGACACATGGCAATGACCTGCACGTGATCGCGACCTTGCGGACGGGCCTGGCGCTTGTCGCGCAGTTCTCCCGCGGTCACCGCACGCGAGGGGTCTTCTTCGTGCGCTCCTTGCGGGGCCGGGCCGCTCGGAGGCGGAGTTCGGCGGGGAGGGCGGCCAGGCCGAGGGAGTGGCGGGCGCGGTCCACCGGGCCGGCGTGATACGCGTGGACCAGGGCGGCGGTGTCGGCGCCGGGGGTGAGCCGCAGGGCGGTGTGCACCGAGGGGCGGCGGGCGGCGCCGGTGACCCGGACGGTGACCCGGTCGACCGCGGGGAGGGCGATGAGCTCCGTCTCGATCGCGTCCTCGACGGCCCGGCTGCGCACGTGCAGCGCGAAGTGCGACTGCCCGGGCGCGGCGGGGGACGGCAGATCGACGCCGGCCGGGCCGCTGCGGCGCAGCTGCGAGAACAGCCACCACAGCCCGCCGATCACGACCAGCGCGGGCACCGCGATCGCCACCGGCCACCACCAGTCGCGGTCGGTCCAGCGGGTGCGGCTGGCGGTACTGAGCACCGGCTGGTCGGGCGAGGTGAGCGGCCACCAGTGCGGAGGGGTGATCCCCAGGTGCCCGTAGACGTCCAGCCCTCCCAGCAGTACCAGTGCTCCGCCGACCAGCAGCAGGGTTCCGACCACGGTCAGGATGGTGCGGTTGACGGTGCGTCGGCTCATCGGGGCGGCTCCAGCTCGGCGAGTTCGCGGCGGTGGTGACGTTCCCGCACCGGTCGGGTACGGACGTCCAGCCGGTGCGGGCCGGCCAGCGGAATCCGGCCCAGCTCGGCCCGCAGGTGGCGCTCCACCTCGGCCGGGTCGGTGGCGCCGGTGACTGTCACCCGGGTGCGCCACCGCCCCACCTTCACCTGCCAGGAGTGCAGGTCCGCGTGGTGCTGGGCCTGGAGCGAGAGCAGCGCGGCGACGGCGCTGCGGTGGATCGCCGTCCCGCGCGGCTCCAGTGCCAGCCAGCCGCGCAGCCCGCGCCGGAACGCCAACCACAGCAGCACCAGCCCGAGCAGCACCGCCCCGGCGGCGAAGCCCAGCACCCACGGGTCGTCGAGGTGTCGGGTCGCCAACTGGTGCGCCAACTCCCGCCGCCACGGCCGGGCCTGGCCACCGGAGCGGACCGCGATCACGTCGTACAGCAGCATCCCGGCGGCCACCACCACGACCGCCACCACCAGCGCCGTCACCACCCCGCGCTCGGACCGCAGCCAACGGACCGCGCTGCGTTTGCGCAGCTCTTTCGCCGTCGCGCTCACCGCAGGCCCGCCGGGTGCAGGCGGTCCACGATCACCTCGGCCGAGGTGACAGTGGTGCCGGTCAGCTCGGCGACCCGCTCGCACGCCGCGTCCCGTGCCGTCCGGGCCAGCGCCGCGACGTCGCACGGGAACGGCAGCTCCACATGCAGCGTGAGCCGGACCCGGCCGTGCACGTACAGCGCCGACGCCTTCGGCTGCGGCCCGGGCTCCGGGCGGCCCCGCCAGGCCGGGGCGAGCGCGTCGGCGGCGGCGCGGGCCGCGATCCGGCGGTACACCCGGTCGGCGATCTGCTCACCACCGCGCTGCGCGGGCGGGCCCGCGACCGCCCCCGAGTACGCCATCAGCGCCGCCGGTCCCGGCCGCGCAGCAACTCACCCAGCTCACCGAGCTCCAGATCCCCCTCGACCACCCGGCCCACCACGAACCCCACCGCCCCGAGCGCCGCGACCAGCAGGAACGCGGCGAATCCGCCGAAGTAGCCGGCGAAGCCGAGGGCCATGCCGGCAAGCATGCCCACCAACGCCAGGTTCATCCGCCACTCCTTCGCAGTCCGTCTCGAAAGGGTCCGTCCCGACAACTCACTGCACCCGCGGGCGCCGCCCGGAGGACGGCTCCTCTTCCTCGACCTCTTCCGGCTCGTCCGGCAGGTGGACGTCGTTCACGGCGATGTTCACCTCGACCACCTCCAGGCCGGTCATCCGCTCGACCGCCTCGATGATGTTCGCCCGCACCTCCGAGGCCAGCCGGGGAATCACCACCCCGTACTCGACCACCAGCGCGATGTCGATGGCGGTCTGCTTCTCGCCGACCTCCGCCTTGATCCCCCGCGCGACACTCGACTTCGACCCCGGCACCCGGTCCCGCATCGCCCCGAACGTCCGCGAGAACCCCGACCCCAACGCATGGATCCCGGCCACCTCACGGGCCGCCATCCCCGCGATCTTCTCCACCACCCCGACCGCGAGCGCCGTCCGCCCACGTTCACCACTCGCCGACACCGGCTGCGCCTCCGACAGGCCCTTCTGCAGATCCGCGGGCGTGGGGGTGTAGGGCTGCGCCATGTCGGGCCTCCTGGGTTCGGATCCAGCTATATCGCAAATCACCCACAACCCTGACATTCCGCCACGCAACACGCGAGCGGGTGCGAACGCAGGTGGGTGCGAAAACAGGGGCGCGGGGAACTGCGCGAGCAAGGAGCGCACGTCTGCAAGGTCGCGATCAGGTGCAAGTCATTGCCCTGCATCGCGATCTTGCCGGTGAGTGCCTTCCGCTGCGCGCAGTTCCCCGCGCCCCTGTCTTCGCGCCCTTACATGCCCGCGAGGTCCCGGAGCCGGCGCGCCTGCGCCTCTCGCTCGGCCGCCCGCTGCTGCTCGTACGTCCGGTCGCCCGCCCCCTGGAGGAGTGCCTTGGTCTCGATGACGGCGTTCCGCGGCGCGGCCAGCAGCGCGGCCGCCAGGTCCTTCGCCGTGGCGCTCAGCTCCGCCGTCGGCACGGCGACGTTCGCGAGGCCGGTGGCGACGGCCTCGTCCGCGCCGACGCGGCGGCCGGTGGCGCAGATTTCCAGGGCGCGGGCGTAGCCGACCAGGTCGGTGAGGGGCTTGGTGCCGGTGAGGTCGGGGACCAGGCCGAGGGAGGTTTCCTTCATGGCGAACTGGACGTCCTCGGCGACGACGCGCAGGTCGCAGGCGAGGGCGAGCTGGAAGCCGGCGCCGACGGCGTGGCCCTGGACGGCGGCGATGGAGATCAAGTCGGTGCGGCGCCACCAGGTAAAGGCTTCCTGGTAGAAGGCGATGGTGGCGTCGAGTTCGGCGTCGGTGGAGGCGGCGAGCTGGAGGAAGCCGGTCTCGCCGGGGATGCCCTCGGGGGTGAACATGGCGCGGTCGAGGCCGGCCGAGAAGGAGGTGCCCTCGGCCTGGAGGAGGGCGACCCGGACGGTGCCGGGCAGGGCGCGGCCGATCGCGGCGAGGGCGCGCCACATGGCGGGGGTCTGGGCGTTGCGGCGCTTGGGGTCGCAGAGCGTGACGGTGGCGAGTTCGCCGTCCAGGTCGAGGCGGACGCCGGCCTGTTCCCACGCGGTGCGGTCGGCGTCGGGGATGTGGGTGGTCATGGCGGTGCTACCTCCAGCGACAGGGCGGGGACGCCCGCCGACCCCGACGGGCTACTGGAGAGTAACAAAGCGCCGGATCCGCGTACAGGAATACCGGTGGAATGCTCAAGAAATGCCCGCGCGCAAGGAGTGGCGCAAGGGCCCACCCAAGGGCCGCGCAAGGGCCCGGAAACGACGGTCGGCGGCTCGGGAGAACCCGGCCGCCGATCCGTGTGGAACGTCGTGCAGTGACGAGCAGCGTGCTGGTGCAGCATGGGCGGCCGGAGCTGCTCGGAGCGCCGCCCGCCGGAGGTGATGGACCGTCAGGAACCGGCGGCCGCAGCGGCTTTGCCCTTGCCGCGCGTGGCGCCACCGCGACCTCGGAGGTTGACCCCGGACTCGCTGAGCATCCGGTGGACGAAGCCGTAGGAACGGCCCGTCTCCTCCGCGAGGGCGCGAATGCTCGCGCCGGAGTCGTACTTCTTCTTGAGATCGGCCGCGAGCTTCTCACGCGCGGCACCTGTCACCCGGCTGCCCTTTTTCAGAGTCTCGGCCACCCGTGCCTCCTCGTAGAGGTGATCAGTCAGATTCCCATGATCACCCATTGCCAGGCTCCTGGCCACCCATTCGACAAGGTCCGTCACCGGAAAGCGGGCTCGTCCGGTGGTGTTCGCTGCGCACCAGGGCGCTCACGGAGGGTGTGCGCGCCCCTCCGCGATCCGTTCCGGTGAGCGAATCCGCTGCTCAGCCCGCCCGGGCGAGGGGGAAACGGAGCGGGCCCGCAGAGCCAACGGCTGTGCGGGCCCGGGTGTTCCCGGAATGGACGGACGACCAGTTCCCCTCGTACCGACGGCCGACCCGGTGTCTAGTCGCCGGTTGCCTCCGGACCGTCGGGGTTCAGGCGAGCGACACCAGGTCGTGGTACGCGGGGCTCCACAGGTCCTCGACGCCGTCGGGGAGCAGAATGATCCGCTCGGGCTGGAGCGCGTCCACCGCGCCCTCGTCGTGGGTGACCAGGACGACCGCGCCGGTGAAGGTGCGCAGCGCGCCGAGGATCTCCTCGCGGCTGGCCGGGTCGAGGTTGTTGGTGGGCTCGTCGAGCAGCAGCACGTTGGCGCTGGAGACCACCAGCGACGCCAGCGCGAGCCGGGTCTTCTCACCGCCGGAGAGCACCCCGGCCGGCTTGTCGACGTCGTCGCCGGAGAACAGGAAGGAACCGAGGATCTTCCGGATCTGCACCAGGTCGGTGTCGGGCGCGGCGGAGCGCATGTTCTCCAGCACGGTGCGCTCGGGGTCGAGCGTCTCGTGCTCCTGGGCGTAGTAGCCGATCTTCAGGCCGTGGCCCGGGATCACCTCACCGGTGTCCGGCTGCTCCACCCCGGCCAGCATCCGCAGCAGGGTGGTCTTGCCGGCGCCGTTGAGGCCGAGGATGACGACCCGGGAGCCGCGGTCGATCGCCAGGCCCACGTCGGTGAAGATCTCCAGCGAGCCGTACGACTTCGACAGGCCCTCGGCCGTCAGCGGGGTCTTGCCGCACGGGGCCGGGTCCGGGAAGCGCAGCTTGGCGACCTTGTCGGACTGGCGGACCTGCTCCAGACCGGAGAGCAGCTTCTCGGCGCGGCGGGCCATGTTCTGCGCGGCGACGGTCTTGGTGGCCTTGGCACGCATCTTGTCGGCCTGCGAATTGAGGGTCGCGGCCTTCTTCTCGGCGTTGGCGCGCTCGCGCTTGCGGCGCTTCTCGTCGTCCTCGCGCTGCTGCTGGTACTGCTTCCAGCCCATGTTGTAGATGTCGATGGCGGAGCGGTTGGCGTCCAGGTAGAAGACCTTGTTGACGACCGTCTCGACCAGGTCGACGTCGTGCGAGATGACGATGAAGCCGCCCTTGTAGGTCTTCAGGAAGTCCCGCAGCCAGGCGATCGAGTCCGCGTCGAGGTGGTTGGTGGGCTCGTCGAGCAGCAGGATGTCGGCGTCCGAGAACAGGATCCGGGCCAGCTCGACGCGGCGGCGCTGACCACCGGACAGGGTGTGCAGCGGCTGGCCGAGGATCCGGTCGGGCAGGCCCAGCGCGGCGGCGATCGTGGCGGCCTCGGCCTCGGCGGCGTAGCCGCCCTTGGTGAGGAACTCGGTCTCCAGCCGGGCGTACTTCTTCATCGCGTTGTCGCGGGTGGCGCCCTTGCCGTTGGCCATCCGCTCCTCGTTCTCGCGCATCTTCTTGAGCACGGTGTCGAGGCCGCGGGCGGACAGGATGCGGTCCCGGGCGAGCACGTCGAGGTCACCGGTACGCGGGTCCTGCGGGAGGTAGCCGACCTCGCCGGAGCTGGTGACGGTGCCACCGGCCGGCAGGCCCTCACCGGCGAGCACCTTGGTGAGCGTGGTCTTGCCCGCGCCGTTGCGGCCGACCAGACCGATGCGGTCGCCCGGGGCGATCCGGAAGCTGGCGGACTCGATCAGGATGCGGGCGCCGGCACGGAGCTCCAGGGCGTTCGCGGTAATCATGGCTGGGGTCACTCCTAGACGTGGGTATGGCACTCAGCCATTCGCCTCAGTCTACGGGAGTGCGCGAAACGATTTCCTGGGGCACAGCCGGGAGCACCACCAGGGGCGCGTGGGGGTACCTCCCCCAGCGCCCCTGCGTTCGCGCTCCCGGTCTCACTTCTCGCAGGTCGGCGTGGTGGCCGCGAACGGCATCGAGGCGCCGCAGTTGACCTCCCGGGCGCCCCGGGTGGTGTCGTAGACCCAGGTGCCGATCACGGGGCCGTCGTCGATCGCGATCCGGTGGCTGTCCAGCGGGCGCATCTTCACGTCGGGGCCGGTGTTGAGGAAGTTGCCGGGGGCGTTGAGGGCGAACACCATGACGCCGCCGGGCAGTTGGCGGGGGGCCGAGCCGTTGGTGGGCAGGCAGACCCGGGGGACCAGCGCCGCGTCCTCGCTCTGTGCGGTGCGGGCGGGGTCGAAGGTGCAGCCCGCCGGGGGGCGGGAGTTGAAGCGCAGGTCGCCGTCGCGTTCGCGGAAGCCCATCAGCAGGCCGGGGGTGACCACGGTGACGAACGGGTCGGCCTTGGAGTCGGCGGACGGGTGCAGGGCGGCGGCGGCCCGTTCCACCGCGAGCGCCTGGCGCTGCTCCTCGGTGCGGTCGGCCGCGCCGGGCTCGCCGTCGGCGCGCAGCCAGTCGGCCAGGCCGGGGACGCTGCGGTGCCAGCGCACCGAGTGGTCGGCCGGGTTGACCGAGGTGACCATGCCGTCGTCCCAGACCACCGCCGCGTCCTCGCCGACCATGGTCAGGTAGAGCGCGGTGCCGCCGTCGCGGCGGTAGGACCACAGGTGTTCGCCAGTGCTTCTGGAGTAGACCTCCATGCCGGGGCCGACCTTGAGGTTCAGGTCTCCGGTGCTGGCCGACTGGGCGCCGACCGGGGTGGCGTCCGCAGCGCCGGGCACGACTTTGTCCCCGAACGGCTGCGGGCGGTTGGCGTGCGCCGCTGCGCCGGCCGCGAGGACCAGCAGCGCGGCGGCGGCGGGCAGAACCGATCGGGGCGACAGACTGCGCAGCGGATTGAAGGACACGGCCGGAGCGTACCGTCCGACCCCGACGGAATTCAGCTGGATTCGAACGCGCCACGCCGTTGCCGCACCCCTTATACGGTTCCGACACAACCGGTTCCGACCTGCGTCGGCGGGCCGCCTCGCGGCCCGAAGGGGCCGCTAGGGTGCGACTTCGACCGGCCGACGGACTGTTACAGAGGTGAGACAGGGATGGAATTCGACGACGACGCCCAGTTGGACGGCTCGCAGGTGGAGGACCGCCGCGGTATCCCCGGCGGCGCGGTGGCGATCGGCGGCGGCGCGGTCGGCATCGTCGGCCTGATAGTGGCCCTGGTGCTCGGGCTGGACCCGTCCATGTTCAGCAGCTCGCACGGCAGTGGTGGCGCGCCCGCGGCGGGGAAGGCCACCGGCACGCCGCAGACCTCGACGTGCAAGACCGGCGCGGACGCCAACCAGCGGCAGGACTGCCGGATCCTGGCGGTGGTGAACAGCGTGCAGAACTACTGGCAGGGCGAGTTCGCGAACCGCGGCAAGAAGTACTCGCAGGCGGACAGCGTGCTGTTCACCGACCGGGTCCAGACCGCGTGCGGCTCGGCGACCTCGGCGGTCGGGCCGTTCTACTGCCCGGGCGACCACAAGGCCTACTTCGACCTCGGCTTCTTCAACGACATGGGCCGCCAACTGGGCGCCCAGGGCGGCCCGTTCGCCGAGGCGTACGTGGTGGCCCACGAGTACGGGCACCACGTGCAGACCCTGCTCGGCGTCAAGGTCGGCAACGACCGGCAGGGCGCGGACAGCGCCTCGGTGAAGCTCGAACTCCAGGCGGACTGTTACGCGGGCGTGTGGACTCACCACGCCACCACCACCCCGCAGGCGTCCACCGGCCGTCCGTTGATCACCAAGCTGACGGACGACGACATCGCCCGGGCGCTGGATGCCGCCGAGTCGGTCGGTGACGACCGGATCCAGCAGCGCGCCACCGGGAAGACCAACCCGGAGACCTGGACGCACGGTTCCTCGGAGCAGCGAAAGCAGTGGTTCACCACCGGTTACCGGACCGGCGACATGGCCAAGTGCAACACCTTCGGATGACCGTCCGGCCATGACCCGATGGGGTGACATGCGCAATTTCTGATGGTCTGTCAGGTTACGCTCCAGGCGCCGCCGTTGTCCCCGAGTCCGTTCGGAGTGAGCCCATGCGCCTCGGCCGTATCACCCTGGCTGCCGCCGCTCTGCTGCTGATGACGACCGCGAGCGTGCCCTCGGGCACGCCGCTCAGCCAGACCGAGCGGCACGCGGTGCTCTCCTCGGACGCCATCCAGCCACGCGGCGCGGCGCCCCGCCCGGTGGTGCAACGGGCCCTGCACGAGGTGCCGTTCGGCGCGTTCGTCGGTTCCTGGAACGAGTACATCCCGAACATCGCGCGGATGGCGTCCTGGCTGAACAACGCCAACATGCAGGTCGGCCACACCTACTTGGCCGGCAACGGCTGGCAGGACATCGAGGGCGAGCCGGTGGTGCTCGGCCTGTGGTCGCAGTGGCGGCAGGCCGACCCGGCCCGGCAGCTGGTGCTGGGCGTGCCGATGCTCGTCCCCAACGAGGGGGACGTGCCGGACGCCGAGGTGGCCGCGCTGCTGGCGCGCGGCAACAAGGGCGAGTTCGACCAGCACTTCCTGCGCCTGGCCCGCAAGTTGGTGACGCTGGGCGGGGCCGACACCGTCATCACCCTGGGCTGGGAGATGAACGGCATCACCTACACCTCGCGCTGCCGGCCCGACCCGGGCGCGTGGAAGGCGTACTGGCGGCGAATCGTCGGCGTGATGCGCTCGGTGCCCGGGCAGCGCTTCAGCTTCGACTTCACCCCCACCCGCGGGCTGGACGCGATCCCCTGGACGCGCTGCTACCCCGGCGACGACGTGGTCGACATCCTCGGGATGGACAGCTACGACATGCCCGCGGGCGGCACCTTCGACCAGTACGTCAACGAGCCGTACGGGCTGCAGGACCAGGTGGAGTTCGCGGCCAAGCGCGGCAAGCCGGTCTCCTACCCCGAGTGGGGGCTGTTCCGCAACGGCGACAACCCGGAGTACGTGCGCCGGATGGTGGAGTGGATGCGCACCCACAACACCGCCTACCAGACTCTCACCGACTACTGCCCGCACGGCTTCTGGCAGTGCAAGGACAACCCGAAGTCGGCGGAGGTCTACCGGCAGTTGATGTCCGGCTCGTCCGGGGCGGCCGGCCCGGCCCTCGATCCGTCACCGAAGCCTGGCCCGCACTAGCGCCTCCTTCAGCTTCGGGAGCCTGGCCCGCAGCAGCCGGACGGCGGCGGTCCGGGCCCGCACCCGCAGGGCCCGGGCGGCGGCGAACGGGGCGAGCCGGCCGGGGCCGAACACCAGCCGCTGGTTGGGCAGTCGGTCGGGGCGCCAGCGCTGCTTGTACGGCTCCTGACCGCGCAGCAGGCTCAGTTGCGGGATCCCGGCGGCGCGCACCTCGTCCAGGGCGGCGCCGAACAGCAGGCCCGCGATGTCCAGGCGCTCGCGCAGGGCGGGGTGGGCGCCGTACATGTACAGGCCGCCGAACGGGTTGCACAGCAGGATCAGGTCGACCGCGACCAGCTGCCCGTCGAGCTCGAAACGCTGTATGGCCGCCCGGCGGGTGGCCACCAGGGCGGCGGTGGACTCGGTGAGGTGGTGCGCGAAGCGCTCGGTGCGGTGCTCGGGGGTGACCCCGCGGTGCTGCCACTGGAGGCGGTGCAGGCGCAGCAACTCGCGTACGGTGTCCGGGACTTCGTCGGCGGTGGCGGTGTGCACCCGGACCCCGGCCTCGGCGATCCTGCGGAGCTTGCCCCGGCTGCGCTGCGCGCTCTTGCCGGGCAGCCGCTTGAGCAGCTGGTCCATCGGGACGGCGGGCAGGTACTGGCACATCGAGTCGGCGAACCGGTGCCGGCGGCCCGGCCAGTGCGCGAACACCCGTTGCACGGCGGCCTCGGGGTGCACCTCGCGCAGCTCCAGGCTGTGCCAGGGGCGGCGCAGTGGCAGCGCGGCGGCGAGTTCGGCGGCGGCGCGGTCGGCGCACTCGTCGTCCAGCAGGACGTCGGTGAAGTCGACCAGGCCGCCGCCGAGGTTGGTCAGGCCGCCGAACGGGCCGCGGCGGCGCAGTGCGGCGGCGGCGACCAGCCGGCCGTCGCGGCGAACCAGCACCACGACCAGGGCGCCGGGGCGGCCGTAGCCCTGCCACCAGGAGCGCAGCCAGGGTGCGGCCTGGAAGGAGGTGGCGGTGGAGCAGCGCCGGTACAGGTCGTCCCAGTCGTCGGCGACCTGGTCCAACGCGTCGTCGGCGCGCAGGACTTCGGAGCTCCAGCGGTGGCGGTCGGCGACGGCGTGGTCGGCCTGGGCGGGGACCCGGGCGGTGGCGGGCCGCTGGCGGAGCTTCATCGGTACACCCCTTCGGTCCGCAAGGTCTCGGCCTGAATGGGGAACACGGCGCCGGCGGTGTCGGTGGCGGACGCGGGAGCCCCCTCGGCCTTGCGGCGGGTGAGCATCACCAGGGTGCCGAGCAGCACGCCGGCGGCACCGCCGACCGCGGTGTCCAGCGTGGCGGACGGCGAGGTGGGGGCGTCGGGTGCGGCGGCGGCGGCGAGTTGGACCAGTTTGACGCCGGTCTCCCTGCTGCCCGCGTTGCCGAACGCGATCAGCGAGCGGGCGACCGCGCCGGCGTTCTGCACGGCGTCCTCGGGGCGGGGGCCGGTGCCGGTGATCTCGATCACCGGGGCGTCGGGGGAGGTGGTGCCGCGCACCAGGGCGGCCAGCGTGGCCACCGAGTGGTGGGTCTCGGCGGCGGCGCCGATCAGCACCTGCGGCTGGCCGGTGAGCCGGCCGTACGCCTGGGCGAAGTTGACGGCGTTGGCGTTCTCGCCGGCGCTCTGCGGAACCACCACCACGTAGGCGGAGGAGGCGTAGGAGGGCGGCGAGACGACGGCATAGCCGGCCCCGGCCGCCGCACCGAGCGGGACGGCGAGGGCCATCGGCCACCAGCGGCGGGCCGGCGCGCGGAGGCGGCGGCGCAGTACGGGCATCGGGGGGCTCCAGAGAACGAGGGGAACGGGGTCAGCGGGGACGGGCCGCCACGCCTGGCGGGACGGCGAGGGCCATCGACCACCAGCGGCGGAACACTGCACGGGAGCGGCGGCAAAGTGCGGGCATCGGGGAACTCCAGAAAACGAGGTCAGCGGGAACGGGCCGCCACGCCTGGCGGGACGGCGAGGGCCATCGACCACCAGCGGCGGAACAGCGCACGGGAGCGGCGGCAAAGTGCGGGCATCGGAGGGCTCCAGAAAACGAGGTCAGCGGGGACGGGCCGCCGCACCAGGCGGGACCGCCACGGCCAGCGGCCGCCAGCGGCCGCCAGCGGCGGAACAGCGCACGGGAGCGGCGGCGGGGTTCGGGCATCGAGGGACTCCAGAGAAGGGATGGCGGGGGTCAGTGCGCGCCCGCGCGGCGGCGTGCGGGGTGGCGGGGGCCGGGCAGGGCGCCGGCCGACTCCCGGTAGAGGGCGGCCAGTTCGGCCGCGATCCGGGTGATGTCGTAGTGCGCGACGGCCGGCGGCACCGGGACCGGTCCGGTGGGCGCGGCGGCGGCCGTCGTCAACTCGCGGGCGTAGGCGGCAGGTTCGGACGGCAGCAGGCGGGCGTGCGGGGCGGCGCCGACCGGTAGTTCGGCCAGCGCCGGGCAGGCGGAGTGCAGCACCGGCAGCCCGGCGGCCAGGGCCTCCAGCGCGGCGAGCCCGAAGGTCTCCGCGCGGGACGGCGAGACCAGGACGTCCATCGCGGTGAGCAGCTCGGGCACGTCGTCGCGTTCGCCGGTGAGGACCAGCCGCTCACGGACGCCCAACTGTTCGGCGCGGGCGGCAAGTTCGGCCCGTTCAGGGCCCTCGCCGATCAGCAGCAGCCGGGTGTCCGCCGGGAGCGCGGCGAGTGCCTCCAGCGGGATGTGGAAGCGCTTGCCGGGCACCAGTCGGCCGACTCCGCCGGCCACGAACGCGTCGGCGGGCAGGCCGAGTTCGGCGCGCAGTCGGGCGCGGTGGGCGGCCCGCTCGGCGGGTGGGAAGCGGTACCGGGCGGCGTCGATGCCGTTCGGCAGCAGCCGGACCCGGTGGGCGGGCACGCCCCAGGCGTCGAGCACGGCGGCGACCTGGCCGGAGACCGCCAGGGTGGTGCCGCCGAGCCGTTCGGCGGCCAGGTACAGCGCCTTGACGCCGGGCGAGGTGGGCCGGCCCTCGATCACCCCGGCCTGCAGCGAGTGCTCGGTGGCGAGCACGCCCCGCACCCCGGCCAGCCGGGCGGCAAGGCGGCCGTACAGCATGGCCCGGTACAGGTGGGTGTGGACCAGGTCGTAGCGGCCGGCCCGGATCAGCCGGGTGAGCCGGGGCAGTACGCCGAGGTCGCGGTTGCCGCGCATGGCGAGGTGGTGGACGGTGAAGCCGTCGGCGCGCAGTTCGCGGGCCACTGTGCCGGGGTTGGTCAGGGTGGCCACCTCGTGCCGCTGGTCTTTCGGCAAGTGCCTCAGCAGCAGGGCGAGTTGACGTTCCGCACCACCCGCGTGCAGGCCGGTGACCACATGCAGGACCTTCACCGCCACTCCCCCGTGGTGGGCTTCGGCGGGGCCCAGCGCAGCCCGGTGACGGCCTCGCGCCAGCGGTGGCGGCCGTGCTTGGCGCGCAGCCGCCAGGCGCCGTCGCGGTCGCCGACGTAGCAGCGCGGCAGGGCGTGCCGGCCGGTCAGCGAGGAGTGCTCGATGGCGCAGGCGTAGTCGTAGCCGGCGTCCCGCACGGCCCGGGTGGCGGGCAGGTCGACGGAGCCGTACGGGTAGCAGAAGCCGGTGACGGGGCCGCGCACCAGGTCCTCCAAGTCCCGTCGGCTCTTCTTGGTCTGGCGTTCCAGTGCGGCGGGCGACAGCCCGGACAGGGCCTGGTGGCCCAAGCCGTGCGAGCCGATCTCCCAGCCTGACGCGGCCAGTTCGACGACCTGGTCCACGGTCAGCAGCTTCTTGCGGGGGCCTTCGGCGTCCCAGTGGTTGGCGGCGCCGAGCAGGTCGGGCATCACGTACGCGGTGGCGGTGAAGCCGTACTCGCGCAGCACCGGGACGGCGTGCCGGGCGAAGTCGGCGTAGCCGTCGTCGAAGGTCAGGCCGACCAGCCGGGACTCCCGGCCGCGCGCCTGGGCGTCGAGCAGTTCGCGGACGCTGACGCCGCGCCGGCCGGAGCGGTACAGCCAGTCCATCTGTTCGGCGAACCGCTCGGGGCTGACGGTGAGCTGGTAGGGATCCTCGTCCTCCTCGGCGACCGAGTGGTACATCAGGATCCAGGGTGCGAGCCGGGGTGCGAGCACCTGCGCCGGCAGACAGGTTTCAACCATGCGGCTTCCCTTCGGCGGGTGAGGGGGCGTGCGGTCGCCGGGCCCGGGCGAGCAGCGCCAGGACCGGTCCGCGGACCTCGGGGACGCCGAACAGCGTGCCCAGGGCCGCGAAGACCAGCAGGACGGTGGCGCCGCCGAACAGGGCGGCGGACAGCGGCGCTGTGACCGCCCGGACGGCGAGCGAGCCGGCCCCGGCGGCGGTGATCGCGGCGGCCAGCAGCCGGGCCTGCCCGCCGAGCACCAGGCCCAGCCGCAGCGCGATGCCGCGCAGCATCAGGCCGCGCATCAGCAGCGCCGCGGTGAAGGTGATCCCGACCGCGTTGCCGGCGGCCAGGCCGGGCGCCCCGAAATGCGGGGTCAGGGTGACGCCGAGGGTGAAGGTGACGACCAGTCCGAGCATCATCGCGCCGACCGGGTACCAGTCCAGCCAGGTGGTCCGGTCGCCCTCGGCACGCGGGGCCTCGGCGCGCCGCACCACCGGCCGGACGCAGAAGTACGGCCGCACCATCACGCCGATCATCGCCTGGGCGGGCAGGCCGAAGCTGTACACCCGGATGACGGCCGCGGTGGCCTCGGTGTCGGCAGGGCCGAACGCGCCGCGCTGGAACAGCAGCGCGGCCACGGCGGGTGCGCAGGACAGCAGGAAGGCGGTGCCGAGCAGCACCAGCGCGGCGGCCTGGCCGAGGTCCTTCTCGACCCGGTCGCGGGCGGCGGTGAGATCGCCGGCGGCCATCGCCCGGGCCACCACGGGGAAGGTCACGGTGACGATCAGGATCGCCGAGGTCATCGCCAACTGGCTGACTTTCGCGGCGTAGTTGAGGTGCGAGATGGTGCCGGGCGGCAGCGCCGAGCCGAGGTAGCGCTCGATGAACACCTGGGACTGCCGGGTCAGCGAGAACGCGGCCACCGGCAGCAGCGCCAGCGGGATCAGCACCAGCCCGCGCCCGGCGCCGCGCCGCCGGGCCCGCCGCCCGCGGCCGCGCAGCCGGCGGGCGAACGGCACCACCAGCACGCCCGCCATCAGCAGGCTGCCGAGCGCCACGCCGAGCGCGGCGGAGCGCACCCCGAGCAGGCGGTGGCCGCTGAGCAGCAGCGCCAGGATGCCCAGGTTGTACATCACGTAGATGACGGCGGGCGCGGTGAAGGCGTGCAGGGCGCGCAGCGCGGAGGCCAGGTAGCCGGCCACGCCGAACGGCACCACGGTGACGGCGGTGATCCGGGTGCAGGTGACGGCGAGCCGCGGGTCGGCCAGGCCGGGGGCGAGCAGCTCGACCAGTTGCGGGGCGAACAGCGCGACGATGCCGGACAGCGTGCACAGCGCGAGCAGCAGCCAGGGCAGCGTGGAGCGGGTCAACTGCCGTACCGGGTCCGGCCCTTGGGGGCGTTCCTCGCGCAGCACCAGGGCCAGGCTGAAGGCCGGGACCATCAGGAAGGCCATCGCGTCCTCGATCAGCAGCGGCGCGGCGGTCTCCGGCACCGTCCAGGCGACCAGGAAGGCGTCGGTGCCCTGGTTGGCGCCGAAGTAGCGGGCCAGCAGCAGGTCGCGGAGCAGGCCGAGCCCGGAGCCGGCCGCGCTGAGCAGCGCGGTCACGCCGAACGCCTTGGCCAGGAAGCCGCCCCGGGGTGCGGCGTCCTCGCCGTCGGTGCGCGGGGCCGGTACGGGGACGGTCGTGGCGACCTGTGCCGCCACCGGCTGGTCTGTCGTCATGTGCCGTTCGCTCCACGGGAGTCGGGACCGTTCGCGGCCCGGGAGTCGGGCCCCGGCAGCGCGGTGCGGGCGGCGAGGCCGAGCACCACGGAGGTCAGCACGGTGGTGGTGCCGCCGATGTCGGCGTACAGGAAGTCCCAGAGCACCCAGCAGAGCAGCGCGAGGGCGGCGAGGCCGGGACCGGTGGCCCGGCGCAGGCAGCCGAGCAGCAGGGTCAGGAACAGCGCGAGGTAGGCGACCACCCCGAGCAGGCCCTGCTCGCTGAGCACCAGGAAGTACATGTTGTGCGGGGAGAGCAGCGGTTCGCGCTGGAAGCCGATGGTGGAGTCGGCGGCGTCGCTGCCGGAGGAGAGCCTGAGCGGGGCGTGGCTGTCGCGCAGTTGCTGGAACGCCTTGGGTCCGGCGCCGGCCACCGGGTGGTCCTGCCAGATCCGGCCGGCGGTGGCCCACAGGTCGTAGCGGTCGGAGACGGACTGGTCGGGGGCGGCGGAGACCGAGCCGATCGAGCTGAGCCGCTCGGTGACGCCGGACGCGCCGAGGCCGAGCCCGCCGACCAGCACCACCGCGGCGGCGGCGCCGACCAGTACGCCTCTGACGGCCAGTCGGGCGTCGGCGCGCAGCAGCAGCACGGTGGCGGCGACCGCGGTGGCGATCCAGCTGCCCCGGCTGAACGACACCGCCAGCGGGAAGGCCAGGAACGCGGCGCTCGCCCACATCGCGCGGCGCAGCGGGCGGCTGCCGCCGGGGCGGCGCTCGGCCAGGGCCAGCCCGAGGGCGGCCAGCAGCCCGAAGGAGACCACGCCGGACATCGCCATGATGTCGAGCGCGCCGAAGGTGCCGACGGCGCGGATCGGCTGCCCGGTGTAGGAGGCGCCGGTGCGGGTCAGGTACTGGACGGCGCCGACCGCGCCCTCGATCAGCGCGGCCAGCACGAACGAGCCGAGCACCAGCCGCCGGTCGTTGCGGTCGCGGACGGCCAGCAGCACGGCGGCGGGCACCAGCACGAAGATCTGCACCAGCCGGACGAAGCCGGTGAGGCTGGCGGCCGGGTCCACGGAATGCACGGTGGCGACGGCGGCGGCCAGCACCACGGCGCCGAACAGCGTGGCGGCCGCCCGGTCGAGCCGGGGAAGCCGGCCGCGCAGCAGCTGGACGGCGGTCAGGGCGACCAGGGCCAGCGAGGCCAGGTCCGCCGGGGTGACGTGGACGGCGGCGGTGACGTCCTTCTCCCCGGTGGGGACGCAGACCAGCAGCACGGTGGCGGCGGCGAGCCAGCTCGGCCGGGGCGTGGGCCGGCCCGGGCGGGGTGCGGCTGCGCCGGTGAACCGGGCCGCGGCGGGCGGGAGTCGGAGGGTGACGGCCACGGCCTGCGGTCAGCTCCCGTCCGGACGGACCACGAGGGCGGCGGTGCGCAGCAGGATCTTGGCGTCCTGCCACAGGGTCCAGCCCTCGATGTAGCGGTTGTCGAAGCGGGCCCGGTCCTCGATGGAGGTGTCCCCGCGCAGGCCGCTGACCTGGGCCAGGCCGGTGAGCCCGGACGGGACCCGGTGCCGGTCGGCGTACTCGGGGTAGGCCTGGCTGAACCGCATGACGAAGTAGGGGCGTTCGGGGCGCGGGCCGACCAGGCTCATGTCGCCGCGGAGCACGTTCCACAGTTGCGGGAGCTCGTCCAGCGAGGCCTTGCGCAGGAACTTGCCGACGGTGCCCATCCGGTGGTCCTGCGCGATGTTCCAGCGAGTGGCCGACTCGTGCTCGTTGCTGGGGCGCAGGGTGCGGAACTTGAGGAGGGTGAACACCTGGCCGTCCAGGCCGGTGCGCTGCTGGCGGAACAGCACGCCAGGGCCGGTCTCCCAGCGCACCGCGAGGGCGCAGGCGGCCAGCACCGGAGAGATCAGCAGCAGGCCGAGGCCGGCCGCGGCGATGTCGAAGCCGCGCTTGACGGCCCAGCCGTGGCGGCGCATCGCGGGTGCGCCGAGGCGCAGGCAGGGGAAGCCCCACAGGTGGTCGCCGGTGCCCCGCACCGAGTCGAACTCGCGCAGGCCGGGCAGCAGCCAGACCTGGCAGCCGAGCCGGGCGGCGTGCCGCAGCGCGGCCAGCGTGTCGGCGTCGTAGGCGGCGCCGCCGGTGGCCAGCACGTGGTGGACGCGGTGGCGGCGCAGCACCCGGCCGAGCGCCTCGCGGCCGCCGAGCACCGGCAGCGGGCTGCCGGTGGGCAGCAGCAGCGGGTCGGCGTCCAGGTAGCCGACCGGCCGCAGGCCGTACTCGGGACGGGCGGTGAGCACGTCGGCGATCCGCTGGCCGAGTTCGCCGGCGCCGAGGATCAGCGCCGGGCTGGGACGGCGGCGGCGGGCCCGGCGGGTGAGGTGGTGGACGTAGGCGCGGCCGAGGGCGGCGAGCGGGAGCATCAGCATCAGCATGGCCAGCAGCCGCAGCGGGCCCATCGCGCCGAGGTCGCTCCACTGGTCGGCCCAGTGGCCGGTCAGGCAGGCGTCGGCGGTGACGACGAAGGCGGTGGCGACGGCGGCGCGGGCGGCCAGGGCGGGGAACTCGTCCAGGGCGGAGAGGCTGAGCCGGGCGCGATAGAGGCCGCCGGCCAGGTTGAGCGGGAGCAGGACGGGCAGCAGCAGGAGGGCGGTGGCGAACGGCCGGGCGGCGGCCGGGGCGGTGGCGGCGGCGGACAGCGCGACCGCCAGGGTGTCGGCGGTGGCGAGTGCGAGCGGCAGGGCGACCCGAGAGTGCAGCCGGCCGCGGTGGCGGCCGACCCCGGCGTAGCTCCTGGTCGGCAGCGCCCTGGACCTCGGCCGGTCGAGCAGTCCCGCGCCGTGATGGTTGCCGTGGCGGCCGGAACCCGCCAGCACGTCGGCCGACCGCGGCACGCTCTCGTGGTCAATGGTCATCAGCGCACGAACTCCCCTGCTGTGAACCCGTCCGGGCAATCACCTGCTGCCGAAAACAGCGACTGCCCATTCCCCTGGGAGAAAATGGGGACGAAGCAGGCAGAATCAGACATTACCGAACGCCTTTGCGCGCACCGGCAGCTGACAGGCCATTTCATTCCACCCGCCTAATAATCCGACATCCAGGAGGGAAGGCCACACCTGTACGGGCGGGCGTCCACGGCCTGACAAACGATCAGAACCACTGCGGGACACGGGATGTACGGCCCGCCGGGACCACTCGGCTCCGAACAATAGTCCGGTAAATGGCCGCCACCTGCGAGATTACTTGCCGGATATCGTGATTTTCTGCCACGTGCGCCCGGGCCAGCACACCGTGCCGTTCGCATTCGATCCGATCCGACAGGAATTCGACCAGCCGTTCGCTCATCGCACCGAAATTCTCCGGCGGCACCACCGAACGGCCGAGCTCGCCGGGCGGCACGCACTCCCGCGCCCCCGAAACGTCGGTCAGCAGCACCGGCCGCCCGCAGGCCATCGCCTCCAGCGGCGCCAACGCCATCCCCTCCCAGCGCGAGGGCAGCACCACCAGGTCGGCGGCCGCCAGCCACAGCCGCGGATCCGCCACATCGCCCACCAGCCGGACCCGGGACGGATCGGGCAGCGCCCGCACCCGAGCGGCCAGCGCCTCCGCGTCCGGGCCGCCGCCGACCAGCACCAGCCGGGCCGCCGGCAGCCGGGGCTGCACCTGCTCCCAGGCGTCCAGCAGCACGTCCTGGCCCTTCTGCCGGCACAACCGGCCCACGCACACCGCCAGCGGGGCGGACTGCTCCAGGCCCAGGGTCATCCGGGCGGCCCGCCGGGAGGCCTGGTCGGCGGGCGTGAAGTGCGCCAGGTCCACGCCGTTGGGCACCACCCGCCAGTGGGCGAGCAGCCCGGCCGCCACACCGTCCGCCTTCTCCCGTTCGCTGACGCACAGCACGGAGCGGGACCACCGGGTGGCATACCGCTCCCAGCGCAGGCTGGCCCGGGCGAGGGCGCCCTCGACGGCGGCGAACGACCAGGCGTGCGGCTGGAACACGGTGGGCACGGCGCCGCGGGCGGCCAGCCGGCCGGCCAGCCCCGCCTTGGCGCTGTGCAGGTGCAGCACGTGCGGCTCGGCGCGGCGGATGATCCGGCGCAGCCGCCACGCCTCGCCGACGGTGCCCGGGCCGGGGGAGCGTTCGGCGGGCCAGTCCAGCACCCGGGCGCCGGCGGCGGCGGCCTCGCGGGCGAGCCGACCGCCGGGCGGGCAGGCCACCAGAACCCGGCAGCCCGCCGCACGCTGCCCGCGCGCCAGGTCGGCCACCACCCGGGCCACGCCGCCGTCGGTCGGTTGGGAAACATGAAGGATCGTCATCTGCACGGCCCGGAGCCTAAGTTGACGACCACCTGCCGGCCGGGGCCGCTTCACCCGTCCCGGGGAACCGGCACACCCGCACGGATGACGCCCCGTGCGGGTGTGTGAATAATCGCGAGGCCCAAACCCGGCGAGGCCCAAACCCGGTGGGGCCCAATCCCGGTGGGGCTCAGCCGAGTTCGGCCGCCAGCTTGGCCAGCACCTGGTCGTGGATCCGGTTCAGGCCCTTGGGCGCGAAGGTCCGCTCGAAGAAGCCGCCGATGCCGGTCGCCCCGGTCCAGGTCGCCTCGACGGTGACCTTGCTGCCGCGCTCCCCGGCCGCCGCGACCGTCCAGGTGATCACCATCGAGGAGTTGGCGTCGGTCTCCACCAGGGTGTCCGGGCTCGGCGCCGTCACCGTGAACAGGCAGTCCCGGACCCGCTTCTCGGTGGCCTGGAGCTTCCAGTGCACCTGGGTGCCCGCGCCGGTGCCGCCGGCCCGCACCTGGTACTCGCTGTACTGCGCGGGCAGCAGCTTCGGCCGGGTCACCGCGTAGTCGGCCAGCGCCTCGTACACCCGGGCCGGGTCGGCCCCGTACGTCCGCTCGGTGGTGGCGTGCACCTTGCCCATCTGTTCATCTCCTCGGTCCGGTCATCTGCGCATCTGCACTCGACGTCGCCGCCAAGCCAACCACCGCGCCCTGCCCCCGCCAAACCGGGAACGGGCGGCCGTCGGGGCAGGCGTTAGGGTGGGCGGATGCTGGATGAGGTGACGGCGCTGCGGTACGTCGATCCGCTGCGGGCGGGCGGTTCGGTGCCCGGGGTGGTGGAGGCCGACGACCTGGGCACGTACGTGGTGAAGTTCACCGGTGCGGCGCAGGGCGTCAAGGCGCTGGTGGCCGAGGTGATCGTCGGCGAGCTGGCCCGGCGGCTGGGCCTGCGGGTGCCGCCGCTGGTGCTGGTGGACTTCGACCCGGCGGTGGCGGCGAACGAGCCCGACCAGGAGATCCAGGACCTGCTGAAGGCCAGCGCGGGCCGCAACCTGGGCATGGACCTGCTGCCGGGCGCCCGGGACTTCAAGCCGGGGATGATCGAGGTCTCCCCCGCCGAGGCCGGCCGGGTGGTCTGGTTGGACGCGCTGACCGGCAACGTCGACCGCAGCGTGCACAACCCGAACCTGATGGTCTGGCACGGCAGGCTCTGGCTGATCGACAACGGCGCCGGGCTGATCTTCCACCACCGCTGGTCCTCGGCCCACGCCTCGGTGCACAAGCGCTACGACCTGAGCGGCCACGCGCTCGGCGGCTACGGCCCGGACGTGGCCGCCGCGGACGCCGCGCTGGCCCCCCTGGTGACGCCCGAACTGCTGGCCGAGGTCGCCGCGTTGGTGCCGGACGCCTGGCTGGCCGACGAGCCGGGCTTCGACTCGCCGGCCGCCGTCCGGGCCGCGTACGTGGAACACCTGGCGGCCCGGGTCGCGAACTCGGCGGCCTGGCTGCCGGAGGGGTTCGCCACCCCGGAGCAGATCCGGGCCGCCGAGGAGCGGGCCGCCGCGGCCCGCACGGCGGCCCGTCCGGCCTGGCTGAAGCAGGTGCCGAACCGGGCCGGCCTGGCCTCGGTGGAGTCGGACTGGTCCCGGCACATCGATGGCGAGAGCTGACCTGCGGCCGGCCGCGCCACGATCGACGCCGCCGACGCGCGGCCGGTCACACCGCCCGTGGAGCGGCTTCGCGGTGGTGCGGCCGGTCGCGCCACCCGTGGAGCCGCTGACGCGGGGTCAGTTGCGGAAGGTGTCCGCGGCCTTGGCGGCGGACACCACCCCGGCCCCGTAGAAGCCGTTGTTGGCGGTGGTGCCCTCGCAGGTCGCCTTGTACGCCCCGGTGCCGCCCGGGTTGAACTCGCCGGTCGGGCAGGCGTGCGGGTCGGCCTGGGTCACCAGCAGGCTGCGCAGTTGCTCCGGCCCGGCGCCCGGGTGGGTGGAGGCGAGCAGCGCGAGGACACCGGCCACGTGCGGGGCGGCCATCGAAGTGCCCGACATGTAGCCGTACTTGTCGCCGGGGAGGGTGGAGAGCACCGAGCCCCGGCGGTCGGGGGTGTCGGGCAGCTGGTAGCGGGAGTCGCCACCGGGGGCGGCGACGGTGACCTTGTTCAGGCCGTAGCTGGAGTAGTAGGACTTGTCGCCCTTGACGCCGATCGCCGAGACCGCGACCACGCCCGGCAGTTCGGCGGGCAGGTCGAGGCAGCTGGCGTCGATCGGCCGGCTGCCGGGGGTGGTGTCGTCGGGGCTGCTGACATCGACGGTCTTGTGCGCCAGGTCGATGTTCTCGTTGCCCGCGGAGGCGACGTTCAGCACCCCGCCCCGGCGGGAGTAGTCCACGGCCCGGCGGACGGCCTCGCTGACCGCTCCCTGGTCGGGGTCGCCCGCGCAGTTGAACATCCACGGGTCCACGTAGTAGCTGTTGTTGGTGATCGTGAAGTGGTGCTCGGCCG
Source organism: Kitasatospora sp. NPDC059673 (assembly GCF_042734215.1). Taxonomy (NCBI): domain Bacteria; kingdom Bacillati; phylum Actinomycetota; class Actinomycetes; order Kitasatosporales; family Streptomycetaceae; genus Kitasatospora; species Kitasatospora sp. NPDC059673. Next base: position 83,319 of record NZ_JBHWEN010000020.1, on the reverse strand, counting down.
CCCACACGAAGCCGCAGATCGCGTACTCGGGGTAGATGAACCCGCCGTTGTCGACCACCTTGACGGCGGCCAGCCGGACGCCGGGGGCGACGCCCTCGATGCCCTTGCCGTTCTTGGCGGCGGCGATGGTGCCGGCCACGTGGGTGCCGTGGGAGCTGCTGGTGGGCTGCCAGGACTGCCAGTTGGTGTCGGGGCTGCCGCTGAGGCAGGACGCGGAGAGCGACGGGTCGACGGCGGCGGCGAGATCCTCGTGGGTGGCGTCGATGCCGGAGTCGAGGACGCCGACCACCACGTCGCGGCTGCCGAGCGTCGAGGCGTGGGCCCGGTCCACGCCGATCTGCTTCATGTCCCACTGGTTGGCCCAGAGCGGCTCGTTGCCGTCGGCGGCCGCGGCGGGCACCTCGGCCTCCTCGACGGCGGCTTCGACGTCGGCGGCCTGGATCCCGGCGGTGCGGCTGGCGCCGACCGAGTCGATGGTCTTCGACTGGCGCAGTCTGGCCGCGAAGCCGGGGTCGCCGGAGCGGGCGATCACCACGCCTATCTGCTCGTACGAGGCGACCACGCTGCCGCCGGCCGCCTGGATCTCGCGCTCGGCCTTCTTGGTCTGCCCGTGGTTGGCCTTGGTGTTGACCACGTAGTTCATCGGCTGCCCGGTGGCGGACGTGCCGGCCGCCGTGGCGGCGCCTGCTGCGGGTCCGGCGAGTGCGCCGGCCGTGACGAGTGCGAGACCTGCGGCGAGGAGTGCGGAGCGGCGGATGCGGGGAACGCTCATAGGGGTGGACCCTCCCGGCTGATGGCAGACGCGATCGAGGTGGTCGAAGGCGCGCGAATGGCCGGGAGACTATTCAGCCCATATGACAAAAATCAAGAGGTAGTAAAGCAATCGTCGTAGACCGGACGAGTGCCCGACCGCTGCCGGTCGGGGACGTGAAACCTACGAACGCCCCGCCAGCACCCTGGCCATCCCCCGGCGCAGCCGTGCCGAGGCCCCGGCCAACCGCCCCAGCGCCCGCACCTGCTCGACCGGCACCTCCGGCCGCCCCGCCAGCGCGAGCGTGGCGGCGTACGGCCGCTGCCCCGCCGTGAGACGCTCGGCCACCGCCGCGAGCACGGCACCCAGCACCGTCCCGTCCGCGCCCGGGTGTTGGGCCAGCAGGCACAGCAGTCGGTTGTCGTTCCAGTCGCCGCGCCGCACCCCGGCCAGCAGCAGCAGCGCGTCCGGCGGCGTCTGCGGGTTCTCGGCGAGTGCCTGGTCGACGAAGGGCAGCCCGACGTCCGTCAGGGCCCGCAGCTCGGCGGGGTCGGCCGAGGCGCGGGCCGCGGCCAGACGATCGGCGGGCGTGGGCACGGGCTCGGACTCCTCGGGGCGGTCGGGCCCGCCATCGTGCCAGGCACGGGCGGTCGGCCGCCACAGCGTTTCGACCGGAGCTACGGGCGCGCGCAGACCTGGACGAGGGCGTGGCGGCCGTCGGTGCGCCACGCGGCCCCGCTGCCGTCCAGCCGGGCGACGGTGGCGGCGTCGAGGCCGACGATCACGTCCGATTTCAGCGTCCGCAGCGCAGCGACGGGCGACGGGAAGTGGCTCACGGTCTCGCTGAACGGCGTGGTCGGCGGCCAGAGCCGGTCGCCGACCAGGCGGCGGTAGTTGAGGTCGCCCTTGAGGATCGTCATTGTCGCGGCGGCGAGCTCGGCACGGAGGTCGGCCGGCAGGTCGTGGAACGGCAGTGGCGCGCAGAAGAACGGGTGCGTGCGGACCACCAGCGCGCCACTGTTCATCGCCCGCCACAGCCGCCCGCCGACCGCCCCGGCGGCCGGCGAGGGCGCGGTGCGCAGGCGTTCGACGGAGGCGAGGACGTCGGCCGTGGTCGCGTCCGACACGTAGTACGGCTGCGGCTTCACGTACAGGACGACCTGCGCCGCCAGGCCGCCGGCCAGCAGGTGGTCGGTCAGCACCAGGTCGGGCAGCAGCTCCCGGCCCGCGTTGTCCGCGATGACGCAGACCCGCCCGCCGGCGGCCCGTTCGAGCTCGGTCCAGAGCCTCGCGCTGTCGTCGGCGACCAGGCCGGACGCGGCCGTCCCGGTGGCCCCGGCGAGCAACTGGAAGCCGAGGTCCGCGCGGTTGCCCCACAGCGCGGACGACAGCAGCACCTCCGCCCGACGGGCCTCCGGCAGACCGTCGAGCCCGCCCAGCGCGGCCAGTTCCTCGTCCACCGCCGTACCGGCCAGCTCGGCGTTCTTGAACGGCGCGAACGGGTCGATGCCCTGCCACGCGCCGGGCCCGAAATAGCCGACGGCGTCCAGCAGCCGGTGGTAGAAGTAACTCTCCGCCCACAGGAACGGCGCCTCCCCCCAGGGCCGACCCCACAGGCCCGCTCCCCACTCCCGCCACCGCGCGGCACCCGGGGCGTCCGCACCCGGCGGCTCCAGCACGCCGGTGGTGCTCTCCGCCAGCAGCCGCTCCACCGCCACCCGCTGGGCCGGGCCGTACGGCAGCGCGTCAAGGACCTGCTGGACGAGCTTGGGGTGGCGCTCGTGGAAGACACCCCGGGCGAAGGACCCGGGAACATCACTGCGGATCACGGGTGCGTTCGACACGACGGGGACTCGTCTCTCTCGTCATCAGCGGGCGACGGGCCCGTCGCTGCACCCGAGACTAGGCCCTGACCGCCCCGGCCGCCGGGCCCGCCGGGGCGCGGGGCAGACCGGGGTGCGGGCGCCGGACTACGCGGAGGGGTCGGCCTGAGCGGCGCCGTGGCGGGCGGTGAAGTCCTCGGCGAAGAGGGCGAGCAGGACGACGTCGGTGGGGCGGCCGGAGAGGAGGACGTGGCGGCGCAGGCGGCCCTCCTCGGTGAAGCCGAGGCGCTGCTGGAGGTGCAGGGAGGGGTGGTTGTGGGCGAAGACCCTGGCGGTGGCCTTGTGGTAGCGGCGTTCCTCGAACTGGTGGCGGATGACCAGCCGGGCGGCCTCACTGGCGTAGCCGCGGCGGCGGTGTTCGGCGGCGATGGTGATGCCGTACTCGAACCAGCCGTTGCGCGGGTCGGCGTGGTGGACGCCGACGGAGCCCACGGGGGTGCCGTCGGCGCGGGACTCGACGATCAGGACGTAGGTGTCGCCGGACGGGTCGGCGGTGGCGTGTTCGCGGGCGACGGCGTTCCAGCCCTCGGTGGAGCGCGGGGGGTTGAGCAGGTCGCCGAGGCGCTCCTCCTGCTCGGAGAGGCGGGCCAGTAGCGGTCCGTCCTCGGTCTCGACCGCCCGCAGGCGTATGCGTTCACCCAGCCAGTAGCTCGTCATCCGATCTTCGTACCACTCGCCGCGGCGGTGCATCAGGCCGTTCCGCGAAACCCTCGCAGGTTGCGAAAACGGCCCGCCCGGCCGCACCGGGTGCCTAGAATCGGCTCGCCCGGCGCGCGCACCGAGCAACACCCGGACGCCCCCGGCCAGTTGACAGCACTTCGACGAGAGGGGCGGCGATGGCGGGCGAGGAGATACCGGGAGCGCGGGAGGAACTGCGGCGGCGCGGCGAGCGGCTGTACGCGGAGTTCGCGGCGCTCCTGGAGGCCTTGGCGCCCGGGGTGGCGCCGTCGGCCCAGCTGCCGGAGCATCCGGAGATCACCGCGTTCGGCAATCCGCTGAGCTTCGGCCACCACCGCCAGGTCGTCCTCGACCCTCAGCCGACCGACCCGGACCTGCTGGCCCGGGCGGAGGCCCAACTCGCGGACTGGCAGCGGACGGTGGAGCGCACCGAGTCCGGCTCGGCGGTCCTGCACGCCTGGCGGGACGGGATGACGATCCGGCTGCACTTCCACCCGGTGCGCGGTCTGACGCTGTGCCGGGCCGATCTGGAGCCGATGGCGCTGCACCTGCCGGAGGTGTTCGTCCGCCCGGAACCGCTGCTCGCGCCGGAGGACGTCCAGCCCGGCTACGAGCTGTGCCCGGAGTGCGAGGGGCGGTGCTCGTGCGATCGCTGCTGGGGCCGGGGCTGGACGATGGGCGGCATGACCTGGGGCGGGCGGACCGAGGGCCGGGTCCGCTGCGGCGACTGCCAGGGCAGCCGGACGTGCCCGTTCTGCCGCGGCATGGGCGAGCGCCCCGCCCGCTGAGCCCGCCCGCCGGGCCCCGCCCGCTGAGCCCACCCGCCCGCCGTGACCCGACCACGCCGGGCCCCGGCCACCGTGACCCGCCCGGGAAAAGTTTTCGCGCCCGCCCTGTGACACGCGAGGCACCTCGTCGCGTCTGGAGGGTGACAGGGTGGACGGCCGGGGAGAACAACGAACGTGGCAGGAGCATCAGTGCGCGGCGGCGAGCTGGAGTACGCGGAGTTCGCCGCCAACCGGTCGGCCCCGCTGTACCGTTCGGCGTGCCTGCTGACGGGTGGTGACACCCATCTCGCCGAGGATCTGGTGCAGGAGACGCTGAGCCGGATGTACGTGGTGTGGCGTCGGCCGGGGCGGCTGTTCGGCGGCCGGGCGATAGAGAATCCGGCGGGTTACGCGCAGGGGGTGCTGTACCGGCAGTTCATCGATCACCACCGGCGGCGCAGTTCGCGCGAGCGCCCGGTCGCCGAGCTCCCGGACCTGCCGGACCCGACGGGCGACAGCACGCTGCGGATGACGCTGCTCCAGGCGCTGGGCCGGCTCGCGCCGCGCGATCGCGCGGTGCTGGTGCTGCGTTACTGGGAGGACGTCAGCGTCGAGGAGACGGCGGCGATCCTGCGCTGCCGCCCGGGCGCGGTCCGCTCCCAGTCCTCGCGGGCGCTGGCCCGGCTGCGCGACCTGCTGGGCGACGGCCTGGCCGACCTCGCCGCGCGCTGACGCGCCGCCGGCACCACCAGTACCGCCCCTTGTTCCTCCTTTTCGCTTCCCCGAGACGGTGATCACGCATGCCCGCACTGCCCGAGCAGGACTTCGAGGACCGGCTGTGTCAGGTCTTCCACGAGACCGGGGAGAGGTTCGTTCCCGACATCCCGCTGCTGGCCATGGGCGGCGCGGCCCGGGGCCGCCGCCGGCGGCGCCGCAGGCTGGCGCTGGGGTCGGCCGCCGCGATGCTGGCGGTGAGCGGGGTGACCGCCGCCGTCCTGCCGAACGCCCTGCGCACGGACAGTGTCGGCCCGGCCGCCGTCGCGCCCGCCCCGTCCGGGGACGGCGTGCCCGACGGTGCCCGGATTCCGCAGGAGGCGCACATGGTCTCGGCGGTGGCGGAGCGCCTGCCGAAGGAGCTGAGGATCGTGCGCTCCGACGGGTCGGCGGCCGGGTCGGCCGCGATCCCGACCACCCAGGCGTGGGCGGAGCTGACCCTGGACGACGGCCACGGGCAGAGCCTGCTGGCGGTTCGCGTCAACCACGGCGGCCAGCGGTCGGCCCGACCGTGCCCGGACGAACCCGCCCCGGACGTGAAGTGCCAGGAGGAGACCCTGGAGGACGGCAGCATGGTGGCCGTCACGCAGTTCACCTCGCAGGGCAAGGGCCCGTATCGGTACGCCGGGGTCGAGTGGACCACCCCGGACGGGATGCGGGTCACCGCCACCTCGTACAACGTCGGGCGGAAGACCGGCGAGTGGACCAGGCCGGAGCCGCTGCTGAGCGTCGCCCAGCTGTCGGCGCTGGCCATCGACCCGGCCTGGCGCACCTTCGAGGCCTCGGTGCGCCAGACCCTGCCGGGGCTCCCGGCCGCCGACACCCCGGTGCAGCGGCCCGACCTGCTGCCGCCCGGCCTGAAGGTGGTGGCCGGCACCGCCGGCCCGGAGCAGACGGCGACGCTGGTCGACGGCGACCGGACGGTCGTCCTGCGGTTCCAGGAGGAGCAGGCCGACACGTCGGCGCGGGCCTGGTTCGCGGACGCCCCCGTGCTGCCGGACGACACCCGCATCCGCAGCGTCGAAGGCCGCCCCGTCCCGAACGCCCAGGGCTCCACCGAGACCATCGTCGACCTGCTGCGCCCGGACGGCCGCCGGATCCGCGTGACAGCGGTCAACCCGGCGGGCGCGGGCCACCCGGACGCGGGCCGGCCGCCGCTGATCACGCTCGACCGGCTGACCGCGATCGCGCGGTGCCCGGGTTGGACGGTGCCGTTCCCGAAGGACTGAGTCACGTCCGGTACAGGGCGCGCAGGTCCTCCAGTGCGGCGCCCGCCCGGGCGGCGAGGTCGGCGTGGGCGACTTCGTGGTGGGCGACCGCGAAGGTGACGGTCTTCGGCTTGGACGCCCACTCGTACAGGTTCGGTGCGGCCCGGCGCAGATGGACCATGGTGCCGACCGCGTTGGTGACGAAGGACAGTTCCAGGCGCGGGAGTTTGCGCTTGCCCCGGGCGGGGTCGGTGAGGAACAGCGACTGGTAGCCCTCGTTGTACTGGTCGGAGTCCGGGATGTAGTCGGCGATCACCCGCGCGGAGCGTTCCGTGTAGCCGAGTTCACCGAAGGCTCCGATGGCGGCGGCCACCGCGACCGGCGGCGGCACCCGCAGGGCGGCTTCGGACCGGAAGCCGAGCTCCCCGGCACGAGTGTTCAGCGTGGCCCGCACCGCGAGGCCGATGCCGAAGTCCTGGCCGCCGTACTCGGTGAACGGGCATTCCCAGGACAGCCGGCGGCGGAACGTCACCTGCCGTTCCTCGCCGGGTGCCAGCGTGAACCAGCTGTCGCCGACGTCCAGCCAACCGATCTCCAGCTCGGAACGCCCGCCGTCCTCGTCGTAGGCGTCGGCCACCAGCCGCGCGTCAAGGCCCTGGAGTTCCAGTGCGCGGCCACCGGCCCGGATCACCACATGTCCGGTGACCCACTGGTCCGTCAGTTCCAGTTCGCCCAGGACCAGTTCGACCGCCGACGGGTCCGGTTGCGCTCCTTCGCGGCCGAAGCCGAACCTTCCCCGCATGGCCACCGGCGGCTCCCCTCCTCGGTGCGATCAGGGGGTGAGCATAACCGGGCCGGGGGCTAGGCTTTGCCCGAACTTTCCAGGGGGAGGCGGACGATGGGGCTGCGCAAGCTGTTCGGGTTCGGCGGCGAGGACGGCCAGGGGCCGGAGATCGACACCGTGATCACCACCATGTCCCCGCAGCCCGGGCAGCGGATCGAGGGCGAGATCCTGTTCCGGGCGGGCGGGTCGAAGCTGCGGATCGACGGCCTGTACTTGCGCGTGGTGGGCAAGGTGAAGCAGTCGGACGGCAGCACGGCCGACCGCGAATGGGCCTACCTCTCCCCCGAGCGTGCGTACTTCGAGGTGGAGCGGCGCACCGAGCAGCGGGTCGGCATGAAGGGCCGACTGCCCTGGGACTGCCCGGTGACCGAGCTCGCCGGCAGCTCGACGGGGATCGACCTCTCGCTGGTCACCACGATCGGGGACGCCGTGCGGGACGTCGACTTCGTGCACGTGGCCGCTTCCCCGCTCCACGAAGCGGTGATGGAGGCGTTCCTGACCAAGGGCTACCGCTGCACCGGGTCGGTGCTGCTGGACGAGCACGTGCCGGACATCGAGCACCGCCACTCGTGGATCCAGACCTTCCATCTGGAGGATCCGGCCGGCGACCCGGCCGGTTTCCCTACGCTGGAGGTCACCTTCTTCAGCAACCCGGTGGGGGCGATGGTGTACGTGCGCCGGGCGGCCCGTCACCTGACGTGGTGGAACGACAAGCCGCCCGCGGTGCCCTTCCCCGTCGCCCACCACGAGGCCGGCGAGACCGACCTGGGCCCACGGCTGCGCGACGCGCTGGCGTCGCTCGCGCTGCTGGACCGCTCGGCGCGCTGACCGCCCGTCAGTAGCGGTAGCGGAGCGCCTCGATGATCTCCGCCGGGGCCAGGCCGGCGAACCGGGCGATCTCCGCCTCCCGGACGTCGATCACCGCCTGCCACAGTGACTCCCCCATCGCGGCGCGCAGCACCTCGGACTTGCGCAGCGCGTCCACGGCCTGGCCGAGCGTGGTGGGCAGACGTTCGGCGACGCCGTCCGGGTCGCCGGTGGTTTCGGCGGGCAGGCGCAGCGCGTCGCCGAGGCCGGCCAGGCCGGCGGCCAGTACGCCGCCGACGGCGAGGTAGGGGTTGGCGGCGGCGTCGAAGCACTTGACCTCGGCGTTGGCCTGCTCGGGCGCGGAGCCGGTGATCAGCCGCAGTGCGGCCTCCCGGTTCTCCAGCCCCCAGCAGCGGTGCGGGCCGGACCAGTGGCCGGGTACCAGCCGCAGGTAGCTGGCCACCGACGGGGCGCCGAGTGCGAGCAGCGCGGGCAGTTCGGCCAGTACCCCGGCGAGGAACGCCTCCGCCTCCCGGGTGAGGCCGTGCGGGCCGGTGCCGCCGTGGCCGAGGTTCTGGCCGTCGCGCCACAGGCTGAAGTGCAGGTGGCCGCCGTTGCCGACGCCGCCGGGGGCGGTGACCGGCGCGAAGCTCGCCCGCAGGCCGTGGCGCAGCGAGACGGCCTGCACGGTGTGCCGGACCAGCAGGGCGGTGTCGGCGGCCTCGACCGGGCCGCCGGGGGCGACGGACAGTTCGAACTGGCCGTCGCTGTACTCGGGGTGCAGTTGGAGCACCGTCAGCTTCTGCTCGCGCAGGGCGCGCAGCAGGTCGCGCAGGTAGTCGCTGTTGCCGATCAGGCGGCGCATGCCGTACGCGGGCCCGGCTTCGCCGCCCTCGACGATCCACTCGACCTCGATGCCGGCCTGCACGGTCAGGCCGCGCTCGGCGAGTGCCTCGACGGTGCGGCGGGCGAACTGCCGCTGGCAGCCGGGGTGCGGTTCGCCCTGCTGGGTCCAGCGGTCGCCGGGGGCCCAGGCCCAGCCGGGCTGGGCGGCGAGCCGGCGCAGCGCGGCCAGGTCGGGGACCAGCCGCAGGTCTCCGACGGGGTTGCCGGACGGGGCGAGCGAGTCGTCGGCCAGGAACGCGTCGAAGGACGGCGAGGCGCCGACGCCCCACCGGGCGGCGCTCTCCAGACCGCGGACGGGGACGGTCTTGACCCGCGTGACGCCGGCGTTGTCGACCCAGCCGACGATCACCCCGTCCACGCCCTCGGCCTCGATCCTGGTGGCGGCCAACCGGGCCTCGGCGGCGCGCTCGGTGCGCGGCTTCATGGTGCTCATGCACCCATGCTGGCCTGCGAGGATGCGGCGCACGGGCGACTCGGCCGAGAGCTCACCCGTCCGTGGAGTTTCAAACGTGACGCGAGTCACATCGAATGATGAAATTCCGGGGACCAAGTCCCCGTTTGAAACTCTGTCCAAGCAGAAACGGGGAGGCTCTCCCCACTCCTGCGACCACCTCCTGCGGCCACCTCCTCCGGCCTCCGCCCGCTCGAAGGGAGCGCACCATGACCACCGTCGCCGCCCCCCGCCGGCGCGCGGACGCCACCCGCAACCGCGCGCGCATCGTCGCCGCCGCCCGCGAGGCCTTCGTCGACCACGGGGCGATGGCCCCGCTCGACGAGATCGCCCGCCGGGCCGGCGTCGGCAACGCCACGCTCTACCGGAACTTCGCCGACCGCCGGACGCTGATCCACCAGGTGTCGCTCGCCGTCATCGACCGGATCGTGGCGCACGCGCACGCGGCCGCCGCGGAGGAGCCCGACTCCTTCGCCGCGCTCAGCCGCTTCGTGCACGCCGCCGCCGACGAACGGATCGGCGCGCTGTGCTCCCTGCTGTCCGACACCATCGACCCGCACGACCCCGAACTCGCCGACGCCCGCACGGAGTTGACGAAGGTCACCGAGGACCTGGTGGCCCGTGCGCAGGCCGACGGACTGCTCCGCACCGACATCGGGGCGGGCGACGTCGTGGTCGCCGTCTCCCAGCTCACCCGACCGCTCCCCGGAACCGGCTGTCTCGACCTGCACCCGCTGGTCCACCGTCACCTCCAACTCCTGCTGGACGGGCTGCGCACCATCGCCCCGTCCGCCCTGCCCGGCCGCGCCGTGACCCTGGAGGACCTCGCACAGCGCGCCTGAACCACCCCGGCCGCCGACCGGCCGCCGCGCTCTTCCGACAGGCAGTCCGACCGGGCCGCCTGCAAGCTTTTCGCACGTCTCGTACGCTCTCTCGCACTCACAGGTGGGTACCTCCATGTCCGAAACCCTCCAGCCGGATCCACGCCGCTGGAAGGCGTTGATCTTCATCGCGCTGGCCCAGCTGATGGTCGTCCTCGACGCCACCGTCGTGAACATCGCGCTCCCCAGCGCCAAGGAAGACCTCGGCTTCGCCGACAGCACCACCCAGTGGGTCATCACGGCCTACGCGCTGGCCTTCGGCGGACTGCTGCTGTTCGGCGGCCGGGTCGCCGACCTGTGGGGACGCCGCCGGACCTTCATGCTCGGCCTGGTCGGCTTCGCCGCGGCCTCCGCGATCGGCGGCGCCGCCGTCAACACCACCATGCTGCTCGGCGCCCGCGCCCTGCAGGGCGTGTTCGGCGCGCTGCTCGCCCCGGCCGCGCTGTCGCTGCTCGCGGTGATGTTCTCCGACGGCAAGGAGCGCGCCAAGGCGTTCGGCATCTACGGCGCCGTGGCCGGCGGTGGCGGTGCGCTCGGCCTGATCCTGGGCGGCGCCCTCACCGAGTACCTGAACTGGCGCTGGACCTTCTACATCAACATCCCGTTCGCGGCGATCGCCATCGCCGGCGCGGTCCTGGTCATCCGCGAGCCCGCCGCCGGCCTGAACCGCAACCGCCTCGACATCCCCGGCGTCCTGCTGGTCACCACCGGCCTGGTCTCCCTGGTCTACGGCTTCACCCGCGCCGAGAGCGCCGGCTGGGGCGACAGCTCCACCATCGGCCTGTTCATCGCCGCCGCGGTGCTGCTCGCCGCGTTCGTCCTGGTCGAGCGCCGGGTCAGCGCCCCGCTGCTGCCGCTGCGCGTGCTCACCGACCGCAACCGCGGCGGCGTCTACCTCTCGCTCGGCATGGCCGTGATCGGCATGTTCGGCCTGTTCCTCTTCCTCACCCTCTACATGCAGGGCGTGCTGCACTACAAGCCGGTCGTCAACGGTCTGGCCTTCCTCCCGATGGTGGCCGGCATGATCACCGGTTCCACCCAGATCGGCGCCCGCCTGATGACCCGGATCCCGGCCCGCTACCTGATGGCGCCCGGCTTCCTGGTCGCCTCGCTCGGCCTGCTGATCCTCACCCGGATCGAGGTCGGCACCTCGTACTGGCAGATCCTGCCCGGGCTGATCCTGATGGGCCTCGGCATGGGCACCGCCTTCATGCCCGCCATGAGCCTGGCCACCTACGGCGTCCAGCCCCGCGACGCGGGTGTCGCCTCCGCGATGGTCAACACCTCCCAGCAGGTCGGCGGCGCGATCGGCACCGCCCTCCTCAGCACCGTCGCCCACAGCGCCGGCACCGAATGGGCCAAGTCCCACGCGGCCACCGCCACCGACCCCCAGCTGTTCCAGCTCCAGGCCCAGGTCCACTCCTACTCCACCGCCATCTGGTGGGCCGTCGGCATCCTGGTCCTGGCCTCCCTCACCGCCTTCACCCTGATCAACGCGGGCAAGCCCGAACACCACGAGTCCACGTCCGAGCTCGAGGACGCGGTTCCCGTCATGGCGCACTGACGCCACGCCACACACGAGCGGCCCGCCCGGAACTCTCCGGGCGGGCCGTTTCGCGTTCGGGAGTCAGCGGCTGAACTCCTTGAGATCGCCGACCGACCGGCGTGCGCACCTCCCTCTTCCTACTCGCCAGTAGCTGGGCTACAGTGTCGGCACGCGCCAGCGCCGGGCTTCGGGAGCCGCACCGGGCGGTTGCGTTTCTTCTTCTGTGTGTGCGCGTCGGCGTCGCTTCATGATCCTGTCGGAGCGCCTGAGCACCACGGCACTGCCCCTCGACGGAACCGGAGCGGACCGGTCCGGAGCGCGGGGTCGCCGCTGTTCTTCTTCCGTTCCCTTTTCTCCCGTGCCGTCGGCACACCCTCCCCCGTCGTACCCCGGCATGCCCGGGTGGTGGCGGGGGCCGTCGGCACGGGCCCATGACTAAGGAGTCTGGTCAATGGAGCGTCCCTTCCCCACTGTTGCCGTGGTCGGCCTGGGCACCATGGGTGCCGGGGTGGCCGTGGCGGTGGCCCGTAGCGGCCGGCGGGTGATCGGCGTGGAGGCCGGTCCGGCGCAGGCGGCGCGGGCGCTGGCCCGGATCGAGGCGTCGACCGCCCGGGCGGTGGCGCGTGAGCGGCTGACCGCCGAGGAGCGCGCCGCGCTGCTCGCGCTGATCGAGGTCGGCGACGACCTGTCCGCGGCCGCGCAGGCGGATCTGGTGATCGAGGAGGTCCCGGAGGACCTGGAGCTCAAGCGCGGCCTGTTCGCCGAGCTGGACCGGATCTGCCCGCCGGAGACGGTGCTGGCGACCGGCACCACCGCGCTGAGCGTGACCCGGATCGCGGCGGCCACGGCCCGCCCGGAGCGGGTCCTGGGGGTGCACTTCTTCAACCCGGTGCACTCGATGAAGCTGGTCGAGGTGGTCCGCACGGTGCTGACCTCGCCCCAGGCGGCCGCGCAGGTCGCCGAGTTGGCGCGTGACCTGGGCAAGGAGCCGGTGGCGGCGGGCGACCGGGCCGGTTTCATCGCCAACGGCCTGCTGTTCGCGTACCTGAACCAGGCGGCGGCGATGTTCGAGTCCCGGTACGCCACCCGGGAGGACATCGACGCGGCGATGCGGCTGGGCTGCGGCCTGCCGATGGGCCCGCTCGCACTGCTGGACCTGATCGGTGTGGACACCGCCCGTACCGTGCTGGAGGCGATGTACGAGCAGTCCCGGGACCGCCTGCACGCCCCGGCGCCGATCCTCGGCCAGCTGGTCGCGGCGGGCCTGCTGGGCCGCAAGTCGGGCCGCGGTTTCTACACGTACGAGGCCCCGGGCTCGTCCCAGGTGGTCGCCGAGGAGGCGGTGGCGGCCAAGGCGCGTCCGGCCGGCCGCGAGGTGCGCAGCGTCGGTGTGTGCGGCAGCGGAACGATGGCGACCGGCATCGTGGAGGTGTTCGCGAAGGCGGGCTTCCCGGTGCTGCTGGCGGCCCGCAGCCAGGAGAAGGCGGAGCGGGCGAAGGCGCAGTTGGCGAAGTCGCTGGAGCGTTCGGTGTCGAAGGGCCGGCTGACCGAGCAGGCCCGGGACGCGGCGCTGGCGCTGGTCACCCCGACCGGCGGCTACCAGGAGCTGGCGGACGTCGATCTGGTGGTGGAGGCGGTGGCGGAGGACCTCGCGGTCAAGCGCGAGCTGTTCGCCACCCTGGACAAGATCGTCAAGCCGGGCGCGGTCCTGGCCACCACCACCTCCTCGCTGCCGGTGATCTCCTGCGCGACGGCGACCGGCCGTCCGCAGGACGTGATCGGCATGCACTTCTTCAACCCGGCGCCGGCCATGAAGCTGGTCGAGGTGGTCTCCACGGTGCTGACCGCCGAGGACGTCACGGCGACGGTGCTGGAGCTGTGCGCGAAGGTGAGGAAGCACCCGGTGGAGTGCGGCGACCGGGCCGGTTTCATCGTGAACGCGCTGCTGTTCCCGTACCTGAACGACGCGGTGCGGATGCTGGAGGAGCACTACGCGACGGTGGACGACATCGACACCGCGATGAAGCTGGGCTGCGGCTACCCGATGGGCCCGTTCGAGCTGCTGGACGTGGTGGGCCTGGACGTGTCGCTGACCATCGAGAAGGTGCTGCACCAGGAGTTCCGGGAGCCGGGTCTGGCGGCCGCGCCGCTGCTGGAGCACCTGGTGGCGGCGGGCTGCCTGGGCCGCAAGACCGGCCGCGGTTTCCGCGACCACGCGCGGCGATGACCGGCCGTCCGGCGTCCTCGCCGAGCCCGCGGCCGTCGCCCGCCGGGGGCGTCAACCCGGCTGCGCCGAGGCCCTCCTGGGGGTCCGGCGCGGTCTCCTCGCGGTGGCCGCGGCCCGCCGTGGTGCCGCCTTCGGCGCCGGTGCGCAGGGCCAGGCCGGCGGGGGCGGCACCGGGTGCGTGTAGCGTTCCCGACATGGATCGCCAGACCTCGCTCTCCCAGCAGCAGCAGCCGGCCGCCGGGCACGACCAGCCGCGGTCGGGGGTGGAGTCCGGGCCGGGCAGCCGCCGGGCCGCCGCCCAGCGGCTGCAGATGCGCCAGGACCTCACGGCGGCCGCCATGCAGCTGTTCGCCACCCAGGGGTACGAGGAGACGACGGTCGATCAGATCGCGGCCGCCGCCGGGGTGGCGCGGCGCACCTTCTTCCGGTACTTCCGGTCGAAGGAGGAGGCGATCTTCCCGGACCACGACGACACCCTGGTGCGGGTGGCGGACCTGCTGGCCAGCGCGGAGCCGGAGGAGCACCCGCTGGACGTGGTGTGCCGGGGCATCAAGGAGGTGCTGCGGATGTACGCCTCCACCCCGGACATGTCGGTGGCCCGCTACCAGCTGATCCGGCAGGTCCCGGCGCTGCGCGAGCGGGAGATCGCGGTGGTCTCCCGGTACGAGCGGCTGTTCACCCGGTACCTGCTGGGCCGGTTCGACGCGGCCGAGCAGACCCCACCGGGCTGGCAGCGCGGCGGGGACGACGACTCGATGCTGGCCGAGGTGTCGGCGGCGGCGGTGGTCGCGGCGCACAACCACGTGCTGCGGCGCTGGCTGCGGGCCGGCGGGCACGGCGACGTGGAGGCGCAGCTTGACCACTCCTTCGAGGTGATCCGGGGGACGTTCTGGCCGACCCCGCCGAGCGGTGCCCGCCGCCGCGGCACCACGCTGGCACCCGGTGCCAATGGTGACGGAGTGCCACCGGAGGACTCGACGGCCGTGAGCGCACTGAGTGCCAGCCCCGGCGGTGAGGTGCTGATCACAGTGGCCCGCACGGATGCCCCGCTGGAGACCGTGGTGGATTCGATCCGGGCCGCGCTGGCCGGCCGAAGTGCCATGTAATCCAGGCGATTTCAGCAGGTGACAGACAGAATCGAAGGCCCGTTCCCGTTTTCGGGAACGGGCCTTCGAGCGTTCCCGGCAACCCTCGGACCCGCGTGTTCTGGCTCACGTCGGAAGTTGGCACCCTGTGTCTTTACGAGTGGCACAGGGTGCCACTACGTTGTTGCCACCGGTCGCGGCGCCGCGGCTCCCCACCTCGGCGCGCCGTCGTCCGGCGTCCCCTCACCTGGGGGACGTGCCCGCGCGACCCACCCTTCCGTCGCACCACCGCAGTACCCCGCCCTCAGACCCTCAGCGAAGCCGGTGTCCGCTCCCGGCTCCCCCAGACGCCCTGTGTCCCTCGCACAGGTACGCCTTCGGAGGCAGCCATGCAGGAAATTCTCGACGCGATCCTCAGCGGCAACGCCACGTCCGCCGACTACGCGGGCCTCACGCTGCCCGAGTCCTACCGGGCCGTGACGCTCCACAAGGACGAGGAGCAGATGTTCGCCGGCCTCGCCAGCCGCGACAAGGACCCGCGCAAGTCGCTCCACCTGGACGACGTCGCGCTGCCCGAGGTCGGCCCGGGCGAGGCCCTGGTCGCCGTGATGGCCAGCGCCGTCAACTACAACACCGTGTGGAGCTCGATCTTCGAGCCGGTCTCCACCTTCGCCTTCCTGGAGCGCTACGGCCGGCTCTCGCCCCTGACCAGGCGTCACGACCTGCCGTACCACGTGGTCGGCTCCGACCTGGCGGGCGTGGTGCTGCGCACCGGCGCCGGCGTCAACGCCTGGCAGCCCGGCGACGAGGTCGTCGCGCACTGCCTGTCGGTCGAGCTGGAGTCCCCCGACGGCCACAACGACACGATGATGGACCCGGAGCAGCGCATCTGGGGCTTCGAGACCAACTTCGGCGGCCTGGCCCAGCTCGCGCTGGTGAAGACCAACCAGCTGCTGCCCAAGCCCAAGCACCTCACCTGGGAGGAGGCCGCCTCCCCGGGCCTGGTCAACTCCACCGCGTACCGCCAGCTGGTCTCGCGCAACGGCGCGGGCATGAAGCAGGGCGACAACGTGCTGATCTGGGGCGCCAGCGGCGGCCTCGGCTCGTACGCCACCCAGTACGCGCTGGCCGGCGGCGCCACCCCGATCTGCGTGGTCTCCAACGACGCCAAGGCCGACATCTGCCGGGCCATGGGCGCCGAGGCGATCATCGACCGGTCCGCCGAGGGCTACAAGTTCTGGAAGGACGAGAACAACCAGGACCCGCGCGAGTGGAAGCGCCTGGGCGCGAAGATCCGCGAGTTCACCGGCGGCGAGGACGTCGACATCGTCTTCGAGCACCCCGGCCGGGAGACCTTCGGCGCCTCCGTCTACGTCACCCGCAAGGGCGGCACCATCGTCACCTGCGCCTCCACCTCCGGCTACATGCACCAGTACGACAACCGCTACCTGTGGATGTCGCTGAAGCGCATCGTCGGCTCGCACTTCGCCAACTACCGCGAGGCGTACGAGGCCAACCGCCTGATCGCCAAGGGCAGGATCCACCCGACCCTCTCCAAGGTGTACGCGCTGGAGGAGACCGGCCAGGCCGCCCTCGACGTGCACCACAACAAGCACCAGGGCAAGGTCGGCGTGCTCTGCCTGGCCCCCGAGGAAGGCCTGGGCGTGCGCGACCACGAGTTCCGCGCCAAGCACCTCGACAAGATCAACCTCTTCCGCGAGCTCGACGAGCGGAACAACAAGCACAGCAGGACCATCTGATGGGCACTCAGGAACGCGACCGCCCCTGGCTGATGCGCACCTACGCCGGCCACTCCACCGCGAGCGACTCCAACGCGCTGTACCGGCGCAACCTCGCCAAGGGCCAGACCGGCCTGTCGGTGGCCTTCGACCTGCCGACCCAGACCGGCTACGACTCCGACCACGTCCTCGCCCGCGGCGAGGTCGGCCGGGTCGGCGTGCCGGTCGGGCACCTGGGCGACATGCGGACCCTGTTCGACGGGATCCCGCTGGAGCGCACCAACACCTCGATGACCATCAACGCCACCGCCATGTGGCTGCTGGCGCTGTACCAGGTGGTCGCCGAGGAGCAGGGCGCGGACATCGCCAAGCTCACCGGCACCACCCAGAACGACATCGTCAAGGAGTACCTGTCGCGCGGGACGCACGTCTTCCCGCCCGGCCCGTCCGTGCGGCTGATCACCGACATGATCGCCTACACGGTGGCGCACATCCCGAAGTGGAACCCGATCAACATCTGCAGCTACCACCTGCAGGAGGCCGGGGCCACCCCGGTCCAGGAGATCGCCTACTCGATGTGCACCGCGATCGCCGTCCTGGACGCCGTCCGCGACTCCGGGCAGGTCCCGGCCGAGCGGATGGGCGAGGTGGTCGGCCGGATCTCCTTCTTCGTCAACGCGGGTGTCCGCTTCGTCGAGGAGATGTGCAAGATGCGGGCCTTCACCCGGCTGTGGGAGAAGGTCACCCGCGAGCGCTACGGCATCGAGGACGCCAAGCAGCGGCGCTTCCGCTACGGCGTGCAGGTCAACTCGCTGGGCCTGACCGAGGCGCAGCCGGAGAACAACGTCCAGCGCATCGTGCTGGAGATGCTGGCCGTCACGCTGTCCAAGGACGCCCGCGCGCGGGCCGTCCAACTCCCGGCCTGGAACGAGGCGTTGGGCCTGCCGAGGCCGTGGGACCAGCAGTGGTCGCTGCGGATCCAGCAGGTGCTGGCGTACGAGTCGGACCTGCTGGAGTACGGCGACCTGTTCAACGGCTCGCACGTGGTGGAGGCGAAGACCGAGGAACTGCTGGCCGGCGCCGAGGCGGAGATCGCCAAGGTGCTGGAGATGGGCGGGGTGATCCCGGCCGTCGAGTCCGGCTACCTGAAGTCCAACCTGGTGGCCTCGCACGCCGCCCGGCGGGCCCGGATCGAGGCCGGCCAGGACCGGATCGTCGGCGTCAACTGCTTCGACACCACCGAGGACAGCCCGCTCACCGCCGACCTGGACACCGCCATCATGGTGGTCGACCCGGCGTCCGAGCGCTCGGTGCTGGCCAACCTGGAGGCCTGGCGCGGCAGTCGGGACGAGGCCGCGGTGCAGCGCGCGCTGGCCCGCCTGAAGGAGGTGGCGGCCACCGAGGAGAACCTGATGGAGGCCACCTTGGCCTGCGCCCGGGCCGGCGCCACCACCGGCGAGTGGTCGTTCGCGCTGCGCGAGGTGTTCGGCGAGTACCGCGCCCCCACCGGGGTCGGCGGTGCGCCGGTCGCGGTCGCCGCCGAGCCGGGCGGCGAACTCGCCGCTGTCCGCGAGGCGGTGGCCGCCACCGCCGCCGAACTCGGCACCGGCAAGCTCCGCCTGCTGGTCGGCAAGCCCGGCCTGGACGGGCACTCCAACGGCGCCGAGCAGATCGCCGTCCGGGCCCGCGACGCCGGCTTCGAGGTGGTCTACCAGGGCATCCGTCTGACGCCCGAACAGATCGTCTCCGCCGCCGTCGCCGAGGACGTGCACTGCGTGGGCCTGTCCATCCTCTCCGGCGCGCACCCGGAGCTTGTGCCCGACGTCATACAGCGGTTGGACCGGGCCGGGGTGGAGGATGTGCCGGTGATCGTGGGTGGAATCATCCCCGCAGCGGATGCCGAGGCCCTCAAGGCCGCCGGAGTCGCTGCCGTGTTCACACCCAAGGACTTCGGCATCACCACCATCATCGGCCGGATCGTGGACGAGATCCGGCTGGCCAACAGGCTTCAGCCGTGGGCCGCGACCACCGCCGCGACCAGCTGACCCGGAAGGAAACTCCTCAATGACTGTGAACCGTCTCCGTCCGCGCCGTTCCTGCCTGGCCGTACCGGGCAGCAACCCGCGCTTCCTGGAGAAGGCCCAGGGCCTGCCCGCCGACCAGGTCTTCCTCGACCTGGAGGACGCCTGCGCCCCGCTGGTCAAGGAGAGCGCCCGCCACACCATCGTGGACGCCCTGAACAACGGCGACTGGGGCGGCAAGACCCGGGTCGTCCGGGTCAACGACTGGACCACGCACTGGACCTACCGCGACGTGATCACCGTCGTCGAGGGCGCGGGCAACAACCTGGACTGCATCATGCTGCCCAAGGTGCAGGACGCCCAGCAGGTGATCGCCCTGGACCTGCTGCTCACCCAGATCGAGAAGACCGTCGGCCTGGAGGTCGGCAAGATCGGCATCGAGGCGCAGATCGAGAACGCCAAGGGCCTGATCAACGTCGACGCGATCGCCGCCGCCTCGCCGCGCCTGGAGACCATCATCTTCGGCCCGGCCGACTTCATGGCCTCCATCAACATGAAGTCCCTGGTGGTCGGCGAGCAGCCGCCCGGCTACGGCGCCGACGCCTACCACTACATCCTGATGCGCATCCTGATGGCCGCCCGCGCCAACGACCTGCAGGCCATCGACGGCCCCTACCTCCAGATCCGCAACCAGGAGGGCTACCGCGAGGTCGCCCGCCGCTCCGCCGCCCTCGGCTTCGACGGCAAGTGGGTGCTGCACCCGGACCAGGTCGCCGCCGCCAACGAGATCTACTCGCCCGGGCAGGAGGACTACGACCACGCCGAGCTGATCCTCGACGCCTACGACTGGTGCACCTCCGAGGCGGGCGGCGCCAAGGGTTCGGCGATGCTCGGCGACGAGATGATCGACGAGGCCAGCCGCAAGATGGCCCTGGTCATCGCCGGCAAGGGCCGCGCCGCGGGCATGCAGCGCACCACCAAGTTCGAGATCCCGGAGGCCTGAGCGCGATGCAGTTCGGACGCACTTACGAGGAGTTCGAGGTCGGCGCGGTCTACAAGCACTGGCCCGGAAAGACCGTCACCGAGTACGACGACCATCTCTTCTGCCTGCTCACCATGAACCACCACCCGCTGCACATGGACGCCAACTACGCGACCACCACCGTACAGGGGAAGAACGTGGTGGTCGGCAACTACATCTACTCGCTGCTGCTGGGCATGTCCGTCCCGGACGTCTCCGGCAAGGCGATCGCCAACCTGGAGATCGAGTCGCTGCGGCACATCGCGCCGACCTTCCACGGCGACACCATCTACGGCGAGACCACCGTCCTCGACAAGAACCTCACCTCGAAGCCGGACCGCGGCATCGTTTACGTCGAGACCAAGGGCTACAAGCAGGACGGCACCGTCGTCTGCGTCTTCCGCCGCAAGGTGATGGTGCCGACCGAGACGTACATCAAGGAGCGCGGCGGCGAGCAGCCCGGTCGCCCCGAGCCGCTGGCCTGACGGCCCCTTCCAGACCCCGGACGGGCGGGCCGCCGTCATCGGCCCAGCCCCTACCCGGTTCCCGGGGGCTCCGTGGCAGCCACGCGCCGCGGAGCCCCCCACCCCCAACCCTCTTGAGCATTCACGGAGCCGCACGATGGGACGCCTCGCACAGACCGACGGCCTCACCGAGATCCAGCGGGACATCCTCGCCACCGTGCGGGAGTTCGTCGACAAGGAGATCATTCCGGTCGCGACCGAGCTGGAGCACAAGGACGAGTACCCGACCGCCATCGTCGAGGGCATGAAGCAGCTCGGCCTGTTCGGGCTGACCATCCCCGAGGAGTTCGGCGGCCTCGGCGAGTCGCTGCTCACCTACGCCCTGGTGGTGGAGGAGATCGCCCGCGGCTGGATGTCGGTCTCCGGCATCGTCAACACCCACTTCATCGTGGCGCACATGATCAACGCGCACGGCACCCAGGAACAGAAGGACTACTTCCTGCCGAAGATGGCCGCCGGCGAGCTGCGCGGCGCCTTCTCGATGTCCGAGCCGGGCCTCGGCTCCGACGTCTCGGCGATCTCCACCAAGGGCGTCAAGGACGGGGACTTCTACGTCCTGAACGGCCAGAAGATGTGGCTGACCAACGGCGGCACGTCCAGCGTGGTCGCGGTGCTGTGCAAGACCGACGAGGGCGGCAACACCCCGTACAAGAACATGACCACCTTCCTGATCGAGAAGACCCCGGGCTTCGGACCGAACGAGACCGTCCCCGGCCTCACCGTGCCCGGCAAGATCGAGAAGATGGGCTACAAGGGCGTCGACACCACCGAGCTGGTGCTCCAGGACGTCCGCATCCCCGCGGACCGGATCCTCGGCGGCGTCCCGGGCAAGGGCTTCTACCAGATGATGGACGGCGTCGAGGTCGGCCGGGTCAACGTGGCCGCCCGCGGCTGCGGCGTGGCCCGCCGGGCGTTCGAGCTGGGCATCGCCTACGCCCAGCAGCGCACCACCTTCGGCAAGAAGATCGCCGAGCACCAGGCGATCCAGTTCAAGCTCGCCGAGATGGCCACCAAGGTCGAGGCCGCGCACCAGATGATGGTGATGGCCGCCCGTAAGAAGGACAGCGGGCAGCGCAACGACCTGGAGGCCGGCATGGCCAAGTACCTGGCCTCCGAGTACTGCAAGGAGGTCGTCGAGGACTCGTTCCGGATCCACGGCGGCTACGGGTTCTCCAAGGAGTACGAGATCGAGCGGCTGTACCGGGAGGCCCCGATGCTGCTGATCGGTGAAGGTACGGCGGAGATCCAGAAGATGATCGTGGGACGTCGCCTGCTGGAGGAGTACCGGCTCGCCGACTGAGGCAGTCCCCCACGGGGCCGGAAAGGCGGGCGTGCGGGCCCGCCGCCGGCCCGACCGTACCCGCCCCCGGACTGGTCGGCCGGAGCACGGCGGGCACGGCATTCGGTGCGGTCGTTCGGCGCGTTTCCCCAGGTACGCGCCGGGCGGCCGCTTCCGTGCACTGCCTGTGACCGGCGTGTCGCTGAGACGTGAATCACCCGTGACCCGAGACCTCTTGGGGAACCGCACTTCGTCCGGTTACGGTCGTACACATAGCAGGTGCCCGACTCGGCAGGCAGGCGTAGTTCGACTAGCAGGCGGCTTGCCCAGATACCGGCAGGTCCCGATAGCATCCACCGGGACAGCAGCCGTCCCACACAACTCGATCCCCGCGGTGGCCCTCGTCCAGGGGCCATTCAGTGTTCCCGCGCGGGGCCCGCGACAAAAGGTCCTCGATGCCCATCAGCCCGTCCCCTCACACCTCCGCCCAGGGTTTCGTCCCCGAGGGTCGGCGTCCCCGCGTGACCATCGCGCGCGGTGCCACCCCCTGGTTCGTTCCCACGCTGGCCACCGCCGCCGTGACGACCGCCCTCACCCGGCGTTCCGGCAAGTGGGCCCTGGCGGCCGTGCCGGCCTGCGCGCTCAGCGCGGGCATGTTGTGGTTCTTCCGCGACCCCGAGCGTGAGATCGGCGCCGGCAGAGTGATCTCCCCGGCCGACGGCGTGGTCCAATCGATCGACGAGTGGCCGGACGGCCGCACCCGTGTCGCGATCTTCATGAGCCCGCTCAACGTCCACGTCAACCGCGCGCCGCTGGCCGGCACCGTGACGTCCGTCGAGCACATCGCCGGTGGATTCGTCCCGGCGTTCAACAAGGACAGCGACCGCAACGAGCGCGTCGTGTGGCACTTCGACACCGAGCTCGGCGACATCGAGATGGTGCAGATCGCGGGCGCCGTCGCCCGCCGCATCGTCCCGTACATGGACGCCGGCACCAAGGTCGAGCAGGGCGAGCGGGTCGGCCTGATCCGCTTCGGCTCCCGCGTCGACACCTACCTGCCGGCGGGCGTCGAGGTCGGCGTCACGGTCGGCCAGAAGACCACCGCCGGGGTGACTCGCCTTGACCGTGACTGATCCTGAGACTCTCGTGGGCCTCGGTGACGAAGAATCCACCGAGCAGCGCCGCCGCCGCTGGGCCCGGGACCGCGAACTGCGCGCGCCCCGCTCCCCGCAGCACCTCTCCACCGCCGACTTCCTGACGCTGGGCAACGCCGTCTGCGGCTTCCTGGCGATCTACTCGACCACCACCGGCATCCTGATGCCGCACCTCACCGGTGAGTCGAACGCCCCGGTCAAGCACAGCGCGGCCACCGTCGTCACGCTGCTGCTGGTCGGCGCCATGTGCGACCTCTTCGACGGCCTGGTGGCGCGCAAGCTGCGCTCCTCCGCGCTCGGCGCCGAGCTCGACAACCTCGCCGACCTGATCAGCTTCGGCATCGCGCCGGCGTACTTCGTCGCGGTCTGGGGCCTGGTCTCCTCCGGCTCCAACCAGCAACTGTCCGCGTTCATCGCGCTGACCGTGCTGCTGGCGGTGGTGCTGCGGCTTGCCAGGTTCTCCGCCGTGAAGATGCGGCCGGGGATCTTCCAGGGCATGCCCTGCCCGATGGGCGCCATGACCGTCATCGCGATCGTGCTGCTCGACCCGCCGTTCGTCCCCGGCCTGCTGCTGATCTTCGGCGTGGCCTACCTGATGGTCAGCCGGATCGAGTACCCCAAGCCGCAGGGCCTGCTGGCCACCGCGACGGTCGCCTGGATCGTGGTCTCCATCGGCTGCCTGGCGTCCTGGGCCGCGGGCCTGCCCGGCGGCGACACCCTGATGCACATCGGCGCGCTCGCCCAGATCGCGCTGGCCGCGATGGCGCCGCTGCTGGTCATCCGCCGCAAGGTCGGCGAGAAGGTGGGCGTGGTCCGCGCCCGCCGCGCGGAGAACCGGGGCTGACGCACCCCACGACGAAGCCCCCCGTTCGAATCGAGCGGGGGGCTTTCGCGTTGCCCGGAGCCGCCGCTCAGGCCCCGCCGGTGTGGACCGAGAAGGCGCTGCGGCGGGCGGCGCGGGCCACCGCCGGGTCGGGGTGGACGGAGGCGACGGCCGTCAGGACGCTCGCGGCGCGGGGGTGGCCGGACTGGCGGGCCCGGTTGAACAGGCGGACGGGTTCGCCCGCCGACGCGCCCTCGACGTGGCCGACCAGCAGGTCGGTCTCCCCGTGGTCGAGCACGGCGGCGGCGGTGTCCACCCACAGCCAGGCGGCGTCCTCCGCGCCCAGCACGTCGGCCGGGGAGGCGCCCCCCTCGTCCAGCTGTTCGGCCAGCCAGAGCAGCGCGTAGGGCCGCAGGACGGCCTCCTCGACGGCGGCCCGGACGCCCTGCTCGGCGGTGGAGCCGGCCACCACCCGCAGTGCCTCGAAGGCGAGGCCGCGGACGAGCGCGTCCTCGCCGCGGGCGGCTTCGAGCAGTTCGGCGACGGCCCGGTCGGCGGGCCGGGCGGCGACCCAGGCGCGGAACTCGGCGCGGGCCGGGCCGGGACTGTAGTCGGCGCAGGCGCTGAGCAGTTCGAGGGCGCTCTGTTCGATGTGCCCGGCGGCGGTCTGCGCGACGGTGCAGATCTCCTCCAGCTTGGCGCGCACCGCCCAGTGGCCGAGCGGGGAGAGTTCGGCGGCCTCGTCCCGCCGTCCGAGCGCGCCGACGGCGGCCAGGCCGTCGAGCATCCAGTCCAGCACGGCGGCCACGTCGGCGGGCGCGTGCGGGGTGTCGATCTGCGGCTCCCGGCAGGTGCCGCGGACGGCGGAGACCGCGGAGGCGGCGTGCGGGACCGGGGAGAGCGGGAAGGTGCCGCTGCTCGGGCCGAGGCGGCGCTCGTCGAGGCCGCGGCGGAGCAGTTCGAGCAGTTCGCTGTCGGCGACCGGCCCGTCCACCAGGTGCAGGAAGGACAGCAGCTGCGGGGCCTGGTCGACGGCCTGGCCGGCCAGCTGGGCGAACACCCCGCGCAGCGCGGCGGGCGGCACCGGGGCGAGCAGCGTCCAGGCGTCGAACAGCGCGGACCAGCCGCGGACCACGGCCTCGTCGTCGCGCTCCCAGGCGTGCAGCCGCCAGCCCGGCCCGGCGCCGCCGTCGCGGAGCTCGACCAGGCCGACCAGCAGCGCCTGGCCCCAGGCGTTGGCGGCGGCGCCGACCGTCATGGAGAGGGCGCGGCCGGCGGCACGGGCGTCCTCGGGGAGGAGTTCGCCGCGCTTGTCGACCTCGGTGAGCTCGCCGGCCCAGCGGGCGACGCGGACCGCGTCGGCGAGCATCCGGCGGGCCAGCGGGGCGAGTTCGGCGGGTGCGGGGAAGCCGTCCGGGACGGGCACTCGGCCCCGTCCGGGCTTGGCGGGTACCCGGCGGCGGTTGGCTGCTGCGGGTACGGTGCCCTCCGCACGCCCGACGGCCGTTCCGGGCAGACGGGTCACCGTCGCACCGGTGCGGTGGGGCGGGTGCGGGGCATCACGGTCGCGCGGGTTCCGAGACGTCACGCCGTGCAGTCTTCCCCTTGCACGGGCCTTCTGTCACATCGGCTGCCGGGCTGTCTCGGCGTATTGTCCGAACCCTTCGAACGACGGAGGGACAGGCCGGTGCAAAGCGGGACGAATCACTCCGTTTCACGGCATGGACATGGCGCACATCGTGATCGCTCCGAAATGAGGACGCGGCGGGCCCGCTTCCGGTTCCCGTCGGGCCGTCACAGCAGCGGGGTGAGGAAGCGGCGCAGCGCCTCGGTGTACCCGGTCGGGTCGGCGTTCCACAGCGCCGCGTGCTGCGCGTGCGGCACCGGGTGCAGGCTCACCAGGTCGTCCCGCTCGGACGCCAGCCGCCGGGCGGCCGCCCACGGGGTGAGCGGATCGTCCGGGCTCTGCAGCAGCAGCGCGGGCGAGCGGAGGTCGGTGCCGGCCGCGATCCGGGCGAAACCGGCCAGGTCCACGCCGGTGCGGCCCTGCGCGGCGAGGGTGCCGAGCTCGGCGAGCATCGGGGACGCGCCGCCCCAGACGGCCGCCCGGCGCACCGAGTCCTCCCAGTCCAGCACCGGGGAGTCCAGCACCAGTCCGGCGATCTGCCCCCGGTGGGCGGAGTGCGCGGCGGTGTGCAGGGCGATGGTCGCGCCGACCGACCAGCCGCACAGCACCACGTTGCGCGCGCCGAAGTCCAGCGCGGTGCGGATCGCCGCGTCGACGTCCTGCCACTCGGCCTCGCCGAAGTGCGCCAGCCCGTCCGGCGGGGCGGGGGCGCCGGCGTCACCCCGGTAGGTGACCGTCAGGGAGGGCATCCGCAGCGAGCGCAGCAGCGGCAGCACGGGCAGCGCCTGCGAGCGGTCGGCGGCCGCGCCGTGGATCAGCACCATCCAGGTGCCGCGGACCCCGGAGGTGCGCCAGGCCGGGAAGGCGCCGAGCTCGCCGGCCACAACGGTCTCGGCGAAGTCCAGGCCGAGCGCGGTGCGCGGGTCACCGATCAGCACCCGGGGCGTGAGCCGAACCTCGGTGCCGACGGTCAGCGTCCCGTACTCGGCGCGCTCCAAGCGCCGGGTGACCTGCCCGCCCCCGGAGCCGAGCACCTCGCCGACCACGGCGTGGCCGCCCTCGTCCCACTCCAGCCCGTAGTGCCCGCGCCGGACGGTGTCCGCCGTCGCGGTCAGCGCCACCCGGCCCGGACCGAGCTCCAGCACGGTGACCGGCGGCTGCACGACCGCACCCGGCTGCACCACCTGGTCCGACACCTTCCGGCCCAGGAGCAGGAACGCCGCCGCTCCGGTCCCTGCGGCGGCGGCTGCGACAACGGCGGCGGTTCCCCAACGCATGGCGGTCTCCCGGGGGCTGACAGTCCTGTGCCCTCCAGTGCACCCGCCCGCAGGCCGTCCGGCGAATCGGGGCGGCACCGCGGGTGACGTGCCGGCGCGGGGCCGACCGGATGGCGCGGGCCCGGTCGCGGACGTCGGGCGCGGGGTGACGGCGCAGTCGTCCAGCAGCCGGCGCCAGGGCTCGGACCAGCGGCCGGGGCGGGGCGGTGTCGTACAGGGAGGCGGCCGCAGCGCTGAAGGCACTTGGTGCCCGGGCGCGCAGGGACGGCTCGGTCGGCAGGATCACGGCGGCGGCCCGGCGGAGGTGGTCCGGTCGGTGAGCTCCGCTCCGGGGGTGTCCAGGACGGCCTGCGGGTGGCGGCGGCCGAGCGGGGCGGTGAAGTTCACGGCGTGGACGGACGCGGGCAGTTTGCCGCGCTGCGGTCGCCGGTGGAGGCGACGCGGAGCAAGGAGCACGGGGAGAGTGAACCCGACTCGCCGAACGCTTCCGGGCGTTCGCGGGGCGGATGCGCGCGACGGGCCTGGCGGCGGAGGCGTTGCGCGGGCGGGTGCGCCGAACGGGGGGCCGGGGTCAGTGCTTGCAGGCCTTGGCCTGGAACTCCGCGACGGGGACGGTGGAGGTGGAGGTGCTGCCGTCGGAGGCGGTGCGGTGGTAGCGGACGTTGCCCGGCGTGAGCTGCTCCAAGTCCTCCGGGGTGAAGTCGACGTGCGTCGACGACCGGGAGTTGTCCTTGGTCCAGCCGTAGAGGTGGTAGGTGGTCCCGGCGTCGAGTGGGGCGGCGGACTTGCCGGTCTCCCAGCCCTCGGCGGGTGCGTCCAGGGTCCAGGTGGTCAGCCCGGGCCGGAGGGCGGAGTGGGCGGTCCAGGTTCCGATCGTTTCCTCGTGGCTGCCCTCGCTGGTGTAGAGGGTCGCTCCGTCGATCCGGTCGCCGCAGACCAGCAGGACGCCCAGCGGGTGGCCGTCCTCGGTCACGGATATCCCGGCGACGGCGTCGCTCGGGACGGTGCACCCCGAGGTCGCGGCCAGCGCGGCCAGGACCGCGGCGATCTGCGCGGCGCGCCGGGCCAGTTGTCGCACGGTGTCTCCCCCGGTGTCCCGCCGGTCCGGACCGTCCGGGTGGCGAATGTGGCTGCATCCTAGGGCGTCCGGATGAGCTCTGACCTCGGCGCCGGCAGTGGGCCGGTGTCCGACGGGGTGTGACCAAACGCTCCGGCGGCCTCGGTTGACTGCCGCGAAGCGGGCGTGGTGGGATCTTCGGGCCAAACGGAGGCAAGCAGAGGAAGCCGGTGCGAGTCCGGCGCGGTCCCGCCACTGTGACCGGACACCCCGCGCGGGGGTGACCGGAAGTCAGGAGACTCTGGCCCCCGTTCCGTCGATCCAGGGCGCGGACCCTGAGTGAGGACACAACGCCATGCGGGCTGCCCCGTACCTGGTGGGCGCGGTCGCGGGGTATCTCGCGGACGCCCGGCTCGGAGACCCCCGGCGCGGACACCCCGTCGCGCTGTTCGGCACCGCCGCGGGACGGCTGGAGCGCCGGCTGTGGCGCGACCACCGCGGGGCCGGCGCACTGCACACCGCACTCGCCGTCGGCGCCGTCGCGGGCGGGGCGGCGCTCGCCGCGCGGGCCGTCCGTCGCTCGCCGCTCGCCGCGGCGGCGCTGACCGCCGGTGCGACCTTCACCGTCCTGGGCGGGACGTCACTCACCAGGGAGGCCCGGGCCATCGGACGTTCGCTGGCCGCCGAGGATCTGACGGCCGCTCGGGAACGGCTGCCGCACCTGTGCGGACGCGACCCCTCCGGGCTGGACGAACAGCAGGTCGCCCGGGCGGTGGTCGAGTCGGTCGCGGAGAACACCGCCGACGCGGTCGTCAACGCCCTGGTGTGGGGAGGCCTGGCGGGCGTCCCGGGGCTGCTGGCGTTCCGGGCCGTGAACACGCTCGACGCGATGGTCGGCCACAAGTCGGCCCGCTACCGCCGCTTCGGCTGGGCCGCCGCCCGCCTCGACGACCTCGCCGGGTGGCCCGGGGCCCGGCTCACCGCCCTGCTGACCGTCGCCGCGTCCGACTCCCCCGCCCGGACCTGGCGGGTCTGGCGCCGGGACGGCTCCGCCCACCCGAGCCCCAACGCGGGCCAGGCGGAAGCCGCGTTCGCCGGTGCGCTCGGCGTGCAACTGGGCGGGACGCTGCGCTACGGCGAGCGCGTCGAGCACCGGCCGGTCCTGGGCGCGGGCCTCCCGCCGGTCGGCCCGGCCGACATCGACCGCGCCTGCCGCCTCTCCCGCCGGGTCGGCGCACTGGCCCTGGGCGTCACCACCGCCACGCGCTACCTGATCCTCGCCCGGCGCGGCCGGCGGTCGAAGTGACTGCGCCGCTGGACGCGGATCTCTGGAAGCGGCTGGTGCAATTGGATGTGACGGAGGGAGACTTCGGCACGCCGCCGTCTCCCGCCTCGCGCAGTTCCTCGCGCCCCTCGCTCCCGCGCGACGCGCCACTCGCGTGCGGGCGGGCGGTGCAACTGGCCCCGGCGCGGTGCGGCTTCGGCATGCCGCCGTCTCCCGCCTCGCGCAGCTCCTCGCGCCCCTCCGTCCCGCGCGACGCGCCACTCGCGTGCGGGCGGGCGGTGCAACCGGCCCCGGCGCGGTGCGGCTTCGGCATGCCGCCGTCTCCCGTCTCGCGCAGCTCCTCGCGCCCCTCGTTCCCGCGCGACGCGCCACTCGCGTGCGGGCGGGCGGTGCAACTGGCCCCGGCGCGGTGCGGCTTCGGCATGCCGCCGTCTCCCGTCTCGCGCAGTTCCTCGCGCGGCTGCGGGGGTTTCTCTGCCGTCTTTCCCTTTCTCTTCTCCGAAGGAGGCCGTCCGTGAACGGTGCGTTGCTGGTGGCCGGGACGACCTCGGATGCCGGGAAGAGTGTGGTGACGGCGGGGATCTGCCGGTGGCTGTGGCGGCAGGGGGTGCGGGTGGCGCCGTTCAAGGCGCAGAACATGTCGTTGAACTCGTTCGTGACGGCCGATGGGGCGGAGATCGGGCGGGCTCAGGCGATGCAGGCGCAGGCGGCGGGGGTGGAGCCGGAGGCGGCGATGAATCCGGTGCTGTTGAAGCCGGGGGCGGACGGCCGGAGTCAGGTGGTGCTGCTGGGGCGGGCCGTGGCGGAGGTCGGGGCGCTGGACTACCGGGAGCGGAAGCCGGTGCTGCTGGAGCGTTCGTTGGAGTGTCTGGCGGACTTGCGGTCGCGGTTCGACGTGGTGGTCTGCGAGGGTGCGGGGTCGCCGGCGGAGATCAATCTGCGGGACCGGGACATCGCCAACATGGGCCTGGCCTCGGCGGCCCGGCTGCCGGTGGTGGTGGTCGGGGACATCGACCGCGGCGGGGTGTTCGCGTCGATGTTCGGGACGCTCGCGCTGCTCTCGGCGGACGACCAGTCTCTCGTCGCGGGCTGGTTCGTGAACAAGTTCCGCGGTGACACGCGCCTGCTCGCGCCGGGGCTGGAGATGTTGCGGCAGTTGACGGGGCGTCCGGTGCTGGGGACGTTCCCGATGCTGCAGGGGCTGTGGCTGGACGCGGAGGATTCGCTGGACCTGGCGTCGGTGGTGCAGCGTCCGGCGGCGGGTGGGCCGGTGGGGGCGGAGGTGCTGCGGGTCGCGGTGGTGCGGTTCCCGCGGTTGTCGAACTTCACGGATGTGGATGCGCTGGCGCAGGAGCCGGGTGTGCTGGTGCGTTGGGCGACCCGTCCGGAGGAGCTGGCGGATGCGGACCTGGTGGTGCTGCCGGGAACGCGGGCGACGGTCGCGGACCTGGCCTGGCTGCGGGCGCAGGGCCTGGCCGAGCCGCTCGCGCGGCGCGTCGCGGCGGGGCTGCCGGTGCTGGGTGTGTGCGGCGGCTACCAGATGCTGGGCCGGGAGATCGTGGACGAGGTGGAGTCCCGGGCGGGCGCCGTGGACGGTCTCGGGTTGTTGCCGACCCGGGTGGTGTTCGGCGCGGAGAAGGTGTTGGCGCGTCCGACGGGCGTGGCGCTCGGCGAGCGGGTGGCGGGGTACGAGATCCACCACGGGGTGGTGTCGGTGGACGGCGGCGAGTCGTTCGTCACGGATGCCGGCGGGGCAGCACTGGACGGCTGCCGGGTGGGTTCGGTGTGGGGGACGACCTGGCACGGGGTGCTGGAGAACGACGCGTTCCGCCGGGCGTTCCTGGCCGAGGTGGCCCGCGCCGCCGGGCGGGCGTTCGTTCCCGCGCCGGACACCTCGTTCGCGGCGGCGCGGGAGCAACGGCTGGACGCGCTGGGCGACTTGGTGGCGGAGCACGCCGATACGGACGCGTTGTGGAAGCTGATCGAGAACGGGGCGCCGGCCGGCCTGCCGTTCGTGCCGCCCGGGGCTCCGGCGCCGGTGGAGATGGAGAGGGCGAAATGAGTGAACTGACCGATGCCCGTTACCCGTTCACAGCCATCGTGGGAATGGACGACCTGCGGCTGGGGCTGTTGCTGAACGCGGTGTCGCCTGCGGTGGGCGGGGTGCTGGTGCGGGGCGAGAAGGGCACCGCGAAGTCGACCATGGTGCGCGCGCTGGCGGGGCTGCTGCCGTCGATCGCGACCGTGGCCGACTGCCGGTTCGCGTGCGATCCCGCGGCGCCGGACGGGCAGTGCCCCGACGGCCCGCACTCCGATGAAGGGGCGGCGGAGCGTCCGGCGTTCCTGGTGGAGTTGCCGGTGGGCGTCTCCGAGGACCGGGTGGTCGGCTCGCTGGACCTGGAGCGGGCGCTCGCGGAGGGCGTGAAGGCGTACGAGCCGGGGCTGTTGGCGAAGGCCCACCGGGGTGTCCTGTACATCGACGAGGTGAACCTGCTCCAGGACCACTTGGTGGACCTGCTGCTGGACGCGGCGGCGATGGGGCGTTCGTACGTGGAGCGCGAGGGGGTGTCGGTGCGGCATGCGGCGCGGTTCCTGCTGGTGGGGACGATGAACCCGGAGGAGGGCGAGCTGCGGCCGCAGCTGCTGGACCGGTTCGGCCTGACGGTGGAGATCGCGGCCACCCGGGACGCGGACGAGCGCGCCGAGGTGGTGCGCCGCCGGCTGGCGTACGACGCCGATCCGGCCGGTTTCGCGGCGAGTTGGGCCTACCGGGAGCGGGAGCTGGCCGAACGGATCGGCGCGGCAAGGGAGTTGCTGGCGTCGGTGGAGCTGTCGGACCTCGCGCTGCGCCAGATCACCGCGGTGTGCGCGGCGTTCGAGGTGGACGGCCTGCGGGCGGACATCGTGATGGCCCGCACCGCGGTGGCACTGGCCGCCTGGGCGGGGCGCACCGAGGTGCTGGAGGAGGACGTCCGCAAGGCCGCCCAGCTGGCACTGCCGCACCGGCGGCGGCGCAACCCGTTCGACGCGCCGGGCCTGGACCAGGAGCAGTTGGACCGGACGCTGGCCGAGCACCAAGCGCCGGAGAACGGGGACCCGGAGGGCGAGGGGCCGGACGACGACGGCAACGGCCCGGGAGGAGGCGGCGGCCCGGACGGCGGCGGCTCCCCCGCCCCGTCCGAACCCAACTCACCTTCGGAGGCCGGGAGTTCAGAGGAACCGGCAGCACCGCCACAGCAACGCCCGGGCGGTTCCCGGGAGTCGTCCCCGGTGGCGGCCGAACACCCGTACCGGACAAGGCTGTTCAAGGTGGACGGTACCGGCCGGGGCGCGCAGGGACGGCGCTCCCCCGCCGAGACGGACGCCGGGCACACCGTGCGGGCGCGCCGTCCGCAGGGGCGGCTGACCAGGCTGCACCTGAGTGCGACGCTGCGGGCGGCGGCGCCGCACCAGGTGGCGCGCGGGCGGGCCGGCCGGGCGCTGGTGCTGCGGCGGGACGATCTGCGCGAACAGGTGCGCCGGGGGCGGGAGTCGAACCTGGTGCTGTTCGTGGTGGACGCGTCCGGATCGATGGCGGCCCGGCAGCGGATGACGGCGGTCAAGGGCGCGGTGCTGTCGCTGCTGATGGACGCCTACCAGCGGCGCGACAAGATCGGCATGGTGACGTTCCGGGGTTCCGGTGCGGAGCTGGCGCTGCCGCCGACCTCCTCGGTGGAGGTGGGCGCGGCCCGGCTGGAGCAGCTGCCGACCGGTGGGCGGACGCCGCTGGAGGCGGGTCTGCTGCGGGCGCACGAGGTGCTGCGGGTGGAGCGGCTGCGCGACCCGGACCGGCGCGCGCTGCTGGTGGTGGTGACCGACGGCCGGGCGACGGGGTCGCGCGACGCGGTGGCGCGTTCGCACCGGGCGGCGGGGCTGCTGGCGGCGCAGGGGGTGGCCGCGGTGGTGCTGGACTGCGAGTCGGGTCCCGTCCGGCTGGGCCTGGCAAGGGAGTTGGCGGCGCACCTGAACGGTGACGCGGTGAGTCTGGACGAGCTGCGGGCCGAGGGCGTGGCCGCGCTGGTGCGCGAGACCCGGACAGCGATGACCTCTACTGCTTCGACGACACGAAAGGCGGCGTGAACCACATGCCCAAGGGAGTTGCGGAGAACGTTCCGGACGACGGACTGACCACCCGTCAGCGACGGACGCTGCCGATCACGGCGGTGCACACCGGACCGGGCAAGGGGAAGTCCACGGCGGCGTTCGGGATGGCGCTGCGGGCGTGGAACCAGGGCTGGCCGATCGGGGTGTTCCAGTTCGTCAAGTCGGCGAAGTGGAAGGTCGGCGAGGAGAACGCGCTGCGCGTCCTCGGCGAGTCCGGGCAGGGCGGCACGGTGGCGTGGCACAAGATGGGTTCGGGCTGGTCGTGGGTGCAGCGGGACATCGAGTCGTCCGAGGAGGCGGCCCGCGAGGGCTGGGCGCAGGTCAAGCGGGATCTGGCGGCCGAGACGTACCGGTTCTACGTGCTGGACGAGTTCACCTACCCACTGCACTGGGGGTGGATCGACGTGGCGGAGGTGGTGGAGGTGCTGCGGGGCCGGCCGGGCAGCCAGCACGTGGTGGTGACCGGCCGCAACGCACCCGAGCAGTTGCTCGAACTGGCCGATCTGGTCACCGAGATGACGAAGCTGAAGCATCCGATGGACGCGGGCCGCAAGGGCCAGCGCGGTATTGAGTGGTAGACCGTTGAACGACAGCATTCCCCGGCTGGTGGTGGCCGCCCCGTCCTCCGGCGCGGGCAAGACCACGGTGGCCACCGGCCTGATCGCGGCGCTGGCCGCGCGCGGGCTGAAGGTGTCCCCGCACAAGGTCGGCCCGGACTACATCGACCCCGGCTACCACGCGCTGGCCGCCGGGCGTCCGGGCCGCAACCTGGACGCCTGGATGAGCGGCCCGGAGCGGATCGCCCCGCTGTTCGCGCACGGCGCGGCCGGGGCGGACGTGGCGGTGGTCGAGGGCGTGATGGGCCTGTACGACGGGGCGGCGGGGCGCGGCGAGTTGGCGTCCACGGCGCAGGTCGCGAAGCTGCTGCGGGCGCCGGTGGTGCTGGTGGTGGACGCTTCCTCGCAGTCCCGTTCGGTGGCGGCGCTGGTGCACGGCTTCGCGTCCTGGGATCCGCAGGTGCGCCTCGCCGGGGTGATCCTCAACAAGGTGGCCTCGGACCGGCACGAGACGCTGCTGCGGGAGGCCCTGGAGGAGGGCTCCGGGGTGCCGGTGCTCGGCGCGGTGCGGCGGGCGAAGGCGGTGGACACCCCGTCCCGGCACCTGGGCCTGGTCCCGGCCGCGGAACGTTCCGCCGATGCGCTGCGGGCGGTCCGCGAAATGGGTGAACTGGTCGCCGCCTCGGTCGAC
Source organism: Kitasatospora sp. NPDC059673 (assembly GCF_042734215.1). NCBI lineage: Bacteria > Bacillati > Actinomycetota > Actinomycetes > Kitasatosporales > Streptomycetaceae > Kitasatospora > Kitasatospora sp. NPDC059673. Next base: position 49,313 of record NZ_JBHWEN010000020.1, on the reverse strand, counting down.
TTGGACGAGGTGCTGGCGCTGGCCCGGACCGCCCCGCCGCTCGGTTGCACGGCGTGGGAGCCGGCGGCCGAGGTGGAGCCGCTGGTCGGCCCCCGGCCGCGGATCGCGCTGGCGGGCGGCGCGGCGTTCTCCTTCTCGTACGCGGAGAACGCCGAACTGCTGGCCGCCGCCGGGGCCGAGGTGGTGCCGTTCGACCCGCTGCACGACGAGCAACTGCCGGAGCGGACATCGGCGTTGGTGATAGGCGGCGGATTCCCGGAGGTGTACGTCTCGGAGCTGAGCGCGAACGCGCCCCTGCGGGCGGCGGTCGCCCAGCTGGCCGCGAGCGGCGCGCCGGTGGTCGGCGAGTGCGCCGGACTGCTGTATCTGGGGCGGGAGTTGGACGGCCTGCCGATGTGCGGGGTGCTGGACGCGACGGCCCGGATGACGCCCCGGCTGACGCTCGGCTACCGGGAGGCGGTGGCACTCGCCGACTCGCCGCTCGCCGCGGCCGGCACCAGGGTGCGCGGCCACGAGTTCCACCGCACCGTCACCGAACCGGCGGCCGGCCCGTCCCCCGCCTGGGGCTGGCGCACCCCTACCGGCCCGCACACCGAGGGCCACCTGCACGGCTCGGTGCACGCCTCCTACCTGCACCTGCACTGGACGGGCGCCCCCGCCCTGGCGACCCGGCTGGTCCGGCACGCCGCCGCCTGGGCGGCCTCGCACGACGGGAGCTGACGGTGCGGGGTCGGGGGCCCGCCCCCCGCCCGCCCCGCCCCCCGCCGCCCGGCACCGCGGGGGGGGCCCAGATGGCCGCGGCCCCCACGCCCGGCGCCC
>NZ_JBHWEN010000020.1:0-48484 GCF_042734215.1 Kitasatospora sp. NPDC059673 | reverse complement strand
CGGGCCGGGCCCGCCCCCCCCTGGCCGCCCTCCCCCGCCGGGCGCTCTCGGTGGGGGTCCGCCGCCGCGCCCCCGGCGCGCCCCCCGCACGGCCGGTCAGACCGGCTGGCTGCCCTTCTTGGCCGGCTCCTCCTGCGCGGTCGCCAGACCCAGTGCGCGGCGCAGCGAGATGATCTCCTGGTCGCCCAGGTTGTCCTCGGCGAGGCCCAGTTCACGGCGGAGCGTGGCGTTGTCGGTGGACCGGGAGGCCGCCAGGTAGTGGTCGGACGCCGCCATCGACTTCGCGATCAGGCGGTCGACGGTCGCCTTGTCGGCGGTGTTCCAGTGCGCGGCCTTCAGCATGGTTGCCTGCTTGGTGGCGGCCACGCTCATGTCCTTGGCCCAGCTCCGGTACGCCTGCGGGTCGTCCTCGACCTCGACGTCCTCGTCCGGTCCCTTGATCCAGGCGCGGTCGAACTGGTTGGTGGCGTCGAGCAATTGACGCTGGTCGGTGGTCAGGGTGCTGGGGTACTTCTGCAGCGATCCGGTACGCCCGGTCTTGTCGCTGTTGCCCAGGAAGCAGACGATGCGGCGGCTGCTGGCCCAGCCCAGCCGGTCGGGATAGTAGTAGAAGGTCGACACCGCGTCCGGGATCGTCCAGGTGTCCGCCACGTAGGTGTCCAGGTGGGTCGGGCAGACCTCGTCGGCCTCCGCCTTCAGCGCGTCCTCGCCCGGGTACTTGTTGTCCTGCTTGCTGGTCGGCTGCGCCCAGTAGACCTCGCCGTCGTGCGAGGACGTGCAGTCCACGGGCTTGGCGTTGCCCGTCACGGTACGGTTGAAGCACTGACCGACCCGCAGCCGGAACGGCGAATCCGGCGTACCGGCGGCCGAGGTGGACGTCACGTGCGAGGGCCCGGAGCCGTCGTTCTCGAAGTCGTCGACACTGAAGGCGCCACCGATCACCGAGACGACGAACAGCACCATGCCGAGGCTGCCGGCCACGATGCCGGAGATGGCCAGCCCCTTGCCGCGCTCGCCGGTCCGCTTGATCTGGCGCAGCGCGCCGATGCCCAGGCCGATGCCGATGAAGCCGAAGTAGCAGCAGACGATGCCGACGATCAGCGAGGCGATGGCCAGGTTGTTGGTGTACAGCGACCGCTGCGGCACCGGGTACATCATCATCGGCCCGGTCGGCGCGCCCGGCGTCCCGGGCGGCGGGAACCCGCCCGTCCCCCACGGCTGCTGAACACCCGTCGGCGCCCACGGATTGCCCCCGGCCGCCACAGGCTCCCCGGGCGCGGCCGCGACCCACGGGTTCGCCACGGGCGGCACGGGCGCCATGGGCGGAACGGGCGCCGAACCGGCCGGCACGGCGCCAGGGGCGGGCGGCGCCCACGGGTTCACGGGCACGGGAGGCACGGCGGGCGGCTGCGGCGCGGCGGGCGGCTGCGGCGCGACGGGCGGCTGCGGCACGGCGGGCGGCTGCGGCACATCGACGGGCACGGGCGGAACTGACGGCACCTCGGACGACGAAAGCTCAGCCGACGACGACTCGGCAGCCCCGTCTCCCCCTGCGGCGGGAGCCGCCGCCTCGGGCGCGGCCGGCTGCTTGCTGAACGGGATCGCGGCCACCGGCGGGACACCCTCGGCATCCACGGGCGGCGCGGCCGGCTGCTTGCGGAGGGAAGTCCCGGCCACCGGCAGGGCCCCCTCGGCCTCCGGCATCGGCGCGGCCGGAGCTGACGCCACCTCGGCCGACGACGACTCGGCCGTCGCGGCTTCGACCCGCGCGCTCCCCTCCGCACCTGCGGCATGTGCGGCGTCGGGGCCGGCCTCCCCCGAGCGCTCCTGGTCGAACGACATGGGTGTTTCCCCCTTGGGGCGTGGAACTGTTCGACGGCTGCGCGAATATAGCGGACCGGTCCGTCACTCTCCCAACGAGTTCCCCGTCGGCGCCCCGGCGCTGCCCGCGCGACCATTGCATGCAATGCATACATCGCACTACGCTGCCGCTGTGCAGAGCGAGAGCACCCGCCGCAGCCTGCGGGAACTGATCCTGGACGGCCGCTACCCACCGGGGGCGCGGCTGGGCGAGGTGGAGGTCGCACAGACCCTGGGGGTGAGCCGCACTCCGGTCCGGGAGGCGTTCCGGGCGCTGACCGCGGACGGCCTGCTGGTCGCCGCCGGGCGCGGCGTCCGGGTGGTGGAGCTGTCCGCGGAGGAGCTGTCGCAGGTCTACCGGGTGCGGGCCGCACTGGAGGCGCTGACCGCCGAGCTCGCGGCCGAGCGGCAGCGGGCGGGCCGGCTGGCCCCGGCCGAGCTGGCCGACCTGGCGGCGCTCGCCTACCGCACTCACCGGGCCACCGTGGAGCGCGAGTTGACGGAGGCGGTGCGGCTGAACCGGCAGTTCCACCGGCGGGTCGCGGAGCTTGCCGCCAACCCCGTCGCGCTGCACGCGCTGGAGCGGCTGTGGGACCAGATCCAGGTCTCCACCCACCGTTCTCTGCACGCGCCCGACCGCACCGCCCTGGTGGACGACCAGCACCGTGAGCTGCTGGCCGCCGTCACCGCCGGGGATCCGGCCGCTGCCGGGGCGGCCGCCCGGCGGCACGTCCTGGACACCTGCGCCGCCGCCCGGCCGCCCGAGAAGGAGTGACCCGATGGCCCTGTCCCACCACTACGCGGTCCGTGTCGACTGGACCGGCAACCTCGGTACCGGTACCGACACCTACCGCTCGTACTCCCGCGACCACGACATCTCCTCGGACGGGGTGCCGACCCTGCTCGGCAGCGCCGACCCGACGTTCCGCGGCGACCGTTCGCGGTGGAACCCGGAGCAGTTCCTGCTGGCCGCGCTCGCCCAGTGCCACATGCTGTCGTACCTGTCGCACTGCGCGCGCAACGGCGTGACGGTGCTGTCCTACACGGACGAGGCGGAGGCCACCATGGAGACCTCGGGCGGCGGTGGCCACTTCACCGGGGCGATGCTGCGGCCCCGGGTGGAGATCGCCGAGGAGTCGATGCGCGAGCAGGCCGAGGCCCTGCACGGCCCGGCGGGCCGGGACTGCTTCATCGCCTCCTCGGTGAACTTCCCGGTCCACCATGAGCCCGTCGTCACGGTGCGGTCCACTGCCTGAGGTGGCGTCAACTCCTGTTCTGTAGCTGGCTATAGGGTTTCCGGTGAGGCTGGCACCAGGAAAAAGACGGAGGCCTGGGGGATCGATCCGGGCGGCGCGGCGGCGAAGACTTGCGGCCATGCGAATCACTCATCGAGGCGCCGCCCTCGCCGCCGCCACCACCGTCCTGCTCGGCCTGACGGCACCGCTCGCCGCCGGAGCGTCCGCCGCCGACCGCCCCGACCGCCCTGCCTGGGGCGCGTGCGCGGGCGGCCCGGCGGACGGGCGCCAGCTGTGCGCCGAGATCACCGTCCCGGTCGACTACGCGCAGCCCGACGGGCCGTCACTGTCGCTGGCCGTCTCCCGGATCCCCGCCGCCCGGCCCGATCAGCGGCGCGGGGTGCTGGTCATGATCCCGGGCGGTCCTGGCGGCTCCGGTCTGAACGGGCCGAGCAGCGCCGTGAAACGGCTGCCCCGGTCGGTGCTCGACCGGTACGACCTGATCGGCTTCGACCCACGCGGCGTCGGCCGGTCCAGCCCGGTCTCCTGCGGGCTGGACTACGCCGACCTGGCGCCCGGCAAGCTGCTGCCCTGGCCCGCGCCCGACGGCCACGGCGGCGATGCCGGCCTGACCACTGCCGAACGCATCGCCGACCACTGCGCGGCGAACGGCGGCCCGGTGCTGCACAGCATCACCACCCGGAACGAGGCGCGGGACATCGACCGGATCCGGCAGGCCCTCGGCGAACGCCGGATCTCCGCCTGGGGCGTCTCCTACGGCACCTACGCGGGCGCCGCGTACGCGACGATGTTCCCCAACCGCACCGACCGGATCCTGCTGGACAGCAACGACAACCCTGATCCGTTTCGGGCCGAACGCAGTTGGCTGGCCGCCTTCGCCACCGGCGCGGAGGACCGCTTCCCGGATTTCGCGGCCTGGGCGTCCTCCCCCGAGGCGGGCGAGTTCCGGATCGCCGACACCCCCGAGCAGGTCCGCACCGCCTACCTGACGGCCGCCGAGCAGTTGGACGCGGCCCCGCTGCCCTGGCCCGGCCACAACCCGGGCGTACTGGACGGCAACGGCCTGCGCGGCACGCTGCTGAACGGCCTGTACGCGGACACCAAGTTCCCGGCCGTGGCCGCCCTGCTCCAGGCCGCCCAGGGCCACCGCCCCCTGCCCGACCCGGGCCCCGCGCCGGACGCGGCGGCGCTGGCGCAGCTGCAGAGTTCCACGGCGGTCACCGTGGCCACCCTGTGCAACGACGTCGCCTGGCCGCACGACCTCGGCTCGTACGCCGCGGCGGTGGCCGCCGACCGGATCGCGCACCCGCTCACGGCCGGCATGCCGGTGAACGCCACTGCCTGCGCGTTCTGGCACTGGCAGCCCGCCGAGCCGCCCATGCGGGTCACCGACGACGGGCCGTCCAACGTGCTACTGGTGCAGAACCTGCGCGACCCGGCCACGCCTTACTCGGGGGCGCTCAAGCTGCGCACGGCGTTCGGCGACCGGGCCAGGATGGTCACGATCGACTCCGGCGGCCACGGCGCCTACCTCGCCCACGGAAACGCCTGCGGCGACGCACTGGTGACGGAGTTCCTGACCACCGGCCACCGCCCGGCCCGGGACGCGTTCTGCCCGAAGGCCGGGTGAGGCCAGTGCGATTCGCTCAGCGCGGGCCTCACCGGAGCCAGCCCGCCCAGCGCGGCCCCGGCCGGCGCGGGCACCACCAACGCGGGCACGCCGGCGTGGACCCGACCGGCCCGACCACGGCCAACGCATGCCACGGCCAGCGTGAGCCCGACCCGCGCGGACCTGGCCGACGCGGGCACGACCAACACGCACCCGACCGGCCCCACCACGACCAACGCGCACCCGACCCGCGCAGCCACGACCAACACGCACCCGACCGGCCCCACCACGACCAACGCGCACCCGACCCGCGCAGCCACGACCAACGCGCACCCGACCCGCGCGGACACCGCCAACACGCACCCGACCGGCCCCACCACGACCAACGCAGCCACGACCAACGCGAACCCGACCCGCACGGACCGACCCGCACGGACCCGGCCGACGCGGGCACCGCCGACGTGGACCCGACCGGCCCGACCACGGCCGGCGCAGCCCCGGCCGGTCCGCCCGCGGCCAACACCACCCCGGTCTGCCCGGCGCCCCCGACCGGTATTACCCCGGTCTGCCCGGCGCCCCCGACCGGTATTACCCCGGTCTGCCCGGCGCCCCCGACCGGTACCACCCCGGTCTGCCCGGCGCCCCCGACCGGTACCACCCCGGTCTGCCCGGCGCCTCCGGCCAGTGCGCCCCCGGCCGGAGCGCGCCCGGCCAGCCGACCCTCGGCCGGCCCGCCCTCGGCCGGCCCGCCCTCGGCCGGAGCCGGTGCGTCGGGCTGTGCCCGGTTGTCAGCCCAGGTCGCGGCGGTGCAGCCCGGTCAGGCCCGCCGCGGCGGCGAGTGCGGCCAGGGCGGTGATCCACAGCAGCGGCGCGGCGGTGAACGTCCCGCCGGGCAGGTGCGGCAGGTGCGTGAAGGGCGACAGGTTGAGCACCCACTGCGGCAGTTGCAGGATCGGGCCGAGCCAGGCGACCAGTACGAACGCGCCGAATCCGGCCCAGCCGGCCGCCGTCCAGCGCGGCAGCAGGCCGTACACGGCCAGGGCCACGGCGGCGGTCAGCCACACCGCGGGCAGCTGGACCAGCGTGCCGCCGAGCATCCGGGCGACGGCGTCGCCCGTCCCGTGGCCGGCGGCGTCGCCGAGCACGGCGCCCTGCGCCAGCCCGGCGGTGGCGCCGGCGGCGGCCAGCAGCACGGCGGTGCCGAACAGCGGGAACAGCAGGTGTCCGCCCGCCCAGCGCAGCCGGGAGACGGTGCCCGCCAGTACGGGTTCGGCCCGGCCGGCGCTCTCCTCGGCGCGCAGCCGCAGCACGGACTGCACGGCGTACACGGCGGCGATCATCCCGAACACCCCGGCGATGGCGGACAGGTAGGCGTTCAGCACGCCCTGCTGTCCGCCGAGCCGGGCCATCATGTCGGCCATCTGCTGGTTGTCGCCGACCAGGTCGACCACGCCCTTGGCGACGCTGCCGAACACCGCGCCGCCCGCGGCGAAGGCCAGCGTCCAGCCGAGCAGGGCGCCGCGCTGCAGGCGGCGGGCCAGTGCGCCGGCGTTCGCCAGGCCGGGTGCGGCGACGGCGGGGCCGGGGCGCTGCGGGAGCAGTCCGGCGCCCAGGTCGCGGCGTTCGACCAGGGTGCGGGCCAGCGCGGTGAGCAGCACGGCCCCGCCCAGCGGCAGCGCCAGCACCCACCAGCGGTCGCCGGCGAACGCGCGGACCTGTTCGCTCCAGCCGATCGGGGAGAGCCAGCTCGCCCAGCCCGTGCCGCTGCCGGAGTCGCCGACGGCGCGCAGCACGAAGGCGATACCGATCCCCGCCCCGGCCAGGCCGTTGGCGGCCCGCCCGGTCTCGGCGACCTGCGCGGTGACGGCGGCCAGCGCGGCGAAGAACACTCCGGTGGCGCCGAGCGCGAGGCCGAACGCCAGCGCCCCGGTCAGGGCCTGACCGGCCGCCAGCAGCGCGATCGTCACCAGCGCGGCCAGCGCGGCGTTCGCGGTGAGGGCGGTGGCCAGGGCGGCGGTCAGTGGGGCGCACCGGCCGACGGCGCCGGCGCCGATCAGTTCGAGCCGGCCGTCCTCCTCCTCGGCGCGGGTGTGCCGCACCACCAGCAGGGTGGACATCAGCGCCGCCAGCACCGCCCCGAACACGCCCATCCGCCACGCGGTCAGCCCGCCGATGGTGGAGCCGTCGAAGATCGGGCCGTACAGGGCGCGCAGCGAGCCGTTGCCGTCGATGCTGGCCGCGAAGGTCCGGCGGGAGGCCTCGTCGCTGTACAGCGTGCGGAAGGAGAAGGCGGTGGAGGCGACCATGCCGGTGCCGATGTACACCCACACCGGCAGGGCGATGCGGTCGCGGCGCAGGGCGAGGCGGTAGAGGGTGCCGGTGCCGGTCAGCGCGTAGCCGCTCATCGGGCTGCCGCCGTCGAGGGGGTGTCGGCCGCGTTCTCGTAGTGGCGCAGGAAGAGTTCCTCCAGCGTCGGCGGCCGGCTGGTGAGACTGTGGACGCCGACGGCGGTGAGCTCGGTGAGCAGGGTGCCGAGCTGCTCGGTGTCGACCTGGCAGCGCAGCCGGTTGCCGTCGATGGTCAGGTCGTGGGCGTAGGCGGGGCGCGGCGGCGGTCCGGTGAGGACGGCGTCCACCGAGGTGCGGGTGAGGTGGCGCAGCTCGTCGAGGGTGCCGGTCTCCACGGTGCGCCCGGCCCGGATGATCGACACCCGGTCGCAGAGCGCCTCCACCTCGGACAGGATGTGGCTGGACAGCAGCACCGTGGTGCCCCGCTCGCGGGCCTCGGCGACGCACTCGCGGAACACCTCCTCCATCAGCGGGTCCAGGCCGGAGGTGGGCTCGTCCAGGATCAGCAGGTCGGCGTCGCCGGCGAACGCCGCGACCAGCGCGACCTTCTGCCGGTTGCCCTTGGAGTAGGCGCGGCCCTTCTTGGTGGGGTCCAGCTCGAAGCGCTCCAGCAGTGCGGCCCGGCGGGCCGGGTCGAGTCCGCCGCGCAGCCGCCCGAGCAGGTCGATCGCCTCCCCGCCGGAGAGGTTGCGCCACAGCGTCACATCGCCCGGCACGTAGGCGATTCGGCGGTGCAGCGGGACGGCGTCGCGCCACGGGTCGCCGCCGAGCAGGGTGGCGGTGCCGGAGTCGGCGCGCAGCAGTCCGAGCAGAACGCGGATGGTGGTGGACTTGCCCGACCCGTTGGGGCCGAGGAACCCGTGAACCTCGCCCTGCTCGACCGTGAGGTCCAGTCCGTCCAGGGCGCGGGTGCGGCCGAAGGTCTTCACCAGGCCGGACACCGAGATGGCGGTCGTCATGGGCTCGACGCTACTCTGGTTTCACAAATCCGTGAAGTCACCGAAGGTCCCGGATCTTCGCATGGCCGCCGAAGGTGTGTGAAGGTGGGCGGACGCCCGCCCGGGCGGTGTCGGGGAGGGTTCTGATGGTGCAGGCGAGCGAGGTGGGCGACGTGGACGCGCGACGGGATCCGGTGGACGCGCGGCGGGATCGGGCGGCGGTGTCGGAGTTCGTGGAACGGTTCGCCACCGTGCTCGCGGACGCCGGGTTCCCCCGGATGTCGGCCCGGGTGTTCACCGCCCTGCTGACCGCCGACTCCGGACGGCTGACCTCCGCCGAACTGGGCGAACTGCTCCAGATCTCCCCCGCCGCCGTCTCCGGCGCCGTCCGCTACCTGACCCAGGTCGACCTGGTCAGCCGGGAGCGCGAGCCCGGCACCCGCCGGGACCGCTACCGCGTCCACGACCACGTCTGGTACGAGGCCACCGCCAACCGCGACCACACGCTGTCCCGCTTCGAGTCCAGCCTGGTCGAGGGCGTCGACGCACTCGGCCCGGACACCCCGGCCGGTCAACGCCTCGCCGAGTCCCTGGAGTTCTTCGCCTTCCTGCGGGTCGAGATCCAGGAGATGCTGCAGCGGTGGCGCGACCGCCGGGAGTGACGGACCGTCAGCCCCGGCCTACTGCCGGTGCTCCTGCATGCGCGGGCCCCGCAAGCCCACAGCGGCAGCACCATCGGCGTCACACTCATCGCCACTCCCCCCGTTCACCGTTCGAACGAGGGGAGGTTGCTCCGCAGTCGGCGCGGTGTGGACGGTCAGGCCGCAGCAGTCTCCTGGCTTCGCTTCAGGCGCGGGCCCAGCCGTCCCCACAGCGGCATCGACAGGGCCAGCAGGGCCAGTACGGCGCCCAGGACCTCGGTGGTGAACGCCCGGCCGTCCGGGTCGGGGGCGCCCGCGATCGACTCCACCCGCCCGGCCGGGTCGAAGGTGACGCTGAGGCGGTCACCGACCCGGTATTCGGACGAGCGGAGCCGGCCCTGGAGGTCCCGGCCGTCGGCGGCCCGCAGCTCACAGGACGGGCGGCTCTTCCTGCCCTCGCCCGGAGTGACGGCGATGACCTCGGCGACCGTCCGCTCGCCGTCCCGATGATCATTCGGATCAAGAGGGACGCTACTCCTGCCCGGAAGCCGCCCTCAGCCGGGTTACCCGGCTGCGACCGCCGGGCGCCGCTGCGGGCGGCGGCCCGCCCAGAACGGGAGGGAGACCAGCAGCGCGACCAGCGCGGCGCCCACGCCCTCGGTCCGGTGCACGGGGGTGGCCGCGTCGAGGGGTTCCCGGATCGGGGCCTGCCGGTCGGTCGGGTCGGCGGTCACCGTCAGCTGACCGCCGACGCGGAGGTCGCACGCCGCCACCGGGTGGCGGACGGCGGTGCCGTCGGGCCGGCTCACCTCGCAGGAGGGGAGGTGGGTGCCGCTGCGCGGGTGGACGGCGGTGACGGTGACGACGATCTGCTGCCCGTTCTCGGCCAGCGCGGCGGTCCGGACCGCCGCCATCCCGACCAAGCTCAGCCAGAGCGCCAGTCCCCCGGCGACGAACGCCGCCACTCCTCCGCCGGGGGTGCGGTAGTTCAGCGCGACCACCAGGATCATCGCGGTCGGCGTGACGGTGTGCAGCAGCTCGACGCCCTCCGAGCCGCCGAACCACCAGGTCAGCAGGCCGGTCGGCACCGCGCAGCAGAGCAGGGTGAGCAGCGCGTACAGCGACCCGCGCCAGGGCCGACCGGTGCCGGTCTTCTCGTTCATCGCGTCCTTCGTGTCGATCTTGACGCGGGACGTTACCGGCGACCGGGCGGGCTGTCAGCCGAGATACGCGGGGGCGACGGCGGAGTGCACCAGCACCGCCGGGGCGCCGGTGCCGTCGGCGGGGACGGTCCACAGGTCGGAGCCGTAGTCGCCGGGCAGCGAGTACAGCAGGGTGTGGCCGTCGGACCAGAGCGCCTGGTCGTCGATGTTGCGCTGCTCGGCGGTCGCGGTCTCGGCCATGGTGGCGAGGTCGAGGATGTACAGCCGCCACGGCGCGGCCGGGTCGGCGCCGGCCACCCGCTTCTTGTAGGCGACCCGGGTGCCGTCCGGGGAGAGCGCGGGGCACTCGACGTTCTGGTGCAGGGTGGTCAGGGTGCGGGCGGCGAGGTCGCCCTGCACCAGGTGGGTCTGGCCGCCGGTGGCGACCGTCGCATAGAAGCGGTTGTCGTCGGCGGCGAAGGTGACGCCCCAGACGTTGAGGTCGGACGCCTGCACGGGGTGACCGTCCTTCAGCACCTGGAAGGTCTCCAGGTTGTCGTAGAACTGCCAGCTGCGGGTGTCGACGATCGCGGTGCGGGTGGAGAAGTTGGTGCCCGCGTAGGAGTCGCCGCTGACGAACACCGTCCAGCCGGCCAGGTGTCCCGACGGCGAGACCCGGGCGCGGGTGGGGATGCCGGGCGCGGGGAAGCGCTTGATCTCGTGCAGCGAGGCGTCGAGTACGGACGCGTGGTAGGTGTCGTCGAGCGCGCCGTGCTCGGCCTGCAGGCAGATACCGGTGCCGGCGGCGGCGTGGAAGCGCAGGCACTTCACGCCGGACGCGGTGCGGGCGCCGTCCGGGTGGTCGGCGGGCAGCGCGGCAACCTCGTCCCGGTGCGGGCCCCAGGCCAGGTTGCGCAGCAGCAGTTGACGTCCCGTCGGCTCCAGCGTCACCGCGCCCGCGCGCACCGGCGGCCCGCCGGCCTGCTCCTGGTTGCGCCGGTCCGCCCGGCCGGCGGCGTACCGGACCGCGAACGTCCCGACCCCGGCCAGCAGCACCACGGCGACCGCCAGCACCACCACCTTGCGCCGCAACGAGGCGCCCCCTGCCGGGGGTTCGGGCGCTTCGGAGTCCGGTTCGACGACAACGGGAGCGGTCATGTGGGGTGCCCTCCGGGCGAGTTGACGGGCGAGAAGGAAGGAGACGAACCGAGCGAGCAGCCTTGCCGCGTGCCCTACGGGCGGGGGTTCGTGGGCGGGAGTTCGTCGGTGGGGGTTCGTGGGCGAGGGTGCGCGGGTCGCAGCTCATGGGCCGGTCGTGGCGCGTCAGCCGGTCGTGGCGGTCGGACGGAGCAGGCGGGTGGCCGCGAGGGCGGCGGCGGCCAGGGACAGGGCGGTGACGGTGAGGGCGGCGCGCGGGCCCCACAGCGTCCAGGCGGCGCCGAAGGCGAGCGAGCAGGTGAAGCGGGCGAGCGCCTGGCCAGTGCCGACCAGGGCCTGTCCGGCGCCCTGTTGGCCGTCGGGGACGGTCGCGGCGGTGGCGGCGGCGAGCACCCCGTCGGTGGCGGCGTAGAAGGTGCCGTGCAGCAGCAGGACCAACACGGCGGCGCCCGCGCCGCGCAGCGGGGAGAGCACCACGCCGTACCCGCCGAGCAGCACGGCGTGGCCGGCCAGGAAGAGGGTGCGGCGGCCGATCCGGTCGGCGATCACCCCGAGCGGGACGGCCAGGGTCAGGAAGACGGCGGCGGTGCCGAGCGGCAGCAGCGGGAACAGGTGGGCGGGCAGGCCGAGTCGGCGTTGCAGCAGCAGGTACAGGAAGGAGTCGCTGACGGTGGTGAGGCCGAGCAGCACGGCGGCCAGGGTGAGCCGGCGCAGCGCGGGGCGGCGCAGCAGGGCGAGCGCGTCCCGCAGGGTGGGGCGCGGCCCCGGGCCGGTGGCTACCGGAGTCGTCCGGCCCGGCACGAACAGCACCAGCAGCAGCACGCCGAGCACCGCGACGCAGCCGGAGACGGTGAACACCGCGCTGTAGCTGGCGCGTTCGGCCCGGTCGTCGGCGATCCGCAGCACCGCGAAGGCGAGCAGCGGGCCGAGCAGCGCGCCGGTGGTGTCCATCGCCCGGTGCACGCCGAACGCCCGGCCGCGGTGCTCGGGCGCGGTGGCCAGCGAGATCATCGCGTCCCGGGGTGCGGTGCGCAGGCCCTTGCCGGTGCGGTCGATCGCGAGGACGCCGCCGATCAGCGGCACGGTGTGGACCAGCAGCAGCAGTGGCTTGCACAGCGCGGACAGGCCGTAGCCGATCCCGGCGACAAGCTTGTGGCCGCGCGGGCTGCGGTCGGCGAGGTGGCCGCCGAGCAGCCGGACCAGCGCGCCGACGCCGTTGTTGATGCCGTCGAGCAGGCCGAAGCCGAGCGGGGACAGGCCGAGCGCGGTGACCACGTACAGCGGCAGGACCGCGCTGACCATCTCGGAGGAGATGTCGGTGACCAGGCTGACGGCGCCGAGCGCGAGCACGGTGCCGGGGACGGCGGCGCGCCGCCCCCGGGGGGGGGCCCGGGCGGGGGCCCCCGCGCCCCAGAGGAGGCCGCGGCGGAGGGTGCCGGTGACGGGCACGGCGCGGTCGGTCCTGGTGGAGCGGGCGTCCGCGAGGTACATCCGGCGTCAGTTCCAGATGCCGGTGATGTCGGAGGCGGAGGCGGCGTTGCCCGCGTGGGCGCTCAGGCCGGCCAGGTCCTCCAGGGTGCGCAGCACGTTGTAGTGGTTGTAGGTGGTGGAGCTGGTGGAGTGGGGGATCACGTGCTGGCCGTAGACCACGGTCGGGATGCGGTTGCCGGAGAGGCTGTTGTCCTCGTCGAAGGTGACCACCAGCAGGCTGTTGTGGGTCTGCGCCCAGGTGGCGTACGCGCCGAGGTTGTTCTTGATCCAGGTGTCGCCGGTGGAGACCGAGCAGTCGTGCATGTCGCTGCACAGGTTCGGCACCACGAAGGAGACCTTCGGCAGCGTGGTGTAGTCGGTGGGGAACTGGGCGAAGGTGTAGGCGGTGTTGGTCGGCACGTTGGAGAAGCCGAACCACGGGTTGTGCTTCTGCGCGTACTTGCCGCTGGAGCAGACCGTGGAGCCCTGGCTGGGCAGGGTCTCGTTGTAGGAGCCCCAGCTCTTTCCGGCGGTGATCAACTCGGAGGCCAGGTTGGGCGCGGTCATCGAGCCGACGCTGACGCAACTGTCGTCGGTGCGACCCTGGTTGGAGCCGGAGAACAGCATGTAGTAGTTCGGCTCGGACGGGTGGGTCAGGCCGTAGGACTGGGTGAGGTTGGCGCCGCCGGCCACCAGGGTGCCGTTCAGGTACGGGGCGCTGGAGCTGCCGATCACCTGGCTGTAGGCGTGGTTCTCCATCACCACGACGACGACGTGGTCGGGCGCGGGCAGTGCGGCGGCCTGTGCGGTGGAGCCGGTGGCGGCCCACAGGCCGAGCGAGGCGGCGGCGAGAGCGACGGTGCTTCCGAGCGCGGTCAGGCGGCGCTTGGTGCGGCGGCTGAGCGGTGCGGCAGTCATGGCGAGGTCCCTCCGGGGCAAGGAACGTGCGGGACAGGGCGGTTGGAGCACGCTTGGTGGAGCGCCGGAAACCCTAGGCGGGGGCGGTGGCCGACGAGCCTTTTGACAGGTTAAGAACAAGCGAACGCTTGGTCGGCCGACAAGGCCGCCCCGGTGCTTTTCGGCCAGCGGAGCGGCGCGGCTCACACCTGCCCCGATTGACCCGCCTCGGACCGACATGGTGGGATCTTTCCGGCCCGGCGCGCACGACCGGCACGGGGAACGAGGAACGGGAGGGCCTGGCGTGACAAGCCGGCCGTCCGCCCCCGCGCTCCCCCTCCGGGTGGTGCTCGGGCTCGGGCTGCGCCGCGGCACCCCCGCCGCGGAACTGCTCCGCACCGCCGACGCCGCACTCGCCGCCCGCGGCCTCGACCGCTCCGCCGTCGCCCTGGTCGCCACCCTGGACAGCAAGCTCGCCGAGCCCGGACTGCGCGCCGCCGCACGGGAGTTGGGCGTCCCCCTGATCGGCCACCCCGCCGCCGTGCTGGCCGCCGTCCCGGTCGCCGGCTCCGCCCGGGTGGCGGCGGCGGTCGGCACCCCGAGCGTCGCGGAGGCCGCCGCGCTGGCCTCGGCCGGACCGGGCGGCCGCCTGCTGGCGCCCCGCCACGCCACCGCGACCGCCACCGCGGCCCTCGCCGCACCCACCCAGGAGGCCACCAGGTGAACACCGAGCCCGATCTGCGCCATCACGGCGACGCCGAAGTCCGCTCCTCGGGCCTGGTGGACCTCGCGGTGAACGTCCGCACCGGCACCCCGCCGCCGTGGCTGCGCGCGCACCTCGCCGCGACCCTGGACACGCTGGCCGCCTACCCGGACGGCTCCGCGGCCCGCGCCGCCGTCGCCGCCCGGCACGGCCGCCCCGTCGCCGAGGTGCTGCTCACCTCCGGCGCGGCCGAGGCGTTCGTGCTGCTCGCCCGGGTGCTGCGGCCGCGCCGCGCGGTGGTGGTGCACCCGCAGTTCACCGAACCGGAGGCGGCGCTGCGGGACGCCGGGCACGCCGTCCACCGGGTCCTCCTCACGCCGGAGCAGGGCTTCCGCCTGCTGCCCGGGGCGGTTCCCGAGGACGCCGATCTGGTGGTGGTCGGCAACCCCACCAACCCCACCTCCATCCTGCACCCGGCCGCCGCACTCGCCGAACTCGCCCGGCCCGGGCGGACCCTGGTGATCGACGAGGCGTTCATGGACACCGACCCGGGCGAGACCCAGACCCTCGCCGGGGCCCGCGACCTGCCCGGCCGGGTGGTGGTGCTGCGCAGCCTCACCAAGACCTGGGGCCTGGCCGGTCTGCGGATCGGCTACCTGCTCGCCCCCGCCGACCTGGTCGCCGACCTCGCCGCCGCGCAGCCGCTGTGGCCGGTCTCCACTCCCGCGCTGGCCGCCGCCGAACTCTGTTCCGCCCCCGCCGCCCTCGCCGAGGCCGACGCCGCCGCCCGCGCCACCGCACTGGACCGCGAACACCTGCTGAAGGGCCTCGCCGCACTCCCGGACGTCCGGGTGCACGGCGACCCCGCGGCCTCCTTCGTCCTGATCCAACTCCCGGACGCCGCCGCCGTCCGCGACCGCCTGCGCACCGCCGGCTTCGCCGTCCGCCGCGGCGACACCTTCCCCGGCCTCGGCCCCGACTGGCTGCGCCTGGCCGTCCGCGACCGCGACACCACCGACCGCTTCCTCACCGCCCTGGCGGCCGCGATCGACGGCTGACGCCGCGTCAGTGCAGCTCGACCTGGTCCCCGGCCTCCACCGTGCCGGGGGCGAGGACCTGCGCGTACACCCCCAGGCACGGCAACGGCCCCATGCCGGGCAGCGGTTCGACCCGGTTGAGCCGGGCCGGACGGCGCAGCGCCTCCGGATCGGCGGGCAGCGCGCCGTGCGCGAGGGTGGGGACGGCGCAGCGGGGGCTGGCGGCGATCAGCCGCAGGCGCAGGTCCGGGCCGAGGGTGAGCTCGCGGCCGACCCAGGCGTTCTCCTCGAACGGCGCCCCGTCCGTCTCCAGGACCAGATTGGGGCGGTACCGAACCGCCGGCGCGCCGGCCAGCGTGGCGGTGGTGACCAGGTGCAGCGGGGCGAAGTCGAAGAAGCTGCCCGGGGCGGCGGCCTTGCCGAAGTCCTGGACGGTGTACTCCACTTCGGCCTCGATGCCGTCCGCCAGCACCTGTTCGGGCAGCGAGCGCAGCAGCACCGATCCGGGCGGCCGTTCGTCGATCAGCCGGACGGGGCGGCCCAACAGCGCGCTGATCCCGTCCTCGTCCAGCTCGCCGCCGTCGGGGCCGGTGATCCGCACACCGTCGTCCTTGGTCTCGGCGCTCAGCGTCAGCAACTGCCGCCAGGTGCGCGGCTGTTTGGCGCTGGCGATCCGGCCGGTGGTCACGTCCAGCAGGGCGCGGCGGCGGTCGCCCTCGACGCCGCGTTCGTCGATCCGGGCCCGGACGATCTCCTCGCCGAGCATCGACTTCACGGGGTGGCGGTACAGCGCGGCGACCCTCACCGGCCGATCTCCTCGGCCCAGCGCCGGAGTTGGGCGAAGTGCTCGGGCTGCAGCCCGTACCGGTGGTCGATCTTCAGGGTGAGCGCCGGGCCCGGATGGTTGGCGGCGATCCACTCGGTGTCCTGCGGCTCGATCTCGTCGTCCACCCACGCGAACGGCTGCTGATCGGCCCAGGTCACCAACTGCCGGGTCTTCCAGTGCAGCCCGTCCGGGTCGCCGTGGTGCATCGACTCCCAGTTCACGTACGGGAATTTGGGCAACCCGAGCAGCGGCGCCAGATGCTCGTCCGCCTCCGCCCGCCACGCCGTCGCCCACACCAGGCTGAACGGCAGCGCCAGCAGCGCCGGCCCGTGCTCGGGGTGCAGCCAGACCCGCAGCGGCTTCGGATTGCGCACCCCCTGATCGAGCTGCCGCTGCCGCCACATCTGCGACTCCACCCGGTGCGTCCGGTAGCCCCTGGGCCGGCGAAACCCCCCGTACGGTGCTATCGGCCCGTCAACATCCAGCATCAGCAGCGGACGGTCCCCCATGTGCCCCTCCTCGGTACGCGGTACTCGGTGCCGGATTCTCCCCCGCCCCCGCCCCGCCCGGCCACCACTTTCGCTCAGGAGCCCCGCGCGGCCCGCCAGTTGCGGGCGGCGGCGATGCGGCGGGTGGCGCTGGGGTGGGTGGCGAGGAGGAGTTCGAGGGCGCGTGGGGGGTTGGGGTCGGAGACGTTGGCGACTGCGAGGCGGCGTTGCATGGCGATGAACTGGTCGGTGTCGCCGGTGAGTTCGAGGGCGTGCCGGTCGGCGCGGGTCTCGATCCGGCGGCTGACCGCGCACTGGGCGGGGACGCTGGCGGCGCCGAGCAGGGCGGCGAGGGCCGCGAGCAGCGGCAGGGAGCGCGGGTCCTGCGGGTTTGCGGCGCCCGCCGCGTCCAGCAGTGGCTGCCAGGCGAGGAGCGCGGCCAGGACCGGCACCACGACGGCCGCGCCGAGCGCGCCCAGGACGGTGCCGGTGGCGACGTCGCGGTGCTTGACGTGGCCGAGTTCGTGCGCGGCAACGAGTTCGATCTCGCGGGGGTCGGCGGTCTCCAGCAGGGTGTCGTAGACCACGATCCGCCGGGTCGGGCCGAAGCCGGACACGTACGCGTTCAGCGCGGTGGTGCGGCGGGACGCGTCGGCGACCAGCACGTCGCGCACCGCGATGCCGTCGCGGCGGGCCAACTCCAGGAGTGCGGTGCGCAGTTCGCCCTCCGGCATCGAGGAGAAACGGTTGAACAGCGGCTCGAACACCAGCGGGTGCAGGAACGACATCGCGACCGTCAGCAGCGCCGCCGCCAGCGCGCCCGGCACCCACCAGCCCGTCGGCGAGTGCCCGATCAGCGCGTACAGGCCGAGCGTCAGCGGCAGGAACAGCGCCAGGGTCACCGCCGTGCCGCGCGCCGCGTCCACCGCCCAGCCCTTCCAGCCCTGGGTGACCAGGCCGAACCGGGCCCGGGCCGTCCGGACCTTGGCCGAGAACGGCAGCGTCACGGCCCGCCCGAGCAGCACCAGCGCCGCGCTCCCGCCCAGCACCTCGGCCGCCCAACTGCCCCCGAACCAGCCGCCGACCGCCGTCACCAGCCCCGCCCCGGCCGCCGTGAACCCGAGCACGGCCGACAGCGCCAGCGAGGCGAGCTGACCGCCGAGCGCCCACGGCAACTGCGCCCGCCGCAGCGCCCGCCCACGAGCCACCTCCTGCGGGGTGAAGTCGCCGGACGGGTCGGGGGGCGGGGTGTCGGCCATACCTCCAGCGTAGTGACCCGGCGCCCCGTCAGACCCCCGCGTGCGGCGCCGTCCTGCGCCGGGCAAGCCGTCGCACCGCCAGGCCTCTGCGCGCAGCCACCACCCCGCACCGACCACAGGGCCGGCCGTCAGGCCGTCAGTGCCGCCGTGAGCCAGCCGAACACCGGGGCAGCGACGGCGGCACCGGCCGGCCGTTGATCCGGGCGAGCAGTTCCCAGTAGCGCTCCGCCCGGGGGTCGCCCGCCACCTCCAGCCTGGTCAGCAGCCAGTCCCGCAGCGCGGCGTCGTCCGGCCGTCCGAACACCTCCGCGTAGCGGGCCGTGAGCCCGGCCACCACCTACGCGGCCTGCGCCGAGCCCGGTTCGAGGCCGGCCGAGAGCGCGCCGCCGACGGCCTCCCGGACCTGCTCGGTCAGCTCGTGGTGCAGTCCCGTGGTGTCGCCGGCGGCGCGTTCCGCCGCCTGGTAGGTGGCCATCCGCCGCAGCGAGGCGCGGAACTCCCCGTCCCGGGTCAGCTCGGCGAGCTCCGCCCACGCGGTCAGCTGCGTGGCGCTCGGCTCCTCCGGAAGTTCCGGCACTGTCGTCCGGAGCAGTTCCACCAGTTCGGGGTTGGCGTCCACCGCGCCGAAGGTGTCGTCGGCGAACTCCTCGAACATTCGGCGGCGTTCCTCGTCGGACAGCCTCGCCAGTCGGTGCATCAACGCGATCTCCTCTCCTTCGCTTCCCTGTTCGGCGACCGCGTGGAGCACCGCCCGGCGCAGCCGCAGGGCGCGGATCTGCACGTCCAGGGCGTCCGCGTGGGCCCGCGCCACCTCGCCGACCGCGGTCTCCCGGTCCAGCACCCGGCGGATCGTGCCCAGGTCGAGCCCCAATTCGCGCAGGGTGCGCACCAGTTCCAGCCGCGCCACGGCCCGTGCCCCGTACCGCCGGTACCCGGCCGGGCTGCGGTCCGTGGACGGCACCAGCCCGGTGTCCGAGTAGAACCTGATGGTCTTGACCGTCAGCCCGGTCCGCCGCGCCAACGCCCCGATCGTCACGAGCTCCTCGCCGTCCATGACCCCACTGTGCGGTCTCCCCCCACGGGAGACTCAAGCCGAATATCCCTTCGGCCGGAGCCACCGGTCCGGCCTACGATGGCCGGATGGTGGGCGAGGAGAGTCTGCGGACAGCACTGGAGTTCCGTCGCGGGTTCGCCCGCAGGCAGGCCGACGAGGTGGTCGAACTGCCGGGCGGGTTCGCGGTGTTGAGCGAGAGGTACCGGCATTCGCACGAGCACAACCAGCTGATCCTGGACGCCCCGCCGAGCGGGGTGGACGTGGCGGGGCTGGCCGAGGAGGTGCTCGGGCATCTGGGGCACCGGCGGATCGCGGTGTTCGACGACGCGTCCGCGCAGGCACTGTCCCCGGGCCTGGTCGCGGCCGGGTACCGGCACGAGGTCGAGGTGGTGATGGTCCACCAGGGGCCGGTGCCCGCTCCCGGCGGCGCGGACCAGGTCGAACTTGCCGACCTGGCGCCGATGCTGGACCGGCAGTGGCGCAGCTGGCTGCCGTGGGCCCCGGACGACGCGATCGAGCAGCTGGTGTCGCGGCGCACGGCCCGCAAGGCCGGCGCGGGCCGGGTGCTGATCCTGGCGGCGCGGGACGAGGACGGCGAGTTCGGCTCCTGGGTGGACCTGTACCAGGACGCGTCGGGCACCGCACAGATCGAGGACCTGGCGACGGCGGAGCACCGGCAGCGCCGCGGCCTCGCGGACCGGGTGCTGACCACCGCCCTGCACCTGGCCGCCGAGCAGTCCCCGGACGGCCTGCGTTTCCTGGTCGCGGACGCCGAGGACTGGCCGCAGCACTGGTACGCCCGCCGCGGTTTCGTGCCGGTCGGCCGCACCCACGGTTTCGTCAGGATGTAGCGTCGAGCAACACGACGGCGCCCGCCGATCCCCCCGAGCAGGGGTTCGGCGGGCGCCGTCACGCGGGGCGGATCAGACCTGGCCGGCCTTCTCCAGGGCCTCGCAGCAGGTGTTGATCAGCAGGCGGGTGACCACGTACGGGTCGATGTTCGCGTTCGGGCGACGGTCCTCGATGTAGCCCTTCTGCTCCACCTCGACCTGCCACGGGATGCGGACCGAGGCGCCGCGGTTGGAGACGCCGTACGAGTAGACGTTCCACGGGGCGGTCTCGTGCTTGCCGGTCAGGCGGGACTGAATGTCGTCACCGTACTGGTTGACGTGCTCCAGCACCTTCTCCTGGGAGGCGCCGAGCGACTCGCAGGCGGTGATGATGGCGTCGTAGCCCTCGCGCATCGCCTTGGTGGAGAAGTTGGTGTGGGCACCCGCGCCGTTCCAGTCGCCACGGGCCGGCTTGGCGTCCAGGGTGGCGTCGATGCCGAACTCCTCGGCGGTGCGGTACAGCAGGTAGCGGGCGATCCACAGGTCGTCCGAGACGGTCAGCGCGTCGACCGGGCCGATCTGGAACTCCCACTGGCCGGGCATGACCTCGGCGTTGATGCCGCAGATCGCCAGGCCGGCGTCGATGCAGCGGTCGAGGTGCAGCTCGACGATCTCGCGGCCGAAGACCTCCTCGGCACCCACGCCGCAGTAGTAGCCGCCCTGCGGGGCCGGGTAGCCGCCCTCGGGGAAGCCGAGCGGGCGGGAGCCCTTGAAGAAGGTGTACTCCTGCTCGATGCCGAAGATCGACTCCTGGTCGGCGTAACGCTCGGCGACCTCGCGCAGCAGGGCGCGGTTGTTGGACTCGTGGGCGGTGCCGTTGGTCTCCAGCACCTCGCACAGCACCAGGATGTGCTCGCCACCGCGGATCGGGTCCTTGACGACGCGCACCGGGTCGAGGACGCGGTCCGAGGCGTGGCCCTCGGCCTGGTTGGTGGAGGAGCCGTCGAAGCCCCAGGTGGGGATCTTGTCCGCGTTCGGCAGGACCCGAGTCTTGGAGCGCAGCTTCGCGGTCGGCTTGGTGCCGTCGATCCAGATGTACTCGGCCTTGATTGCCATCGCGGTGAACCTCACTGCTCGGAACTGCTCGGGTGGTGGGTGCCTGGGTAGCCTCGCAAACCGCCGTTTCCCGGTTGTTCCTCCTATGTAACGCCCATGTGAACCAACGGTCCGCAGCGGTGTGCTCACCCTCGGGGAGGGTCCGCCCCGGAGGGTGAGCACACCACGGGCCCGAGGCCCGGGTTCAGCGGTGACGGGCGTGCGCGGCGCGCCGGCGGCGGGTCATCCACACGGCGGCCCCGCCGGCCACCAGCAGGGTGAAGCCGCCGGCGGCCATCGCGGTGGTGCCGGTCGAACCGGTGAACGCCAGCTCCTCGCCGGACTCCTTCGGCGCCGTGCGGTTCTGCGCCGTCCCGGGCGCGGAGCCGGACGGGCTCGGCGCGCCGGACGTGGCGGCGGCGGGCGCGACGGCCGCCACCGGCTTCTCGCAGGACACCGCGGCGACCGTCACCTTGCCGTCCACCTTGGCGACGTTCAGGTTCAGCGGGTTGATCGACACCTGGACCTCCAGCGCGGAGGCGGCGGCGGTGCTGCTGGTGACGGTCTTCTTCGAGAACTCGACGTCCACCGAGCCGATCGCCGGAACGTCCACGTGGGTGGGCGAGTTGAGGCCCACCGTCACCGACTTCCCGAGCACCGTCAGCTTCACCGGGGCGGTCACCTTGGCGGTCGGCTGCCCGTCCACGGGGCAGCTGACCTCGGTGCTCATCGCCTCCAGCCCGAGCAGCGTGGTCAGCGGCAGACCGGGGACGTGCACGTCCGCGCCGACCAGCTGCACCGAGGCGGTGGCCAGCTTGTCGTCCGCCTTGGTCACGGACTTGCCGACCTGCGCCTTCACCAGGTTCACCGGCTTCCCGTTGTCCACTCCGTCGACGGTCGCGGTGAGCATCGCCCCGTCCCGCTGGGCCGGCGACTCCACCTTGTTCAGCGCCACCTCGACGGGCACCTTCACCGCGTTCAACAGCGTGACGTTCAGGGCGAGTTCGGCCGTCACCGCACTCGCCTTCCCGGGCTTCGCGGGCGTACCCGCGTCGGCGGCGTGGGCCGGCAGCGGCAGCGCGACCGCGAGCGCGGAGACGGCCAGGGCGGACACGGCGACCGTGCGCAGAACAGACATGACAGGAACCCCCACACATGGTGAACGACAGAGCGCACCCGCGACCTCACCCGGCACACCGGCACGGAAAGGGGGCTCGCGCTCTCGACTGCCGCCAGTCTTCTCGAACCGTGCGTCACCCCAGCAACACGGAGCGTCAGTTCACTCCTTCGAGTGAGGTTGACGATCCGGACTGACCGTTTCCGAAGAGATTCCGGCACTCATCGGAGCCTTCCCACCGGTGCGGGAGGCGGGCAGAGTGAACACCATGACGGTGGGGACGATCATGTTGGCGGCGCCGCTCGGCTGTTGGCTGCTCGCGGCGCCGAAGGGGCGGGTCCGGCCGGTGATCGCGGCGGTGCTCGCGGCGGCGACGCTGGTCGCGGCGGCCGGAATGCTGAACCGGCTGCCCCAGCAGGTGCGTTGGACGAGCCTGGTGGGCGCCGGATTCGTCCTGGCCGTGGTGCCGCTGGTGGGTCTGGCCCTGGTGTGGCCCGTGCACAAGGGCGAGAGCGGCGACCGCCGGGGGTTCGCGGCCGCGTGGATGGTGGGCTGCGCGCTGCTGATCGGGGCGGCGACCTGGCTGTTCGGCTCGTTCCTGCGCGACAACGGGCGGCCCGCCGAGATCCCGGCCGCATCGGAGATGGCCCCGCTGCCGGCCGGGCTCCTGATCACCTCCGAACGCTCCGGCTGCGGCACCGGATCCGCGGACTTCTGCGAACACGACCTGCTCGTGGGCGGCGCCTCCGGCCAGCACCCCGCCCAGGTCCTCGACCAGGTCCGCGGCCACCTCACGGCCACCGGCTGGCCGCTGACCCCGAACGGGCAGGGCGGCTGGACGGCCTGCCGGACCCACGGCTCCCTGCTGGACGCCTACGAGGTGTGCGTGCACCTGACCGGCACCGACAGCGGCGCCACCGTCACCCTCGGCACCACCGACACATGGTGACCCGCCACGGGCACCCTTGACGGGCCGCACCGGCGGTGAACACTTGACCGCCGCGGTGCGTACTCACGGCTGGGGGGACGTGAAGCCGTCCGGTTTCACGTGAGCGTTTTCACCGAAGGAGGAGAGATGCTGCGCATCGTGGCGACAGGGCTCCTCACCGGCCTGCTCTGCCTCGGCGGTGCGGCCACCGCGATGGCGGCCGCAAATCCGAGCGGGACCGGGCCGCCGAACCAGTCCTGCCAGAGCTTCGAGACCCCCGGCACCGGCGCCGGGGCCCCCGGACACTCCGGTACCTCACCCGGCTCGGTCTTCAACGAGCCCGGCTTCGGCAGCACGAACGGCGGCACCGGCGGCGCGGCCTACAACAACGCGGGCGCCCCGTCCCAGTACGACGTCGCCTGCTTCCAGGTCGCCCAGCACTGACCCCACCGGCCCGGGCCCCGAACCCGGGCCACCCTTGTGCCGCGGGCGCCGCACAGCTTCCCACCCGGACAACGGCTTCATAGCTGGTCAAGTGCTTGTTCACTCCAGATGATCTTGCCGGTTTCGGTGTACCGGGTGCCCCATCGGTCGGCGAGTTGGGCGACGAGGAAGAGTCCGCGTCCGCCCTCGTCGGTGGTGGCGGCGTAGCGCAGGTGGGGTGCGGTGCTGGTGCCGTCGGAGACCTCGCAGACGAGGGCGGCGTCGCGGATCAGGCGCACGTGGATGGGCGGGGCGCCGTAGCGGACGGCATTGGTGACGAGTTCGCTGAGGATGAGTTCGGTGGCGAAGGCTTCGTCCTCGATGCCCCAGGCGTCGAGTTGGTCGTTGACCGCCGCGCGCACGTGGCCGACAGCGGCGGGGTCCTGGGGGACGTCCCACTCGGCGATGTTGCCGGGGCTGAGGGTGCGGGTGCGGGCGACCAGGAGGGTGACGTCGTCATTCTGGTGGGCGGGCGGCAGGCGGCGCAGGATGGCGGTGCAGGTCTCTTCCGGGGTGCGGTGCGGGCGGGCCACGCTCTCGCGCAGCAGCTGGAGGCCGCTCTCGATGCCCTGCTCGCGGCTCTCGACGAGTCCGTCGGTGTAGAGGACCAGGAGGCTGCCCGGCGGCAGGTCGATCCGGGCGGTCTCGTAAGGCAGAGCGGTCAGGCCGAGCGGATGCCCCTGGGGGATGTCCGGGTAGTAGGCGCTGCCGTCGGGGTGGACGACGACGGGCGGCGGATGGCCGGCGGTGGCCAGCGTGCAGTGACCGGCGGTGGGGTCGTAGATGGCGTACAGGCAGGTGGCGCCGGTGATGGTGTCCTCTGTGTCGGTGGTTTCCCGGTCGATGCGCTGGACGAGTTCGTCGAGGTGGCCGAGGAGTTCGTCCGGGGGGATGTCGAGAGCGGAGAAGTTGTGGACGGCGGTGCGCAGGCGGCCCATGGTCGCGGCGGCGTGGATGCCGTGTCCGACGACGTCACCGACGACGAGGGCGGCCCGGGTGCCGGGCAGCGGGATCACGTCGTACCAGTCGCCGCCGGCTCCTTCCTGGGCGGGCTGGTAGCGGTGGGCGACCTCCAGGGCGGCTTGCGGCAGCAATTCGCCGGGCAGCAGGCGGCGTTGGAGGGTGGCGGCGAGGGTGTGCTCGCGGGTGTACCGGCGGGCGTTGTCGATGCACAGGGCGGCGTGCGCGGTGAGATCCTCGGCAACGGAGCGGTCGTCCTCCTCGAAGGGTGCCGTGGTGTCGGCGCGCCAGAACTCGGCCACCCCGAGCATGATGCCGCGGGCCAGCAGCGGGGCCGCGATCATCGAGTGCACGCCGTAGTCCAGCAGGGCGCGGGCGGCGGGCGGGTCCTGTTCCTGCCACGCGGCGTCGTCGGTGAGACGGGGTGCGAGCCTGGAGCGTCCGGTGCCCAGGCTCCAGCCCTGGGGAGTGGCCCGGCCGAAGGCGATGGTGCGGCCGAGCGGGAAGAAGGGGGCGTCGTCGCGGATGCCGCCGAGCGCAACGCGGACCACCTCACGGCAGTCCCGCTCGGTGGGCTCTTCGCCCGCTACGACTCCGGGGGCCAGGTCGACGGTGACGAAGTCGGCGAACCGGGGCACGACTGCCTCGGTGAGCTCCTCGGCGGTGCGGGTCACGTCCAAGGTTGTCCCGATGGCGGTGCTGGCGTCGTGCACCAGGCGCAGGCGACCGCGTGCCTGCTCCGCCCGTCCCGACAGGCTGCGCAGTTCCGTGGTGTCACGCAGGGTGGCCACGCTGCCGGGCGGGCCGTCAACCTGGCCGGTCGGCCGAATGTTCACCGCCAGCAGCCGCTCTCCGGCTGCCACCACCTCGTCGCTGACCGTGGTGCCACCGGCCAGCAGGTCCGCCGTCGGCGGCTCCAGACCCAGCTCCCGCACCAAGCGGCCCTCGCAGTCGGGCGGCAGATCCAGCAGGCGCCGCGCCTCGTCGTTGGCGAGCACCACCCGGCCCTCGCCGTCGACGATCACGACGCCCTCGCGCACCGCGTGCAGCACAGCGTCGTGGTGCTCGTACATCCGGGTCATCTCAGCCGGCCCCAGGCCCCGGGTCTGCCGACTGAGCCTCCGGCTGATCAGGGCCGTCCCCAGCACCGACACCGCCAGCGCACCGGCAGCCCCAATGCTGAGGACGCGCACGCGCATGCCGACGACGCCGTTGATGTCGCTGATGTGGGTGCTCGCGGCCACCCATCCGACGAACCGGCCGTTGTCGTAGACCGGGACCCGGGCAACCATCTGCTTCCCACCGGCGCTGGTGTGCACGATTGCGAAGTTCGGATGGTCGCGGGACAGGGTGGGCAGGATGTTGGGCTCCAGCTTCGTTCCGACCCGGTACGGGTAGCGGTCGGTCACGCGGACGTACTGCGCGTCGATGACCTGGATGCCCGTGTCGCCCAAGGCTTGCGATGCTGCCAGGGCCTTGGGCTCGAGGATCGCAGACGGGTTGCTGGTGGCCAGTGCGGGCACCACCCCGGCCGAGTTGGCGAAGGTCTGCGCGACGGCCATCGCCCGGCTCCGGGCCCTTTCGTTGATGTCGTCGTGTGCCTGGACCAGCAGCTCCGCCAGGGCGGTCACGACCAGCAGCAGCACCACCACCAGCTGCATCACGAACACCCGGCCCGCGAGGCTGCGCGGGACGAGAAACGCCGCGCGCCGTCGCCGGCCGGAGCCGCCCCGATCAGTTGCAGAACCTGACGACTGCGGTTCTGCAGCCGCCTCTCCGCCACGCGACAGGGCGGCTCGCCAGGTACCGAACCGCGCCATACCCCACACCTACACCCGCGGTGACGACCGAGCCAGCCGGACACCGACGGGACGCAGGCGCCCCGGGCCGACGGCGTGCCGCCCCGGGACGCGACGCGCGCCCCATCCAGGCGGGGTTCCCCATGGGCGCACCCGGGCAGATCATCGACTTCGCACACCCTGGCGTCCCGGGGCATGATCGCTGGGCCGGGCGTACGCCTCGCCTGCGCGGATACGGCGGCCGGGCCCCGGACTACCGACACCGCACCACGGTCTCAGCTGAATTCTCCCGAACACGGGGAGCCCTTCAGCGTTACGGCAGCCGCCAGTCCACGGGCTGCCCGCCCTGGCGCACCAGCAGGTCGTTGGCGCGGCTGAACGGGCGGGAGCCGAAGAAGCCGCTGGACGCGGAGTACGGGCTGGGGTGCGGCGATTCGATGCTGGGCACCTGGCCGAGCCACGGCCGCAGTTCGCGGGCGTCGCGGCCCCAGAGGATCGCCACCAGCGGGCCGCCGCGGCCGGCGAGGGCCTTGATGGCCTGCTCGGTGACGGCCTCCCAGCCCTTGCCGCGGTGGCCGTTGGTCTTGCGGGTCTGGGTGGTCAGCGCCCGGTTGAGCAGCAGGACGCCCTGGTTCGCCCACGGCGTCAGGTCGCCGTTGGACGGCGGCGGGAAGCCGAGGTCGTTGCTGTACTCCTGGTAGATGTTGACCAGGCTCGGCGGTATCGGACGCACCTCCGGCGCGACCGAGAAGCTCAGGCCGACGGCGTGCCCCGGCGTCGGGTACGGGTCCTGGCCGACGATCAGCACCCGAACGTCCGCGAACGGCTGCTGGAACGCCCGCAGCACCTGCGGGCCCGGCGGCAAGTAGGTGCGGCCGGCGGCGAGTTCGCCGCGCAGGAAGTCCCCCATCGCGGCGACCTGCGGGGCGACCGGCGCGAGGGCCTGGGCCCAGCCGGATTCAACGATTTCGTGCAAGGGTCGAGCAGCCATGGCGAAAGCCTATCGGCCGCACCGACAACGCCAGTTCACGAGGTCGGGCGCACCCACCGCGGGGCCTCGTCGTCGGGTTCGTCGGGGCCGGCGAAGTGGAACGGCACCCGGAGCTGCCGCGCCACCGCGACGCCGATCCGCTCCGCGGCCACCGCGATGTGCGGCCTCCCGTCGATCCGCTCGTCGGAGCCCAGGTAGCGCTTGGCGGTGCTCCAGTCCACGAACGCGAGCTGGTGCTCGGCCTCCTCGCCGATCGCCAGCAGCCGCACGACCCAGTCGTGCACGGTGTCACCGTCCCAGACCGCCTCGACAACCAGGATCCGGTCACAGATGCCTGCCGCCCGCCAGGACAGGGACTCGGGGTCCACTGGGCTCTCGGGGGTCCGGGCGACCCGGTCGCCGTAGTGCCGGTAGCGGTCCCCGACGATCAGCTGCGCGGCGCCGACACCGACGCCGAAGCGGCGGAATCCCACGTCCACCAGGACGCTGATCGCCGCCATGCTGCTGTCCTGGAGCACGTAGCCGTCCACCTGCTGCCGGATTCCCTCGGGCAGGGACGCCCAGAAGGCCTCGCGTTCGGGCTGGCGCATCACCACCACGTCACACCACGGCACCGTTGAGCACGATGTGCCGCGGCGCGCCCAGTACCCGCAGGTCCGCGCGCGGGTCGGCGTCGTAGACCACCAGGTCGGCGGGGGCGCCC
This sequence comes from Kitasatospora sp. NPDC059673, assembly GCF_042734215.1. Taxonomy (NCBI): domain Bacteria; kingdom Bacillati; phylum Actinomycetota; class Actinomycetes; order Kitasatosporales; family Streptomycetaceae; genus Kitasatospora; species Kitasatospora sp. NPDC059673. Next base: position 20,892 of record NZ_JBHWEN010000020.1, on the reverse strand, counting down.
TCGGTGAGGCCGGGGCGGCCGAGCCACTCGCGGGCGGACCAGGTGGCGGCGGCGAGGGCCTCGGTGGGGCTGAGCCCGGCCCTGGTCAGCTCCAGGGCCTCCTCGCCGACCAGGCCGTGGGCGAGCGAGCCGCCCGCGTCGGTGCCCACGTAGATCGGGATGCCGGCGTCGTGGGCGGCCGCGACGGTCGCGTAGCGGTTCTCGTGCAGGCGGCGCATGTGCGCGGACCACTGCGGGAACTTGCTCTCGCCGCCGTCCGCGAGGGTCGGGAAGGTGGCGATGTTGACCAGGGTCGGGACGATCGCCACGCCGCGTTCGGCGAAGGCGGGGATCAGTTCCTCGGTGAGGCCGGTGGCGTGCTCGACGCAGTCGATGCCGGCGGCCAGCAGGTCGGGCAGCGATTCGGTGGCGAAGCAGTGCGCGGTGACGCGGGCACCCTCGGCGTGCGCGGCGGCGATCGCCTCGGTGAGCGCGTCGCCGGGCCAGCAGGCGGCGAGGTCGCCGGCGCCGCGGTCGATCCAGTCGCCGACCAGCTTGACCCAGCCGTCGCCGCGCCGGGCCTCGGCGGCGACGTACGCGGCGAGGTCGCCGGGCTCGATCTCGTGCGCGTAGTTGCGGATGTAGCGGCGGGTGCGGGCGATGTGCCGCCCGGCCCGGATGATCTTCGGCAGGTCGGCGCGGTCGTCGATCCACCGGGTGTCGGCGGCGGAACCGGCGTCGCGGATCAGCAGGGTGCCGGCGTCCCGGTCGGTGAGGGCCTGCTTCTCGCTGGTGGCCCGGTCGACGGCGCCGTGCGCGTCCAGGCCGACGTGGCAGTGGGCGTCCACCAGGCCGGGCAGCGCCCAGCCGGTGAGGGTGGCGGCGGGTTCGGCCGCGGGCCGCTCGAAGGTCACCCGGCCGTCCACCGCCCAGAGTTCGTCCCGGACGTCCTCCGGCCCGACCAGTACCCGGCCCTTGATGTGCAGCACCCCACCGTCTGTCATGCCTGGCACTGTACTCGGCACCGGTGCGGGGGCACCGGGCGATCTGCGGCACACTGTTCGACGGCGGCCCCGGTGCCGCCACGGCGGTCCTCGTGCCGCCACGGCGAACCCCTCCGTTGCCCGAAAGGCCTGCCCGCATGCTGCTCGACCTTCCCCCGATGACCGCCGACCGGTTCGCCGCGATCGAGGACAAGGTGGCGGCGCTGCTGCACACCGAGGCCGATGTGATCGTCACCCAGGGCGAGGCGCTGCTGCCCCTGGAGGCGGCGATCAAGGGCGCGGCGCACCCGGGTTCGACCGCGCTGAACGTGATCACCGGCCCGTACGGCCAGACCTTCGGCGGCTGGCTGCGCGACGCGGGCGCCAAGGTGATCGACCTGGCCGCGCCGTTCGACGCCGCCGTCACCGCCGAGCAGGTCGCGGACGCGCTGCGCGCCGCCCCGGAGATCGGCTTCGTCTCCCTGGTGCACGCCGAGGCCGCCACCGGCAACACCAACCCGGTCGCCGAGATCGCCGCCGTGGTGCGCGAGCACGGCGCGCTGCTGATGCTGGACGCGGTGGCCTCGGTGGCCGCCGAGCCGCTGCTGACCGACGCCTGGGGCATCGACCTGTGCGTGATCGGCGGCCAGAAGGCGATGGGCGGCCCGGCCGGCGTCTCGGCCGTCTCGGTCAGCGAGCGGGCCTGGCAGCGGATCGAGGCCAACCCGGCCGCGCCCCGCCGCTCCTACCTCTCGCTGCTCGACTGGAAGGCCCGCTGGACCGACGCCGGCCGCACCCAACTGCCGCACGCCCCCGCCCAGTTGGAGATGCTCGCGCTGGAGGAGTGCCTGGACGCGATCGCCGCCGAGACCCTCGACGCGGTGATCGCCCGCCACCGCGCCGCAGCCGCCGCCACCCGCGCGGGCGCCATCGCCCTCGGCACCCTCACCCCCTTCGTCCGCCTCGCCGAGCACGCCGCCCCGGTCGCCACCACCCTGCGCACCGCCGACGGCCTCAACGCCACCGACCTCGCCGCCGAACTCCGCCGGCACGCCCCGCAGTTGCCCCTCCAGGCCGGCGGCGGCCCGCTCGCCACCACCATGCTCCGCCTCAACCACTACGGCCCGGCCGCCACCCCCGAAACGGTCATCGCCGCCCTCGAAGCCCTCGCCCAGGCCACCAACGTCTCCGCCGCGGCGGCGGTGGCGGCGGCCACCGAGGCCTGGGATCAGGCGATCTGACGCCTCGTCAGACTTCGAAGGACGGAAGCGCCTCGCACACCGCGTCCAGCGCTTCCTCGTCCAAGGCCCGGACGGCCAGCCAGGCGCCCTCCTGGAGCATCAGCAGGGCGTCCGGCCGGGCGAAGAACCGGGTGTCCACGCCGGGCGTGGACGTGCGGCAGTTCCGTCCAGCCGGTCAGTCGGTTCGGATCGACCTCTCCCCCGCCCACGTATGCGCTGTCGTCGAACAGCGTCTCGGAGAGCACTGGGCAGGTCGCGGACCAGGTCGAGGGTCATGGCCTGCACGCCGGCCCACGGCACGGACAGGGTTCGGCTCCCGGTGGCCGACCGTTCACCGGCCGGGCAACCGGCGGACGCAAGCGGGCATTTGGCTGAGCAGCCCCGCGAAGTTGTCTGTACAACCGGAGGCTGCTCCCATGTCCGTCCCCAACCCTTACTGGCTGCGCGACAACTGTCCGTGCACCGAATGCCGCAACCCCCGCAGCGGGCAGAAGCGGTTCCACATCGGCGACCTGCCGGACGGCCTGACCGCCACCGAAGCGACCCAGGACGAACGCGGGCTGAGCGTACTGTGGTCCGACGGCCACCGCTCCTTCCACCCGGCCGGCTGGGACGCGCCCGACCAGGACGGCGACCACCGCACCGAGCACGGCAAGCGCCTGTGGGAGGCCGCCGACTTCGCCCGCGGCCTGCCCGAGGCCGACTGGCCGGCCTACCTGGCCGACCCGGAGGAGAAGATCGCCGTCCTCTCCGCCGTCCGCCGCTCCGGCTTCGCGGTGCTCCGCGGCGTCCCGGTCGAGGAGCGCCAAGTCCTCGCCGTGGCACGGAGTTTCGGGTACGTCCGGGACACCAACTACGGCGAGCTGTTCGACGTCCGGGTGGAGCCCGACGCGGTGAACTTCGCGTTCACCGACGCCGCCATCGCCCCGCACACCGACAACCCGTACCGCGACCCCGTCCCCACCCTCCAACTGCTGCACTGCCTGCGCAACGACGCCGCCGGCGGCGACTCCGGCCTGGTGGACGGCTTCCGCGCGGCCGCCCTGCTGCGCGAGGAGGACCCGGAGGCCTTCGCGCTGCTCGCCCGCACCCCCGTGCCGTTCCGCTACCGGGACCGCACCGCCGACCTGGCCGCCGAACTGCCGATGATCGGGCTCGACCCGCGCGGCGCAATCCGCGAGATCCGCTTCAACAACCGCTCCATCGACACCCTGCGCACGCTCCACGGCGCGGAGCTCGATGCCTTCTACGCCGCATACCGCCGCTTCGCGGCGATCACCCTCCGCCCCGAGCTCCGGCTCGAGTTCCGGCTCGGCCCGGGCGACTGCCTGATCTTCGACAACACCCGCCTGCTGCACGCCCGCACCGCCTTCGAAGGGGCCGGCGGCCGCCACCTCCAGGGCTGCTACGCCGACCTCGACTCGCTCTCCTCCACCCTCTCGGTGCTGCGCCGCAACCTCGCCGTCCTCGACGAGCTGGAGGCCCTGTTCGCGGGCGAGGGCTCCGGCGAGTACCTCGGCGAGGCCGTCACCATGGCCGAACACATGCTCCAGGCAGGCGAGTTGGCCCGCACCGCAGGCGCCCCGCCGGCCCTGGTGGCCGCCGCGCTGCTCCACGACATCGGCCACTTCCACGGCAGCGGCCTGGAGTTGATGGCCGGCACCGACAACCGCCACGGCGAGACGGCCGCCGGCTGGCTCTCCCGCTGTTTCCCCGCCACCGTCACCGAGCCCGTCCGCCTGCACGTCCCGGCCAAGCGCTACCTCTGCACCACCGAACCCGACTACTTCGCCGAGCTCTCCCCCGCCTCCGTCCACACCCTCGGCCTGCAGGGCGGCCCGATGACCCCCGAGGAGGCCGAGGCCTTCGCCGCCCACCCCTCCGCCGCCGACGCGGTCGCCGTCCGCCGCTGGGACGAAGCCGCGAAGGACCCTGCGGCTGCCAACACCCCGGCGTTCGCCGAATTCCGACCGCTGCTCCTGGAATTGATGAGCTGAGGCGGCGCTGTCAACCCCGACCATCGTCAGGGGTGCCGCTTGACTTTCGGGCCGGGCGGAACAGGGTCCCCGACTCCTACCGTCCGGACCATGACGTACACGCACAGGAAATCCAGGGCAGGGGCCGCCGCCAGGCCCGTCCTCGCCGCGACCGTGCTCGGCGCGGGGGCCGGGGTGGTGGCCCTGCTGGCACCGGCGCAGGACGGCGGGACGGGGCCGGTGCGGGTGTCGGCCGGGTGGTCGGCCGACGGCTACCGGCGGGTGGTGGAGGCCGTCGGCGACACCCCGCACGCGGTGGCCTCGCTGCCGGCGCCGGCCACCGAGGCCGGGCTGCTGGTGCTGGGGCTGCTGCTGACGTTCTGCTGGTGGACGGCCCGGGCCCGCCGGGCCGCCGGGGCGGTCGCGGGAGTGGCGCTGGTCGGGCTCGGCACGGTGCTGGCCTACGGGGCGAGCGAGGTCCTGAAGGTGTTCCTCGACGAGGAACGGCCCTGCCGGGCACTGGCCGCACTGCCCGGCACGGCCGTCGCCGACTGCCCGCCGCCGGGCGACTGGTCGTTCCCCAGCAACCACGCCACCCTGGCGGTCGCGCTGGCGACGGGGCTGGTGCTGCTGCGCCCGCGCTGGGCGCTGCTCGCCGTCCCCGTCGGCGGGGCCACGGCCGCGCTGCGGGTGGCGGCCGGGGTGCACTACCCGCACGACGTGCTCGCCGGTGCCGCGCTCGGCGGCACCGTCACGGCGGCCGTGGTGCTCACGCTGCGTCCGGCGGTCACCCGCGCCGTGTCGGCCCTGACCGGGGTGCCGGTCCTCGGGTGGCTGCTGTCGGCGCCACCCGCCCCCGGCACGGCTTCAGTCCCGTGGACCGCCCGCGCAGCCCGCGCCGAGGGTCAGCCCGGCTTCGTGGGCGAGGACGGCGGCCGCCGCCCGGTTGGCCACCCCCAGTCGCGCCAGGATGGAACTCACATGGGCCTTCACGGTGCCTTCGACCACTCCCAGCCGGCGGGCGATCCGGCCGTTGGACAGTCCGGCCGCGACCAGCGTCAGCACCTCCCGTTCCCGGGCGGTCAGGGCGGCCACCTGTTCCCGGGCCCCGGCGCGCCGGCCGGCGGGGCCGCCGGCCCCGGTGGCGGCCAGGTGGGCGACCACCCGGGCGGCCACCTTGGGTGAGAGGTAGGCCGCCCCGCCCGCCACCGCGTGCACCCCGGCGAGCAGTTCCTCGGGCTCGCCGGACTTGATCAGGAAGCCGTTCGCACCGCCGCTGAGCGCGCGCAGGATGTAGTCGTCCTCCCCGAAGGTGGTCAGCATCAGCAGCCCGGTGGTCAGGCCGCCCCGGCGGATCTCGGCGGCGGCCGCGATGCCGTCCGTCCCCGGCATCCGGATGTCCAGCACGGCGACGTCCGGCCGGTGACGCCGCACCAGTTCGACGGCCTCCCGGCCGTCCCCGGCCTCGGCGACGATCTCGATGCCCGGGTCGGTGGCGAGCACGGCGCGCAGCCCCGCGCGGATCATCGGCTCGTCGTCGGCGAGCAGCACCCGGATCGGTGCGGTGGTCATCGTCTGCTCCTGTCGGTCTTTCGATCGGGACGGTGGCGGGCGGTCAGGAGGCGAGCACGTCGCGCGAGACCAGCCGGGAGTCCTGGAAGCACAGCCGGTACGCATCGCCCGCCCGGTCCACGAACAGCTGGGCGGTGATGGCGTAGTGCACGCACGAAACGCCCTCCCCGGACGGCGGCGCGGGCGTCGAGGGCCCGCCCGGCGGCCGGTACGGCAACCGGTGGCCGGGCAGCACCCGCTCGACCGAGGCCTGATCCTGCCCCACCTGGAGGGTGGCGTACACCTCCGGGTCCAGCACCGACAGGCTGACCACGTACAGCGTCCACACCCGCAGCGCCACGGTCAGCAGGACGGCCGTCGCCAGCGGGACGAGCACCACGGCAGCCAGCGTCCGGCCGACCTTGCGCCGGGCCCGCCGCAGTTCACGCACCGGCGACGGCAGGGCGGCGGGCCCCGCCGGAACGGGCCCGGCGGGACGGCGCGGCAGCTCGGCCACCACCTCGAACCCGCCGTCCGTCCCCGGCCCGTACGCGAAACTGCCGCCGGCCAGCCGCACCCGCTCGGCCAGCCCGACCAGGCCCCGCCCGCCACCGGCCGCCGACGGCACTCCGGGGGCGCCGCCGTTGGCCACCCTGAGCCGGGCACCCTCGGCCGTGTACGCCACCTCCACGACGACGGCCGCCCCCGGGGCGTGCTTGGCGGCGTTGGTCAGCGCCTCCTGCACCACCCGGTACGCGGCATGCTCGGCGGCCCGCGGAAGCCCGTCCGGCCCACCGGTGATCTCCGAACGGACGTCCAGGCCGGCGGCGGCCGCTTCCGCCACCAGGTGCGGAATGTCCGAGTCGGCCGGTCCGCGGGCCGCGTCGCCCTCCTCCCCGGCGCGCAGAACGCCGATCACCTCACCGAGCCGATCGACGGCGGCGGCCGCACCCGCCCGGATCTCCTGCACTGCCTCCCGGTGGGGCCGAGCCAGGTCGGGGGCGAGCTTGAGCACCCCGGCGCGCAGCGCGATCAGGCTGAGATCGTGCCCGAGGGCGTCGTGCATGTCCTGCGCGATCCGGGCCCGCTCCCGCAACCGGGCCTGCTCGGCGACCAACTGCTGCTCCCGCTCCAGCCGCTCCGCCCGCTCCCACCCCGCCCGCACCAACTCCTGCGACTGCCGCCAGAACCGCCCCAACAACCACGGCCCCATCCCGGTGCACACGGCCAGCACGACGAACCGCAGCCCCAGCAGGATCCAGGACGGCACCGCCCCGACCACCAGCACCCCACCCGCCACCAGCACGGCGAACACCACCGCCGCCGGCCGCACCCGCTCCGTCCGCAGCCCCGCCAGAAACGACAACCCGACCGCCGGCAGCACCCACCACAGGCTCGTCACACCCAGCCCGACACACCCCGCCGCCCCCACCGGCAGCGCCGCCCCACTCATCCGCATGCCCACGACCCTACGGCGACCGCCCCCACCGGCGAATCTGCCGAAAGTCATGCCCCAGCCACCAGCCGACCGAGAACTGCACAACGGCCTGCTCGCCCTCGCCCCGCATCGTCCTGGAGCCGGTGCTGCCCGTCACTCCCGTTCCTGGTCGATCCCTGCCGCCAGCTCGAACCGGACCACCTTGCCGACCGCCTTGCGGGACGTTCCCCAGCGGTCGGCGAACCGGCTGACCAGCAGCAGGCCGCGGCCGCTGTCCGCGTACGGATCGTCGTCGTTCAGGGACGGGAGTTCGTGGTCGTCGTCGCTGACCTCGACCAACAGCCGGTCGGTGCGGACCAGTTGAGCGAGATCCGCAGGGCCTGGAACAACTGCCCCAGGAAGGCCGTGAAGGCGGCGGCTTCCGGCTCGCCGCCCTGCGGTTCGAGTGTCATGGGCTCCCCTCCCCGGCCGTTGCCGGGAAGTGGCAACCCGTTGCGCCTGGTGCAACCCTCGACCTGCGTCGAAGACTAGGAGAAACCCTCAACCCCCCGCAGCGAAAGGCGCATTGATGTTCACCGCAGTCGTCCGACAGCTGGCCGCCGGCCAGCGCGCAGTGGTCGTGGCCCTGGCCCTGCTGCCCGTGGTTCTGGTGACCACGGCCTGCCTGCCCGCCGTCCTGCTGCTGCCCGCCTTCCCGGGCGGCGTCCGCCGCGTGTCGACCCTGCTCACCCTGCTCCGCCGCTGGACGGACACCGTCCTGTCCCGGAGCTAGCGCTACTCGACCGGCGCCCCCGGCGACGTGCTCCGCCGCGGCAGCCGGACAGCCACCAGGTCGCCGGTCAGTCGGTCAGTGCCGCCGTCAGGTCGATCTCCACCAGCTGCCCGGTGTAGCCGAGCGCGGTGACCCCCAGCAGCGTGCTGGCGGTGGCGAACGCGGGGGCCAGCGGACCGGCCTGCAGGTGGTCCCAGGCGGCTGCCAGCACCTCGCTGCGGTCGCTCACCACGTAGATCACCGAACGGACCACCCGCTCCGGGCCGACCCCGACAGCGGCGAGCGCGACGAGCGAGTTGGCCACCACCTGGTCGATCTGGGCGAACAGGTCGCCCTCGCCGACCAGCACGTCCTCGCGGTCCATCGGGCACTGCCCGGCCAGGTGCGCGGTGCGCCCGGCCTCGACGACGGTGATGTGGGCGTAGCCGCCGGTGGGGTGCAGCTCGGCGGGGCTGATGCGGGTGATCTCGGTCATCCCCGGATGGTGCACCGCGAAGCCGACCGGACGCACCCGAATTTCAGTCGTTCTCCCGCGCGTGCCGCGAAAGCGCCGAGGACGCGAGCGAGTTGTGGATGGAGAACGCCACCGTCCCGGGCAGGTACCGGTCCTGTGACCACTCCACCGGCGTGCCGGTGGGGTCCGTGGTCCGCCGCTTCTCGCGCAGCAGCGGGCTGCCCCGCCGGCAGCCGAGCAGCCGGGCGTCGTCCGCGTTGGCGCCGATCACGTCGATGGTGTGGTCGGCGTCGCTGAACAGGATGCCGTGTTCGCGCAGCGGTTCGGTGTGCGAGACGGCGTCGGGCGGCAGTTGGGCGACGAGTTCGCCGACCCGGGGCGGGTAGACGGTGCGTTCGACCATGACGGGGGTGCCGGAGAGGGTGCGCAGCCGGAGCATCGCGTAGACCTCGGTGCCGGGTTCGAGGCGCAGTTGTTCGCGTTCGGCGGCGTCGGCGGGGCGGCGGACGATGGATTCCAGTCGGCCGCCGGGTTCTTCGCCCATGGAGCGGGCCCAGTGGGTGAAGGAGAGCAGTTCGGAGAAGGACTGGACGCGGGCGCTGCCGAGGACGACCCGGCGGGTGCCGCGGCGGGAGGTGACCAGTCCGTCGGCGCGCAGCAGGGCGAGGGCCTGCCGGACGGTGCCGCGGGAGACGCCGTACTGCTCGGCGAGGGCGCCCTCCGCGGGGAGTCGGCCGGCGTCGCCGAACGAGCCGGAGGTGATCGCTTCGCGCAGGTCGGCGGCCACCTTGCGGTAGAGCGAGCCGGCGGCGCTGTCCTGGTCGGATGCCACGTGCGTCGATTTCCCTTGGCTGGTAAGGAGATTGGGCCGTGTCCGCGCTGTGATCGCGCGTACACCATTGACTGTAGCCGCTGCTGTCGCACCGCCCCACGCGGGGCGCGACCGTTCCGACAGCCGCCCCCTGCGCTGGGCCGTCCGTTCACTTTCCCGTCACCGGCCTCGGGCGTACTTAGCTCGGGCGACGGAAGTTGGCTGGCCAACTTGGGCCAGGACCGACACCGCGCCACGCATCGAACACCTCTCGTGATCTCTGCAGCTCCCCTTCCTCCAGGAGACCCTCCCGTGACCGTGCACCGCCACCGCGCCGCCGCCCTCGCGGCCGTGCTGACCGCTGCCGCGCTCTCCCTCTCCGCCTGCGGTTCCGCCGGCCAGGCCGCCAAGTCCGGTGACGCCAAGGGCGGTTCGGGCAACGCCAAGACCGCCACCTCGCTGGCCGACTTCGGCGGCATGGACGGCCTGGTGGCCGCCGCGAAGAAGGAGGGCAAGCTGCACGTCATCACCCTCCCGCGCGACTGGGCCAACTACGGCAAGCTGATGGACGGCTTCAAGGCGAAGTACGGCATCGAGATCGAGGACGAGAACCCGGACGGCTCCAGCCAGGACGAGATCAACGCGGTCAAGTCCCGCAAGGGCCAGGACCGCGCGCCCGACACGCTCGACCTGGGCTCGGCGTTCGCGCTGTCCGCCGCCAAGGAGGGCCTCCTCGCCCCGTACAAGGTCGCGAACTTCGACAAGATCCCGGACACCATGAAGGACCCGGCCGGTCTGCGGGTCAACGACTACGGCGGCTACATCTCGATCGGCTGCGACGCCAAGAAGGTCGCCAACTGCCCGAAGACCTTCGCCGACCTGCTCAAGCCCGAGTACAAGGGCCAGGTCGCGCTGAACGGCAACCCGACCAAGTCCGGTTCGGCGTTCGGCGGCGTGTACGCGGCCGCGCTCGCCAACGGCGGTTCGCTGGACAACATCCAGCCCGGCATCGACTTCTTCGCCAAGCTGAAGCAGTCCGGCAACTTCAACGCGGTCGAGTCCACCCCCGCCACCGTCGAGAAGGGCGAGACCCCGATCTCGATCGACTGGTCGTACCTGAACGCCGGCTACACCGACGAGTTCAAGGGCAAGGGCCTCGACTGGCAGGTGACCGTCCCCACCGACGGCTCCTACGCCCAGTTCTACAACCAGGCCATCAACAAGGACGCCCCGCACCCGGCGGCCGCCCGCCTGTGGATGGAGTACCTGTACTCGGCCGAGGGCCAGAACGGCTTCCTGGGCGGCTACGCCACCCCGGCGCTGTTCGACGCCATGAAGAAGGACGGCACCCTGGACACCGCCGCCGCGGCCAAGCTGCCGGCCATCGAGAAGCCGTTCACCACCTTCCCCACCTCGGAGCAGATCGACGCGGCCAAGAAGGTCGTGACCGAGAACTGGGCCAAGGCGATCCAGGGCTGATCGACCGACATGACCACGGCTCCCACCCCGGTGCCGGTCCCGGCCGCCGCTGACCTCAGCGGCGGCCCGGGGGCCGCCGACGCCGCCACGACACCCCACACCCCCTCGGACTCCACCCCGTCGCCCGCCGGGCGCCGCCTGCTGCGCGGCAAGGCCTGGCTGGCCACCGTCCCGCTGCTGGTGTTCTTCCTGATCGGCTTCGGCCTGCCGGCCGTCGCCATCGTCACCGGCGCGTTCACCGTCTCCAGCGACGCGGAGACCGGCGCGGGCTCGTTCACCACCGCCAACCTCACCGAGTCGGTGCAGGGCGCGTACTGGACCGCGCTGCTCTCCAGCGTGAAGCTGTCCGCGCTGACCGCGCTGCTCGGCACCGTCCTGGGCGTGCCGATCGCCCAGGCGGTCCTCACCTCCCGTTTCCGGATGCTGCGCGAGGCGGTGCTGACCGCCTCCGGCGTACTCGCCAACTTCGGTGGCCTGCCGCTGGCGTTCGCGTTCGTCGCCACCCTCGGCAACGCCGGTGAGGTGACCAAGATGTTCCACCTGACCGACCACGGCTGGTCGCTGTACAGCTTCACCGGCCTGACCGTCGTCTACCTGTACTTCCTGGTGCCGCTGATGGTGCTCACCATCACCCCCGCGCTGGAGGGCCTGCGGGTCCAGTGGCGCGAGGCCGCCCAGAACAACCGGGCCACCAGCCTCCAGTACTGGCGGCACGTCGCCCTGCCGATCCTGTTCCCGTCGCTGCTCGGCGGCTTCGTGCTGCTGTTCGGCTCTGCGTTCGCCGCGTACGCCACCGCCGCCGCGATGGTCGGCGCCACCGTGCCGCTGATCAGCCGTCAGATCGCGGACGCGCTGTCCGGCAACGTGCTGGTCGGCCAGGGCAACCTGGCGCTGGCACTCAGCCTGGACATGATCATCGTCGCCGTCCTGGTGATGGCCGTCTACCTGCCCCTCCAGCGCCGGAGTGCACGATGGCTCAGCTGATCTCCCGTCTGCGGGTCTGGCGCGGGGCGGTCCTGCTGCTGGCCGGCCTGTACTTCCTGATCCCGATGGCCGCCTCGGTGTGGTTCTCCATCGACGACCGGAACGGCATCTCCTTCGACGCCTACACCGGCCTGCTGTCCGCCCCGGGCTTCACCGACAGCCTGGTGCTCACCCTGGAACTCGCCGCGGTCACCGTGGTGGTGCTGCTGCTCCTGCTGGTGCCCGCGATGATCGCGGTCCGGCTCGGCTCGCCGAAGCTCCGCCCGCTGCTCGAAGTGGTCTGCACCCTGCCGCTGGTGGTGCCGCCGGTCGCGCTGACCGCCGGCCTGATCGGCGTGCTCCGCTGGGGCCCGGACCACCTGATGGACACCCCGTTCTTCCAGACCTTCGTGTTCATCCAGCAGCCGCAGTTCCCGCTGGTCCTGGTGATCGCCTACGTCCTGATGGCCCTGCCGCTGGCCTACCGCGCCCTGGACTCCGGCCTGCGCGCCGTGGACGTGCGCACCCTGGTCGAGGCCGCCCGCAACTGCGGCGCGAGCTGGCCGCGGGCCGTCGTCCAGGTGATCCTCCCGAACCTGCGCGGCGCGCTGCTGAACGCCTCCTTCCTCACCCTGGCCCTGGTCCTCGGCGAGTTCACCACCGCCTCGATCCTCGGCTACCAGCCCTTCGCCGTGTGGATCTACTCGGTCGGCAACAGCCAGGGCCAGATGTCCGTCGCGGTGTCCGTACTCAGCCTGCTGATCACCTGGGTGCTGCTGCTCCTGCTGGCCGCCGCCGGCCGCGAGCGCCGCCACAAGACCGCCACCGCCTCCTGAGCCTCCCCGGAGACCACCACCCCATGAGCACCGCCACCGCCGCCCCCACCGCAGGCACCACCACCAGCGCCACCGTCGAATTCCGCTCGCTGCGGCGGCAGTTCGGCACCACCACCGCCCTCGACGGACTCGACCTGACGGTCAACCCGGGCGAACTCCTCGCCCTGCTCGGCCCGTCCGGCTGCGGCAAGACCACCGCGCTGCGCATCCTCGCCGGGTTCGAGACCCACGACTCCGGCGAGGTGCTGGTCGACGGCGAGGACATCACCCGGATCCCCGCCCACAAGCGCGACGCCGGCATGGTGTTCCAGTCCTACAGCCTCTTCCCGCACCTCACCGCCGCCGACAACGTCGCCTTCGGCCTGCGCATGCGCGGCGCCGCCAAGGCCGAACGCCGCAGGCGCGCCCACGAGTTGCTCGAACTGGTCGGCCTCCCGCAGCGCGCGGACCACTACCCGCACCAGATGTCCGGCGGTCAGCAGCAGCGCATCGCCCTCGCCCGCGCACTCGCCCTCCAGCCGCGCGTCCTCCTCCTCGACGAGCCGCTCTCCGCCCTCGACGCCAAGGTCCGCCTCGCCCTGCGCGAGGAGATCCGCCGCCTCCAGCAGGAACTCGGCATCACCACCCTGTTCGTCACCCACGACCAGGAGGAGGCCCTCTCGATGGCCGACCGCGTCGCCGTCCTGCGCGCCGGCCGGCTCGAACAGTGCGCCACGCCCTCCGAGCTGTACTCCCGGCCGGCCACCGCGTTCGTCGCGGAGTTCGTCGGCACCATGAGCCGCATCCCGTGCGTGCGCACGGCCGACGGCCAGGTCGAGGTCCTCGGCCGCCGCCACCCCGTGGACGGCACCCTCCCCGCCGCCGGCGAGCTGCACGTCCTGGTCCGCCCCGAGAACGTCGGCCTCACCCCCGCGACGGACGGCCCCGCCCAGGTGATCGCCGCCTCCTTCCTCGGCGCCGTCACCCGCCTCACCGTCCGCCTCCCCGACGGCACCGAAATCAAGTCCGACCTCCCCACCGAAACCGCCACCACCCTCCCCCTCGGCACCCACGCCACCCTCACCCTCCCCACCCGCCCCGTCCTCGTAGACCGCGCGTCCTGACGGCCGGTCGGGGCACGGAGGAAGAGGCTGCTGGCACGCGGCTGCCAGGTCGCACCCGTCCGCTTCGCGCAGGATCGCCGACCCGTCGACCCGCCGCTCAATCTCGCCCGCTCTGAACTTCCGCGCCCCGCCAGGGGCGCGTGGGGGCACCTCCCGGCCCGCCAGGGCTGGGGGAGAACTGCGCGGAGCGGAAGGCAACGAGCCCCAAGCCGCCCGCCCACTGCCACTTGCACCCCGCGTCGCCCTCCCCGCCCACAGCCACTCGCGCCCCGCGCCACGCAGCCCTCTCGTCGGCGCCCGACATGCCCACGTAAGGTACCGCCATGCCTGCATCCCACCCCGCCGCCGTCCTGTTCGACATGGACGGCACCCTGGTCGACACCGAGCACCTCTGGTGGCAGGCCGCAGCGGAACTCGCCGCCGAGCTCGGCCTCACCCTCACCGACGCCGACCTCCCGGACGTCCTCGGCCAGGCCGTCGAGCACACCGCCGCCCACCTGCACCGGGCGAGCCGCACCTCCCGCCCCGAGTCCGAACTCGTCGAGCACCTGAACCACGCCTTCGCCGCCAAGGTCGAGGCCGAGATCGTCCCCCGCCCGGGCGCCCTCGCCCTGCTCGCCGCGCTCCGCGACGCGCGGATCCCCGCCGCCCTGGTCTCCGCCTCCCCGCGCCGCGTCGTCGATCTCGTCCTGGGCGCTCTCGGCCCGCACTGGTTCGCCACCACGCTCGCCGCCGAGGACACCCCCCGCACCAAGCCCGCCCCGGACCCGTACCTGGCCGCCGCCGACCGTCTCGGTCTCGCCCCGGCCGCCTGCGTCGCCGTCGAGGACACCCCGACCGGTGTCGCCTCCGCGCACGCCGCCGGCTGCGCCGTCCTCGCGGTGCCGTCCACCGTCCCGATCCCGGCCGCCGACGGCATCACGGTGCTGGACAGCCTGGTCCACGCGGACCTCGGCTTCCTCGCTTCCCTCAGCGCCGCCCCGGCGTCCTGATGCCGTACCTGCTGCTCGCCCTCGCGATAGCCGGCGAGGTCTGCGCGACCAGCCTGCTCAAACTCACCGACGGCTTCTCCCGCCTGTGGCCCAGCCTGGCCGTCGCCGTCGGCTACGTGCTGTCGTTCCTCCTGCTGGGCCGCGCCCTCAGGCACATCCCGGTCTCCGTCGCCTACGCCGTCTGGTCCGGCGCGGGCACGGCCGCCGTGGCGGCCATAGGCGCCACCTTCTTCGGCGAGTCCCTGGGCCGTCTCCAGTGGTGCGGCATCGCCCTGGTGATCGCCGGCGTGATCCTGCTCAACCTGCGCTCCACGCACTGACCTGCCCGAACCCGATTGACCTCCGCACCACGGCTCGGCCAGCATCCCGTCATGCCCCTGCCCGCCGCCCTCGCCCGCGCCGACGCCGACCTCGCGGCGGGCCGCGTCCCGATGGCCCGGCGGCGGCTGCGCAGCCTGGTGTCGAACCACCCGACCGACCTGACGGCGCGCCACCGCCTGGCCGCCGTGTACCGCCTGCACGGCGAGCCGGCCGAGGCGGGCCGCTGGAACTACCTGGACGAGTCGCTCACCACGGACGAACTCCTCGCCTTCGAGCGCCGGTTCCACACCCCGGCCCGGCGGCTGTCCGTCCTGCGCTGGCCCGACCCGGCACACAACCCGCCGCCGACCCCGCTCGCCCGCCGCCGCCTCGCCGCCCTGCACCGCCAGGCCACCGGCACCCCGCCGACCTGGCCCGACCACCCGGACGACGCGGCGACAACGGGCCCGCCCCGCCCGCCGCGCCCGATGCCGCCCCAGCTCCAACGGCGGCCGCCCCAACCGCAGTTCGCCCCGCACCGACCCGAGATGCCGATGCGTGTCGCCGCGTTCCGCCTGGCGCTGTTCGTCGCCTGCGGCGCAGCCCTGATCGTCCTGGTGTTCCGCTGAGCACCCCGCGGCGGTCGAAGGAACCCGCCCGGCGGACCGACAACACCCGTGCCCGGCGGCCCGGTTGACGCCCCACCCGCCACACTGGGGTATCTCCCCCAACCGACCACTTGGCCTGAACTCGCCTACCCCGTCCGCTACTTGAGCGAATCGCGCAGCGTGTCCACCCGGTTCGCGGAGGCGGTGAACCCGTCGCGGTCGAGGTCCCCGGCGTCCAGCGCGCCCGCCAGCGCCGCGGCCGCCTGGTCGCCCTGGGCGACGTCGCGCGCGGAGCACAGGATCAGATCGACGCCGGCCGAGGCCACGGCCAGCGCCCGCTTGCCGGTGCTGCCGACGGGGTCGAGTGCCTTGGCCTCCAGCGCGTCGGTGATGGTGACGCCCTGGTAGTTCAGCCGCCCCCGCAGCTCGTCGCGGACGATCGGGCCCGACATCCCGGCGGGGGTGCCGGGGTCGAGGGCGGGATAGACCGCCCAGGAGAGCATCACCAGTTTGACGTCTGCGGCGACCGCGTCCTGGTAGGGGCGTTCGTCGACGGTGCGCAGCTGGTTCAGCGGAACCGTGAGGGTGACGGGCTCCTCGTCGGTGTTCGCCCCGGCGGGGGCGCTGCCGAGGCCCGGGAAGTGCTTGGCGGTGGCGGCGACGCCCGCGCCCTGCTGGGCCTTGATGAACGCGGAGCCGAGCTTGCCGACGACCACCGGGTCGCTGCTGTACGAGCGCTGGGCGCTGTCGGCGAAGTCTCCGGGGGTGCGGAAGACGTCGAGCACGGGCGCCAGGTTGAGGTTGAGTCCGAAGCCGGCGAGCGTCGCGGCGGCCTGGCCGCCGGTGGCGGTGGCGGCGGCGGTCGGGTCGGCGGCCCGGCCTACGTCCTTCGCGGACTGCGCGGGCCCGCCGGGCAGTCGCCGGACCAGGCCGCCTTCCTGGTCGGTCATCAGCAGCAGCGGCCGGGGGTGCGGGGCCTGCTGTTCGGCCTGCCGCAGCTGGCTGACGGCGGTGCGCAGGACGGCCGGGTCGGTGCCGACGTTCTCGGCGAAGAAGATCACTCCGGCGACCCGGCCTTCGCGGATGCGTTGCAGCAGCGCGGCGGGCGGGGTGGTGCCGGGGTAGGAGTAGACGATCCGCTGCCCGGCGAGGTCGGCGGCGCCCGCCGAAGGCGCCGAGGTCGGCGACGGCGACGGGCTGGACGGCGACGGCGACGGGCTGGACGGCGACGGCGACGGGCTGGCCGGCTGCTCGCTCGTGGCCGGCTCGGCGCTGCTGGTCGTGGGGCTGGGGGACGGGCTGTTGCCGGGGGATCCGCAGCCGGCGGCCAGCGCCAGGCCGAGCGTGAGCAGGCCGACCGACCTCAATGAGAGCGACATACCGTCAGATAAGCACGCGAACTGTCACCGGGCCAGCCCACGGGCGGCCCCGGGACGTCGCCCCGGGGCCGCTGAGCAGGACGTCAGCCGCGCAGCACCGCCGGCAGTTCGGCGATCGAGCCGAGCACATGGGTGGCGCCGTCGGCGCGCAGCCGGGCCTCGTCGTGGGCGCCGGTGAGCACGCCCGCCACCACGGCCGCGCCGGCCCGGGTGCCGGTGAGCATGTCGTAGCCGGTGTCGCCGGCCACCGCGATCTGCCGGACCGAGTCGGTGCGGGTGCGCAGCAGCGCGGTGAGCACCATGTCGGGGTAGGGACGGCCACGGCCCGCGTCGGCCGGGCACAGCGTCAGGTCGGCGAGGGACTGCCAGCCGAGGGCGGCCAGGATGCGGTCCTGGGTGGTGCGGGAGAAACCGGTGGTGAGGACCACCTTCCGGCCATGGCCGCGCAGTTCGGCGATCGCCTCGGCGGCGCCGGGCAGCGCCTCGCAGCGGCCCTGGTCGACCAGGTTCTCGTAGCCGGCCTCGAAGGCCAGGTTGGCGGCCCGGGCGCGGTCCTCGTCGCCGAACAGGTGACGGAAGACCGAGATCTTGGACTCGCCCATGGTGGCGCGTACGTGCGCCAGCATGCCGGCGTGTTCGGGGCTGCCGGGCTCGACACCCTGCGAGCGGGCGGCGGCGTCGAAGGCGAGCTCCACCAGGCCGTCGTCGGCGACGGTGGTGCCGGCCATGTCGAGCACCACCAGGGTCACATCGTGCGTGGTCATGTTCTGCCTCTGCGATCGAAGGTGTCAGAGCCCGGCGAGGTCGGCGGTGGTCTCGGCGATGGCGGGCGAGCAGGTCATGCCGCGGCCGCCGGGGCCGGTGACCAGCCAGGTGCCTTCGGCGACCTGCTGGCGGTGCACCACCCGGGTGCTGTCCAGGCACTGGGCGTAGACGCCGGCCCAGCGGCGGCGGATCTTCGGCAGCGGTCGGCCGAGCAGCGCCTCGCCGACGGCGGCGAGGTGCTCGTACGGGTCCTCGACCACGTCGAAGCCGAACGGCTGGTCGTACTCGTGGGTGTCGCCGATGGTGAGGCCGCCGTCCTTGCGCTGGACCATCAGCAGCTGCATCTTGTGCTCGGCGGCGACCGGCGGCTGCGGCTGGGCGGCGCGCAGCGCGTCCAGCTCGGGGCCGGCGAAGGCGGGGTAGTAGCGGAACGAGTCGCCGTCGGCGACCGAGGTGGTGAGCGTCTCGCCCAGCGGGTCGGTCTGCATCATCTGCAGGCGCACCCGGCGCACCGGCAGGTCGGGGGCGAGTTCGCGGACCAGGCCGCCGAGCCAGGCGCCGGTGCACAGGATCACCTGGTCGCCCTGGTGCAGCTGTCCGTGGTCGTCGCGGACGGCGGCGGCGCCCACCACCTCGCGGACCTCGCGTCCGGGCCGGAAGGTGTAGCGGCCGGTGGCCTCCAGCGCGGCGCGCAGCGCGGGCTGGGCGATCCGGGACTCGACGGCGCCGTCCCGGGTGCAGTGCAGGCCGCCGAGGAAGGTGCCGCGCAGCGCCGGGTTGACGGCCCGGACCTGGTCGGCGTCCAGCAGCCGGTAGCCGCGGGCGGCGGCGTCGGGCAGTTTCACGGCGGCTTCGGCGACGGCGAGTTCGGCCTCGGTGCGGGCCAGGGTGAGCGAGCCGTTGGGGCGGAACCACAGGCCGGGGACGCGGGCGCCGATCTGCTCCCAGAGTTCGCGGGCGCGCAGCGCGACCTCGAGTTCCTCGCCGGCGGCGCGTCCGCTGACCCAGACCAGTCCGAAGTTGCGGACGGACGCGCCGCGGGCCTCGGCCTCGCGCTCGATGTGGACGACCTCGTGGCCGCGCTCGACGGCCTGCCAGGCGTGCATGGTGCCCAGCACGCCTGCTCCTACGACGATTACCTTCATGCGGACAGGCTCGGGCCGCGAGGTGGCCGCAGGTCGTCCGGCTCCCGTCGGGCGGGTGAACCGCCCGCGAGAGTTGTCCATACAACCTGCGAGGGGTCAGGCCGCTCCGGCGCCGAGGACGGGGCCGAGCGGGCCGGTGCGCAGGCGGTCCACCAGCGGTGCCGCCCGTCCGGCGAGCGCCGCCAGCGGGAGCGCCACCAGGACGCCGACCAGCGCGGCCACGGCCACGTCGTGCGGGTAGTGCGCGCCGACCCAGACCCGGGAGGCACCCATCAGCACGGCGGCGAGCAGGCCGATCCAGCCGAGCCGGCGGTCGGCGTACCAGAGCGCGGTGGCGGCGGCGAACGCGATCACCGTGTGGTTGCTGGGGAACGACCAGTCGCCGGGCGGCGGGCAGGCCTCGATGGTGAAGCTGCCCGGGATCTGCTGGCAGGGCCGGTTCTCCTCGACCATCCCCTTGAAGACCGAGTTGACCAGGTACGCGCCGACCACGATCAGCGGCGAGGCCAGCACCCGGGCCATCACCACCGAATCGGCACCCCGGGCCCGCCACCAGCCCCACACCATCAGCAGCGCGAACACCGCGAGGCCGTACGCGGACCATTCCTTGGTCAGCTGGTCGAACCAGTGCGGCGCGGACTCGGCCCACCCGGTGACCCGGGTGTAGAGGCTGCCGTCGATCCCGCTGCCGTCGTAGGCGAGCAGGTGGGCGGGGGGATGAACGTTCGGAGTCACAGGGACAACATGTACCAGAACGGACGCGGCGTGCGGCGAGCTCGCGGTTCCGAGGAACACTGACTGGGGCAAGGCTGGCGGACCTCCCGTTACCTTGGGGGGTCCAATTCCGGACCACCCCCTGGCGTCTACAGTGGTGTAGACGTCGATCGACAGGACTGTAGACGAACGCCGGAGGTTCGCGCGACATGACGGACACGACCGCCCGTCGGCCGGCGGGGGAGCTCGAAGCCCAGGTGCTCGCCGTCCTCTGGGCCGCCGGCACCCCGCTCACCCCGCAGCAGGTGCAGGACGCGCTCGACGCCGACCTGGCCCGCACCACCATCGCCACCATCCTGGCCAGGCTGCACGAGAAGGGCACCGTCGCCCGCACCAAGACGGGCCGGGCCTTCGCCTACACCCCGACCGTCCAGGACGCCGACGGCCTCGCCGCCCGCCGGATGCGCACCGAACTCGACCGCGGCCGCGACCGCTCCACCGTGCTCGCCCGCTTCGTCTCCGACCTGTCCGGCGAGGACGAACGGCTGCTCCGCGAGCTGCTCGGGGAGCAACCGTGACCTGGGCCGTCTGGATCCCGCTGCTGCTGCCGCTGCTCGCCGCCCCGCTGGCCCGCCGGCTCACCGAGCAGCTCGCCCCGCGCACCGCCGCACTCACCCTGGCCGCCACCGCCGCCGTCCTCGGCACCGCCGCACTGGGCTCGCTCGGCCTGCTCACCGTCACCGGCCTGCTGCACCTGCCGTACGCCGCCACGCTCGCCCACTTCTCCCCCGCCGCCCACCTGCCCGACGCACTGTCCGGGACGCAGTGGGCACCCGCCGCGGCCGCCGCCGCACTCGCCCTGCTGGTGATCGGCGCACTCGCCGCCCGCACCGCCCACCACCAGCTCGCCGACCTGCGCCGCGCCCGCCGCGCCACCGGCGACACCCCCACCGGCCGGCCCGAGTGGCTGCGCCCCACCACCACCGGCGCCCGCACCGGCCGGCCCGACCGGCCGCGCCGCACCGGCCCGCGCGAGTGGCTGCGCCGCACCGGCCCGGCCGCCGCCGCGCTCACCGTGCTCGACGACGACCGCGCCGACGCCTACGCGCTGCCCGGCCGTCCGCCCCGGATCGTCGCCACCACCGGCATGCTGGCCGCGCTCAGCGCCCCCGAGCGGGCCGCGCTGCTCGCCCACGAACGCGCCCACCTGGCCGGCCGCCACCACCTGCTGCTGGCCGCCGCCGAGTACGCCGCCGCCTGCCACCCGGCGCTGCGGCCGCTGCGCGGCGCGCTCGGCTACCACCTGGAGCGCTGGGCCGACGAGTGCGCCGCCGCCGAGGTCGGCGACCGGGCGCTCACCGCCCGGGCGATCGGCCGGGCCGCGCTGGCCGCCTCCCGCGCGC
>NZ_JBHWEN010000019.1:0-161781 GCF_042734215.1 Kitasatospora sp. NPDC059673 | reverse complement strand
CCCCCCTGCCGGGCGGGCCGCCTGCCGATCCATCACCGCACCGAGGGGTTTCACGGAGCTTCCCACAGAGAAGAGTCGCCATATGGACCGCCGAATTTTCGGGCTCGAGAACGAGTACGGCGTCACCTGCACCTTCCGCGGCCAGCGCCGCCTGTCGCCGGACGAAGTCGCCCGCTACCTCTTCCGCCGTGTCGTCTCCTGGGGCCGCAGCAGCAACGTCTTCCTGAAGAACGGCGCCCGCCTCTACCTCGACGTCGGTTCCCACCCCGAGTACGCGACCCCCGAGTGCGACGACGTGGTCGAGCTGGTCACCCACGACAAGTCCGGCGAGCGGATCCTCGAAGGGCTGCTGGTGGACGCCGAGCGGCGGCTGCACGAGGAAGGCATCGCCGGCGACGTCTACCTGTTCAAGAACAACACCGACTCCGCCGGGAACTCCTACGGCTGCCACGAGAACTACCTGGTCGCCCGGCACGGCGAGTTCTCCCGGCTGGCGGACGTGCTGATCCCGTTCCTGGTGACCCGCCAGCTGATCTGCGGCGCCGGCAAGGTCCTGCAGACCCCGCGCGGCGCCGTCTACTGCGTCAGCCAGCGCGCCGAGCACATCTGGGAAGGCGTCAGCTCCGCCACCACCCGCTCCCGCCCGATCATCAACACCCGCGACGAGCCGCACGCCGACGCCGAGCGCTACCGCCGCCTGCACGTCATCGTCGGCGACTCCAACATGTCGGAGACCACCACACTGCTCAAGGTCGGCGCCACCGACCTGGTGCTGCGGCTGATCGAGGCCGGCGTGGTGATGCGGGACCTGACGCTGGAGAACCCGATCCGGGCGATCCGCGAGGTCAGCCACGATCTGACGGGCACCCACCAGGTCCGGCTCGCCAACGGCCGGGAGGCCAGCGCCCTGGAGATCCAGGAGGAGTACTACACCAAAGCGCTGGAGTTCGCCGACCGCAAGGGCCTCAACGAGGGCACCGTGGCCCGCGTCCTGGACCTGTGGGGCCGCACCCTGGACGCGGTGCGCAGCGAGGACCTCGGCAAGGTCGGCACCGAGATCGACTGGATCATGAAGTACCAGCTGATCGAGAAGTACCGCGCCAAGCACCAGATGACCATGTCCAACCCGCGGGTCGCCCAGATCGACCTCGCCTACCATGACATCCACCGCCGCCGCGGCCTGTTCTACCTGCTGCAGAAGAACGGCCAGGCGCAGCGCGTCACCACCGACCTCAAGACCTTCCAGGGCAAGTCGGTGCCCCCGCAGACCACCCGGGCCCGGCTGCGCGGCGACTTCATCCGGCGCGCCCAGGAGCAGCGCCGCGACTTCACCGTCGACTGGGTGCACCTGAAGCTGAACGACCAGGCGCAGCGCACCGTGCTGTGCAAGGACCCGTTCCGGTCGGTGGACGAGCGGGTGGAGAAGCTGATCGCCGGAATGTGACGTTGACGGTCCGTCGGGGGCGCGCCCGAGTGCCTCCGACGGACCGGACGAATCGGGCCATACGCTGGCTTCATGCGTCGAATCGCCTGCCTGCTCTCCGTTCCCCTCGCCGCCGTGCTGCTGACCGCGTGCGGCAGTGACTCCGGCAAGACCTCGGGGGCGACGCCCTCCGCGGCCGCCTCCCCGGTGGAGGTGCCGAGCCCGGTGGCGTCCGCCTCGCCGATGCCCACGATCAGCGGGGAGTTCGGTTCGAAGGCGACGATCACGCTGCCCGCCGGCCAGCCGAGCGGGCAGTTCGTGGTGAGCACCGAGACCGAGGGCACCGGGGCGACCGTCAACAAGAACGACTGGGTGACCGTCAACTACACCGCCAAGGACTGGACCAGCGGCAAGGATCTGACCAGCTCCTACGACTCCGGCGGCAAGCCGCAGCTGTACCAGGCGGGCAGCGGGCAGCTGGTGCCGGCGTTCGACGTCAGTGTGGAGGGCAAGAAGGTCGGCAGCCGGCTGGTGGTGGTGGCCCCGCCGGCCGCCGGGTTCGGCACCCAGGGATCGACGGCGCTCGGCGTCGGCAAGGACGACACCGTGGTGTTCGTGCTGGACATCATGCAGTCGGTGCCGCAGGACGCCACCGTCTCCGGGCAGGTCACCGAGCCGCCCGCGAACGCGCCGCAGGTCAAGGACAACGGCAAGGCCGCGCCCACCATCACCATCCCGGCCGGTGAGCAGCCGCCCGCCGATCTGCAGCAGTACGTGCTGATCAAGGGCACCGGCCCGGAGGTGAAGTCCGGTCAGACCCTGGTGGTCCAGTACACCGGCGTGACCTGGGCCGACGGCAAGCAGTTCGACTCCTCGTGGAGCCACGGCGGGGCGCAGGCGCTGCAGGTCGGCACCGGCAGCCTGATCAAGGGCTGGGACCAGGGCCTGGTCGGCAAGACCGTCGGCAGCCGGGTGATGCTGGTCGTCCCGCCGTCGCTGGGCTACGGCGACAAGGCCAGCGGCGCGATCCCGGCGAACTCCACCCTGGTGTTCGTGATCGACATCCTGGAAGCTGTCTGATCACCACCTGACAGCGGGGCCAGGACCGGACTGACCGGCTCTCATTCCGACCTGACATACTGCTGCCCCGCACCAGTGGTACATGCGTCGTCGGGCGAGATGAATTGGGGAGTCATGTCTGAGAAGCCGTCGAGCCCGGGCGAGGCCGACAACACCGGGCAGCGCCGGCCGGGAGACCGCGAATCGATCGTGGTTCCCGCCGAGATGCTGACCCAGGCCGGCTGGGCCCCGCCGTCGCCCTCGGCGCCGGGCGCGGAGGGCAAGGCCGCCGAGGCGCCGCAGGTGTTCGCCTCCACCCAGCGCAAGGCCGACCGGTCCGAGGCCGGCTACGACGAGGACCCGGGCAGCTCCGGCCGCCTCGGCGCGATCCTCGGCACGGTGCTCGCGGTGCTGCTGATCGGCTCCGCGATCACCATGTACCAGGTCAACAAGAGCGACGACAAGCCGGCCGGCAAGTCGGACGCGGCGAAGCCCGCCGCCAGCGACACGCCCAGCCAGGAGCCGGTGCCGCCGATCAAGGACAGCGCCAAGGCGCTCCCCACGGTCACCGGTGACTTCGGCACCAAGGCGACCATCACCGTGCCGGAGGACAAGCCGGACGGCACCTTCGTGGTCAAGGAGCTGTCCGCGGGCACCGGCCCCAAGGTCGAAAAGGGCAACTGGGTGTCCGTCGACTACACCGCGATGGACTGGAACACCGGCAAGGAGATCCCCGGCTCGTACGGCGAGAAGGCCGGCAAGCCGCAGCTGTACCAGGCCGAGGCCGGCAAGCTGATCCCCGCCCTGGACAAGGCCGTCGCCGGGCACAAGGCCGGCAGCCGGGTGCTGGTGGTCGCCCCGCCCGCCGCCGCGTTCGGTTCCCAGGGCAACACCCAGCTCGGCATCGGTGCCACCGACAGCCTGGTCTTCGTGCTCGACATCCGGCAGGCCACCGCGCCCGACGCGGTGCTCACCGGCGAGATGACCCCGCCGCCGGCCGACATGCCGCAGGTCAAGGACAACGGCAAGAAGCCGTTCGACATCACGCCCGTCCCCGGCGCCGCCGACCCGACCGAGCTGAAGTCGCACGTCCTGATCAAGGGCAAGGGCCGCAAGGTCGAGAGCGGCGAGAAGGTCGTCGTCCAGTACACCGGCGCGCTGTACAAGGACGGCAAGAAGTTCGACTCCTCGCTCGACCGCGGCCAGGCGTTCACCTTCGCCACCGGCGCCGGCAGCGTCATCGAGGGCTGGGACAAGGGCGTCGTCGGCCAGACCATCGGCAGCCGCATCGAACTGGTCATCCCCGCCTCGCTGGCCTACAAGGACCAGGCCAGCAACGGCATTCCGGCGAACTCCACGCTGGTGTTCGTGATCGACATCCTGGACGCCGGCGTCGGCGGCGAGGACTGACCGGCCGCCGCTTTTGTCTAGGATGAGCAGCGTTCACGCAACCGAACGAGAAGAGCAACAGTGAGCCTGACCAAGCCGGAGATCGACTTCCCGGGCGGCGACGCCCCGACCGAGCTCCAGATCCGCGACATCGTGGTCGGCGACGGCGCCGAGGCCAAGGCCGGCGCGAACGTCGAGGTCCACTACGTCGGTGTCACCTTCGCCTCCGGCGAGGAGTTCGACGCCTCCTGGAACCGCGGCCAGACCTTCCGCTTCCCGCTCGGCAAGGGCCGCGTCATCAAGGGCTGGGACCAGGGCGTCGAGGGCATGCGCGTCGGCGGCCGCCGCGAGCTGGTCATCCCGCCGCACCTGGCGTACGGCAACCAGTCCCCGAGCCCGCTGATCCCGGCCGGCTCCACCCTGATCTTCGTGGTGGACCTGCTGGGCGTCTGACCTCGGACGCACCACCGAACCCCCGGCCGCGCACGCAGCCGGGGGTTCGGCTTTCGCGGAGCGTGTCCGTACCGGTACGGTCGGCGGGTCACCCCCGAACGGAGGAAAGGTCAGCGATGGCGATCGCCAAGGCAGAGCGGCTGATGAACCTCGCCCTGTGCCTGATGAACACCCGGCGTCCGCTCTCCAAGAAAGAGCTGCGCGAATCCGTCGAGGCGTACCGGGAAGCCTGGCAGCAGGGCTCCGAGGACGCCTTCAACCGGATGTTCGAGCGCGACAAGGACGACCTGCGCGAACTCGGACTGATCATCGATGTGGACGAGAACGCGCTCGACGGCGAAGTGGGATACCTCGCCCGCCGTGACCGCAACCGCCTCCCCGAGATCGCCCTGGACGCCGAGGAGGCCGCCGCGCTCGCCCTCGCCGCCCGGGTCTGGCAGCAGGCCAAGATGTCCGGCGCGGCCAGCGGTGCCCTGCAGAAGCTGCGGGCCGCCGGCGTCCCGTTCGCCGAGGAGCGCGAGCACGGCGCGCTGGAGCCGCGGATCCCCGGCCGGGAGGCCGCGTTCGAGCCGCTGCTCACCGCCGCCCGCGACCGGCGTCCCGTCACCTTCGACTACCGCAAGGCCGGCGCCGCCGTCGCCGAGCCGCGCTCGGTCGAGCCGTGGGCGCTGGAGTGCTGGCGCGGCCACTGGTACCTGGCAGGCTGGGACCGCGACCGCGGCTCCGCCCGGGTGTTCCGGCTGTCCCGGATCACCGGCAAGGTCCGCTCCCGGGCCGGGGCGTTCACCGGCGAGGTTCCCGAGCACGTCGATGTGCGTGCCGTGGTCGCCCGGTTCGCCGGGGAGGGCGCGACCGCCGTGGCCGTGGTGCGGATCCGGCGGGGCGCGGCCTACCCGCTGCGCCAGCGCGCCCTGGACACCCGGCCGGTGGACGCCGACTGGGACGAGCTGGACATCCCGTACGGCAACGGCCTGGGCGCCGACCTGGCCGAGTACGGCCCCGACGTCATCGTGATCGGCCCCGAGGACCTGCGGGCCGACGTCATCGACCGGCTGCGCGCCGTCGCCGGTCTCGCGGAGGTTCAGGCATGAGTAACGCGATCGACCAGACGCGGCGGATGCTGTCGCTGGTCACCTACCTGCGCGAACGCCCCGGGGCCGAGGTCGCCGAGGTGGCGCGGGCGTTCGGGATCACCGAGCGCGAACTGATCGGCGACCTGAACGTGCTGCCGATGTGCGGGACGTCCTTCCGCGGCGGCGACCTGCTCGACATCGACACCGACGGCGAGCGGATCTGGTGGCACAACGTGGACGACGTCGCCCAGCCGCTGCGGCTGGCCGCCGACGAGGCCACCGCGCTGCTGGTCGCCGCCCGGGCGGTGGCCGGCCTGCCCGGACTGCGTGAGCGCGACCGGCAGGCGCTGACCCGGGCCGTGGCCAAGATCGAGGACGCGGCCGGCGAGAGCGCCGAGTCCGCCGCCCGGATCGGCGTCACCTTCGAGGCCGAGGGCACCGTCTTCGCCGACATCGACCGGGCGCTCAGCGAGGGCCGGCTGATCTGGCTGCGCTACTGGTCGCACGGCCGCGGCGAGCTCACCGAGCGCGAGGTCGACCCGATCCGCCTGGTCACCGAGGGCCACACCTACCTGGAAGGCTGGTGCCGCACCTCCGAGGACCGCCGCACCTTCAGGCTCGACCGGATCGCCGAGATCAAGGTCCTCGAGGAGCCCGCCAACCCGCCCCGGATGCAGCCCCGCGACCTGTCCGCCGGCCTGGTCGCGCCCGGCGCCGACGACCCCGAGGTGGTGGTCGAGGTCGGTCCCGGCGGCCGCTGGGTCGCCGAGTACTACACCCACGACAGCGCCGAGGAACTCCCCGACGGCGGCCTGCGGATCACCCTGCGCTCCGCCGAACCGTCCGGCCTGCGCACCCTCGCCCTGCGGCTCGGCCGGGACGGCCGGATCACCAAGCCGCCGCAGCTCGCCGAACAGGCCCGCACCGCCGCGCTGGCCGCGCTGGAGCACTACCGGGACGGACAGGTCTGAACCACGTGACCGAGGGCACCAGATTCAAGGTGTACTGCTCGCAGTGCCGGGAGAAGGTCGAACTCCCGGCACCCGAGTTCCGGCTGGCGCTCGGGGCGAGCAAGGAACGCACCTTCTACAGCTTCACCTGCCCGGCCTGCGGAGCGTCCGTCCGCAAGATCGCCGGGGAGCGGATCGTCGCCGCGCTCACCGCAGCCGGCGTGCACACCATGCGGCTGCTGCCGGTGGACGGATAGGAAAGGCCGCACGCACATGAACTGGACCCTGGTCGGAGCCGTCCTGCTGTCCACCGCCGGACTGCTGGTGCTCGGCGTGCTCGCCGTGCGGCTCTGGCTGGACGCGCGGGCGCTGACGCGGGAGGTGGACGGGGCGGTGGCCGCCCTGCAGCGGGCCGCGGACCGGGACTGACGGTTCGGGTGGGCCCGGTCACTGATCGTTGGGGACCGGGTTCCCGCCGCGACACCCCGAGCGGCTACCATCGCGCAGGGGGAGCCCTGCCTCCCTGACCTCCCGGACCTCCGGACCTCCCGGACCTCCCGGACCTCCCGGACAAGGAAGGCGGTGCTCCGATGCGGATTCTGTCACCCGCCTCGCTGCTGATCGTTGCGGTGTTCGCCGTGCTGCTGTTCGGCGGCAAGCGGCTGCCCGACGTGGCGCGGGGGCTCGGGCGGTCGCTGCGGATCCTCAAGAGCGAGGGCAAGGCACTGCGCGGCGAGTTCGCGGCCGGGGCGCAGGGCCCGACGGCCGGCTCCCCGGCTGCCGCCGCCGAGCCGGAGCGGGTGGTCAAGGCCGCTCCGGGCGCCCCCGGCGCCTCCCGTACCGACCGGGTCGCCTGAGCCGGCCCGCACTTTCCGACCACCACCGACGAGCGCACGATTCGAGGACCGGGTTGAGCAAGACGACCAAAGCGCCCAAGGACCCTGAGGGGCGGATGGCGCTCGCCGACCATCTGCGCGAGCTGCGCAACCGGCTGGTCAAGTCACTGCTGGCGATCATCGTGTTCACGATCGTCGCGGCGTTCTTCCACAGGGACCTGATCGACTTCCTGATCAAGCCGCTGCCGGCGTGCAACCCGGACGGGTCGTTGCCGGGCGGTCTGAAGCACTGCGTGGAGGTCTCCACCATCGGCCTGGCCACGCCGTTCACCATCGCGCTGAAGGTCAGCCTCACGGCCGGTGTGGTGGCCGCCACCCCGGTGTGGCTGTACCAGCTGTGGAGGTTCGTGGCGCCGGGCCTGCACCGGCACGAGAAGCGCTACTCGATGTCGTTCCTGGCGCTCGGCACCCCGCTGTTCCTGGCCGGCGCGGTGCTCGCGTACGTGGTCATGCCGACCACCGCGATGATGCTGATCAGCTTCGTCGCGGACGGCGTCAAGCCGATCGTGCCGGTGGAGACCTACCTCGACCTGATCACCCGCATGGTGCTGGTCTTCGGTCTGGGCTTCGAACTGCCGCTGTTCCTGGTGATGCTGAACGTGGTCGGGGTGCTCTCCGGCAAGCGGCTGATGGGCTGGTGGCGGGGCTTCGTGATGGGCATCACGGTGTTCGCGGCCTTCGCCACCCCGTCCGCCGAACCGCTGTCGATGCTGGCGCTGGCCGCGCCGATCTGGCTGCTGTACTTCATGGCGGCCGGGTTCGCGCTGCTCAACGACAAGCGCAGGCTGGCCCGCAACCCCGACGCGCTGCTGGACGACGAGGAGGCCTCCGTGGTCGACCTGACCGTGGAGGGCGTCGCGGACGCGGAGGCGGTGGGTGCCGCCGAGCCGGTGCAGGCCTCGGCGCCGGTGCCGGCCGCGCGCCACGACCAGATCGACGACATCACCTGACGCGCGAGCGCTGAGCGCGGGCGGCCCCGGACCTGACGGTTCGGGGCCGTTCGGCGTTCTGGGGAGCGGGGGTCCGCATGGGATTCGCTGCGCGCCTCAGCGGGTGGGCGAGCGGGTTCGGGCTGGTGGGGGGCTTGTCGGTGATTCTGAACATGTGACATATTACTGACGTGCTGAAGCGAAACCCCTACGACGTTGTGGTGGTCGGCGCCGGTGTGGTCGGTGCCGCGTGTGCCTACTACGCGGCCCGGGCCGGGCTGCGGGTCGCCGTGGTCGACCGCGGGCCGGTGGCCGGCGGTACCACGGGCGCCGGTGAGGGCAACCTGCTGGTCTCCGACAAGGAGCCCGGGCCCGAACTCGACCTCGCGCTGCTCTCCTCAGGTCTGTGGCGAGAGCTCGCGGAGGAGTTCGGCGACCGGGTCGAGTACGAGCCCAAGGGCGGCCTGGTGGTCGCCTCCGCGCCCGCCGGGCTGGATGCCCTGCACCGCTTCGCCGAGGAGCAGCGGGCGGTCCGGGTGGAGGCCGTCCCCGTCGATGCGCAGGCGCTGCGCGAGCTGGAGCCGCACCTCGCCGAGGGTCTGCCCGGCGGTGTGCTGTACCCGCAGGACGCGCAGGTGCAGCCCGCGCTGGCGGCGGCCCACCTGTTGCGGGCCTCCGGTGCCGACCGTTACCTCGGCGAGGCCGTCACCGCGCTGCGGCGTGGCCCGGGTGGGGCGATCGCCGGTGTGGTCACCGAGCGGCGGGAGCTGGCCGCGCCCGCGGTGGTCAACGCGGCCGGTACCTGGGGTGGTGCGGTGGCGGAGCTGGCCGGGGTGCGGTTGCCGGTGCTGCCGCGGCGCGGCTTCGTGCTGGTGACCGAGCCGCTGCCGCGAGTGGTGCGCCGCAAGGTGTATGCCGCCGACTACGTGGCGGACGTCGCCTCCGGGTCGGCGGACCTGCAGTCCTCGGCGGTGGTCGAGGGCACTCCGGCGGGGCCGGTGCTGATCGGTGCCAGCCGGGAGCGGGTCGGGTTCGACCGCACGCTCAGCCCCGAGGTGCTGCGGCGGCTGGCCGCGCAGGCGATGGCGCTGTTCCCGGTGCTGCGGACGGTTGCCGTGCAGCGGGCGTACCGGGGATTTCGGCCGTACCTGCCCGACCACCTGCCGGCGATCGGCGAGGACGCGAGGGTGCCCGGGCTGTACCACGCGTGCGGTCACGAGGGCGCGGGGATCGGGCTGGCGCCGGCGACCGGGCTGCTGATCAGTCGCCAACTGGTGGGTGCCGCGCCCGAGTTCGAGATGGCGCCGTTCCGTCCCGAGCGGTTCGAGGATGCGGGCGCGGATACGGGGGAGCAGTAGTGCCGGCGGTGGGGTTGCGGGTGTTCGGTGTTGGCTGGGAGGTGTGAACGTGGATCCGGTTGATCTGGTGGGTGCTGAGCCCGGGGCGGCGCGGGTGGTGCTGTTCGACGGGCGGGCGGTGACGGCGTTGCCCGGGCAGACCCTGGCGGCGGCCCTGTGGGCGGACGGTGTGATGGCGTGGCGGCGGACGCGGGTGGGCGGACGGCCGCGCGGGGCGTTCTGCGGGATCGGGCAGTGCTTCGACTGTCTGGCGACCGTCAACGGGCGTCCGAATCAGCGGCTGTGTCTGGTGACCGCCGAGGACGGCGACGTGGTGAGCACGCAGGAAGGGCACGGTCGTGGTGAACTCGCGGTCTGAGTACGACCTCGCGGTGATCGGTGCCGGCCCGGCCGGGCTGGCGGCCGCTGATGCGGCTGCCGGGTTCGGGCTGCGGGTGGCGCTGGTGGACGCGGGGGCGCGGCTCGGCGGGCAGTACTACCGGCATCCCGCGCCCGAGCTCGGGGCGGCGCGGCCGGAGAAGCTGCATCACGGGTGGGAGACGTTCGCGGGGCTGCGTGAGCGGCTGGCGGCGGCCCCGTCGGTCGAGCACCTGGCCGGACATCACGTGTGGGCCGTCGAGCGGGGCGGGGACGGGTGGACCCTGCACACGACCCGGGGGCCGGAGGGCGGCGACCGGGACACCGTCCGGGCGCGTTCCCTGCTGCTGGCCACGGGCGCGTACGAGCGTCAACTGCCGTTCCCCGGTTGGACCTTGCCCGGTGTGGTGACCGCCGGTGGGGCGCAGGCGATGCTGAAGTCGGGGCTGGTGCTGCCGGGGCGGCGGGTCGTGGTGGCGGGCAGTGGGCCGCTGCTGCTGGCGGCCGCGTCCTCGCTGGCGGCGGCCGGGGCGCGGATTCCCGCGATCGTGGAGGCGACGGCCTACCTCGGCTATGCGCGGGGGCTGCCCGTGCTGGCGGGCAACCCGGCCAAGCTCGTGGAGGGCGCCGACCACGCGGCCCGGCTGCTGCGGCACGGGGTGCGGCTGCGCCGTCGGGCCGCCGTGGTCGAGGCGCACGGCACCGACCGGGTCACCGGCGTCACCGTGGCCCGGCTGGACGCCCGCTGGCGGCCGGTGCCCGGCACCGAGCGGCGGATCGCGTGCGATGCGCTGGCGGTCGGGCACGGCCTGGTGCCGCAGATCGAGCTGGCCGTCGAACTCGGCGCGGACACCGTCACCACCGCCGACCACACCGCCGCGCTGCGGGTGGACGCCCAGCAGCGCACCAGCGTGCCCGGGCTGTGGGCGGCGGGGGAGACCTGCGGCGTCGGCGGCGCGGACCTGGCGCTCGCCGAGGGGGTGCTCGCCGCCCACTCGGTGGCCGGAAAGCCCGCTCCCGCACGGGAGTTGAGGACTCGTCGGCGGCGGCGGGAGTTTGCCGCGCTGATGGCCGCCGCGCACGCGCCCGGGCCGGACTGGACCGGCTGGGTGACCGACGACACCGACGTCTGCCGGTGCGAGGAAGTACCGGCGCGGGCCGTCCGGGAGGCCGTCACCGAACTCGGCGCCGCCGATGCGCGGACCGTCAAACTGCTCACCCGGGCCGGCATGGGCTGGTGCCAGGGCCGGATGTGCGGGACCGCCGTGGCCTGCCTGTCCGGCGGGCCGCTCGGGCGGCCCGACAGCCGGCCGCTGTCCTGTCCCGTTCCGCTGGCCCAGCTGGCGCAGCAGGACGGGACGTCGGAACTGTCGGAGTAGAGCTCCGGCGGGGGTCTTGCGCCCTCGTCGAGGATTTGTAAAATGTCACACATCATATCGAGGGAGATCCCCGTGACTCGCACCGCCCACGACCCCGCCCGCCCCTGGCGCGGCATCATGGTCGCCACCACCCTGCCGTTCCACGAGGACGGCAGCGTGGACTACGACGCCTACGCCGACCACGTCCGCTGGCTGATCGACAACGGCTGCGACGGCGTCGTC
Source organism: Kitasatospora sp. NPDC059673 (assembly GCF_042734215.1). NCBI lineage: Bacteria > Bacillati > Actinomycetota > Actinomycetes > Kitasatosporales > Streptomycetaceae > Kitasatospora > Kitasatospora sp. NPDC059673. The sequence goes on along the minus strand of NZ_JBHWEN010000019.1, from coordinate 150,293 downwards.
CCCAACGGCTCGCTCGGCGAGTACCAGACCCTCACCCCCGAAGAGCGCGCCAAGGTCGTCACCACCGCCGTCGAAGCCGCCGGGGACGGCTCCCGCGTGATGCCCGGCGTCGCCGCCTACGGCAGCGCCGAGTCCCGCCGCTGGGCCGAGCAGGCCGCCGAGGCCGGCGCCGGCTCCGTGCTGCTGCTCCCGCCGAACGCCTACCGCGCCGACCACGACGCCGTGCGCGCCCACTACGCCGAGGTCGCCGCCGCCGGCGTGCCGATCGTCGCCTACAACAACCCGATCGACACCAAGGTCGACCTCGTCCCCGCGCTGCTCGCCGACCTGCACTCGGCCGGGCACATCGTCGCCGTCAAGGAGTTCTCCGGCGACGTCCGCCGCGCCTACGAGATCGCCGAACTCGCCCCCGGCCTCGACCTGCTGATCGGCGCCGACGACGTCCTGCTGGAACTCGCCATCGCCGGCGCGGTCGGCTGGATCGCCGGCTACCCCAACGCGCTGCCCGCCACCAGCGCCGAGCTGTACCACGCCGCCGTCGCCGGCGACCTGGCCACCGCGCTGCCGCTCTACAAGTCGCTGCACTCGCTGCTGCGCTGGGACTCCAAGACCGAGTTCGTCCAGGCGATCAAGCTCTCGATGGACATCGCCGGCCGCACCGGCGGACCCACCCGCGCCCCGCGCCTGCCGCTGCGCCCCGAGATCGAGGCCGCCGTGCGCGCCGCGACCGAGAAGGTGCTCGCCGAGGGCCACAAGTAGGCCAGGTCCAGCAGGAGATGAAGCACCGGTCCGGATCGGCGACTGCCCGGTCCGGACCGGACCACCACCCGTCAGGAGGGAACCCCGCGATGCGGACCCGTCACGTCTTCCACGCCGTCGACTCGCACACCGAGGGCATGCCCACCCGGGTGATCACCGGCGGCTTCGGCACCATCCCCGGCGCCACCATGGCCGAGCGGCGCGCCCACTTCCAGCAGCACCTGGACCACTTCCGCACCCTGCTGATGTACGAGCCGCGCGGCCACGCCGCGATGAGCGGCGCGGTCCTGCAGCCGCCCACCCGGCCGGACGCCGACTTCGGGGTGCTGTACATCGAGGTGTCCGGCCTGCTGCCGATGTGCGGACACGGAACCATCGGTGTCGCCACCGTGCTGGTCGAGACCGGCATGGTTCCGGTGGTCGAGCCTGTCACCACGGTCCGGCTCGACACCCCCGCCGGTCTGGTGGTCGCCGAGGTCCGGGTCGAGGGCGGCGCGGCCGTGGGCGTCACCATCCGGAACGTGGCCTCGTACTCGGTGGCGCTCGACCGCAAGCTCGACGTGCCCGGGTACGGCACGGTGACGTACGACCTGGCGTACGGCGGCAACTACTACGCGATCCTGCCGCTGGAGCAGTTCGGGCTCCCGTTCGAACGGGAGCGCAAGGACGAGATCCTGGCCGCCGGGCTCGCCATGATGGACGCCATCAACGCCTCCCCCGAGCACCGCCCCGTGCACCCCGAGGACCCGAACATCCACAGCTGCCACCACGTCCAGCTGCTCGCCCCCGGCTCCGACGCCGTCCACTCCCGGCACGCGATGGCCATCCACCCCGGCTGGTTCGACCGCTCCCCGTGCGGGACGGGCACCTCCGCGCGGATGGCGCAGCTGCACGCGCGCGGCGAGCTGGCGATCGGGGCGGACTTCCGCAACGACTCTTTTCTGGGTACCACGTTCGTGGGTCGTCTGGTGGAGGAGACCACGGTGGCCGGCCTGCCCGCCGTGGTGCCGACCGTCACCGGCCGCGCCTGGGTGACCGGGACGGCGCAGTACTTCCTCGACCCGACGGATCCGTTCCCGGCCGGGTTCCTGCTGTAGACGTTTTTGGCTTGAGTGAAAGGTATGTGCCTGTGAGCACCATCGACTCGTACAACCCTGCCGACCCCGGTGATCTGGTTGTCTCGGTAACTGCGGCAGGGGCGGAGGGAGTTGAGGCGTCCATCGCGCGGGCGCGGGCCGCCCAGCGGGAGTGGTGGGCGCTCGGTGCGGCCGGGCGCTCGGCAGCGCTCGGGAAGGCCGCGGCGGCGGTGGAGGCGGCCGCCGACGAGCTGGTCGCGCTGACGGTGCGCGAGGTCGGCAAGCCGGTCGCGGAGGCGCGCGGCGAGGTGGCGCGGACGGTCGCGATCTGGCGCTACTACGCGCAGGCGCCGTTCGCCGCGTCCGGCGAGGTGCACGAACCGGCCGCCGGGCAGGGCCTGCTGCTGACGCGGCGCCGGCCGTACGGCGTCGCGGGCCTGGTGACGCCGTGGAACTTCCCGCTGGCGATCCCGACCTGGAAGGCCGCGCCCGCGCTGGCCGTCGGCAACACTGTGGTGCTCAAGCCCGCCCCCGAGGCGACCGCCTGCGCGCTGCGCCTCGCCGAGCTGGCCGGCCTGCCGGACGGCGTGCTGACGGTCGTCCCCGGCGGCGGCGAGGAGGGCGCGGCGCTGGTCGCCGGGACGGACGTGGTGTCGTTCACCGGTTCGACCGCCGTCGGGCGGCAGGTGGTTGCGGCGGCGGCCGGCCGGGGCGTTCCCGTGCAGGCGGAGATGGGCGGGCTGAACGCCGCGCTGGTGCTTCCGGATGCCGACTTCGGGCAGGCGGCCGCGCAGATCGCGTCCGCGATCGCCGGGTACGCGGGGCAGAAGTGCACCGCGACCAGCCGGGTGATCGCTGTCGGTGACGCGTACGAGCCGTTCGCGGAGGCGCTCTCGAAGGCGCTGGCGCAGGTTACCGCCGCTGACCCGGCGATGGCGTCCGCGGTGTGCGGGCCGGTGATCAACCGGCAGGCGCTGGAGCGGCTCACCGACGCGATCGACGGTGCGCGGGCCGATGGTGCGAAGGTGCTGGCCGGCGGGGCCCGGGCGGAGCGGGACGGGTGGTACCTGGAGCCGACACTGCTGGCGGACGTGCCGGCCGAACACCCGCTGGCGAGTGAGGAGTTCTTCGGGCCGGTGGCGGTGCTGCTGGCCGCCGCCGATCTGGACGAGGCGATCGCGCTGGCCAACGGGACCCGGCACAGCCTGTCGACGTCCGTCCACTCGCGGAGCCTGGACGTTGCGCTGGCCGCGGCGGATCGGCTCGACGCGGGCATGATCCGGATCAACGCGCCGTCGAGCGGGGTGGACTTCCACCTTCCGTTCGGCGGGGCGAAGGCGGCGTCGTACGGGTCACGGGAGCAGGGGCGGGCGGCGCTGGACTTCTACACCGCCTCGCGGACGGTGAGTGTGCTGCCGGCCGGGGAGTAGCAAGGCGGCGGCGTTCGGCTGGCGCGCGAGGGGCCTCCGGCGGGTGGGCGATGCGGGCGCCGGGTGGCCCACGGGCGCGCGGCGGACGGGCGTCCGGGCCGGGGCGGCGTGGTGCGGTTGGACGCCGGCGTTGGTTGTGGCGGCCGGCGGGCGGGTGTCCGTGCCGGGCAGTCGGTGCGGCCGGTGGTGGGTGGGCGGGTGGCTCTGTGCGGGAGCCGCGCGCCCCCCGCCGGGCGCCGGGTGGCCGGGGTGCCTGCGGCGGCTGCGCGCCCCGCCCGGTCCGCCGCCGTGAGGGGGCTGGTGTGGCGTCCGCTTGGGCGTTTGTTGTTTTGTCCGTTGTCAGCGTGCTTTTTGTCGTGGAGTACTGATGAACATCACCACCACCGACTATCACACCGCCGGTGAACCGTTCCGGATCGTCACCGGTGGGCTGCCGCCGGTGCCCGGGGACAGCGTCGCCGAGCGGCGGGCGATTGCCATTGGGGCAGGGGGCACGGCGACGTCGCCGAGGCGGGGGGCGTTGGACGATGTGCGCCGGTTGCTGACGCGGGAGCCGCGGGGCCACGCGGGGATGTACGGCGGGTTCGTGGTTCCGGCGGACGACGGGGAGGCGCACTTCGGGGTGCTTTTCTGGCACAAGGACGGGTATTCGACGGCGTGCGGGCACGGGACGATGGCGCTCGGCGCGTGGGCGGTGGACACCGGTCGGGTGGCGGCGCCGGACGACGGGACGGCGCTGGTGCGGATCGATGTGCCGTCGGGCCGGGTGAGTGCGACGGTGCACCGGCGCGGTGGGCGGACCACTGCTGTGACGTTCCGCAATGTGCCGACCCGGGTGCTGGCGCGGAAGGCCGAGTTGAATGTCTTCGGTGGGACGGTGACGGTCGATCTGGCGCATTCCGGTGCGGTGTACGCCTCGCTGCCGGCTGCCGCGTTCGGGCTGTCCGTCGTCCCTGAGCGGCTGGCCGAACTGACCGCTGCCGGGCGGGAGGTCAGGGCCGCGCTGGAGGGGCATCCGGCGCTGGCGGAGGACCGGGACGGCGTCTACGGCGTCATCCTGTACGACGAGCTGCCCGACACGCCGTCGGGACCGCATCAGCGGAACGTCACGGTGTTCGCGGACGGCCAGATCGACCGCTCGCCCTGCGGGTCCGGTACCTCCGCGCGGCTGGCGCTGCTCGCCGACGAAGGGGCGCTGCGGCCGGAGCAGACGCTGCGGCACGACTCGATCATCGGCACGGTGTTCACCGGCCGGGTCCGCGGGCAGGGGCCGGACGGCGTGGTCACCGAGGTGACGGGTGCGGCGCACCGTACCGGTGAGCACCGGTTCGTGCTGGACAGTGACGACACTCTCGGCGCGGGGTTCCTGCTGTGAGGCCGACGCTGGAGTTGACGCTCGATCACCGGGCGGCCGTCGAGGCGCTGGAGCGCACGCTGCTGGACGGGCTGGACGTCGAGGGCTGCCCGCAGCGGTCCGCGGTGCCGGTGCCGGCCGGGGAGTTGCTGCTGATGCCCGCCGCCACCCGTGCGTACGCCGGGGTGAAGGTCGCCGGGGTGGCGCCCGCGAACCCGGCGGCCGGGCTGCCGCGGATCACCGGCAGTTACCTGCTGCTGGACGGGCCGACCCTGCAACCGCTGGCCCTGCTGGACGGTGCGGCCCTCACCTCGTTGCGCACGCCCGCCGTCACGGCGCTCGCGCTGCGCGCGCTGGCCGGGCCGGACGTCGCGCACCTGGTGGTGTTCGGTGCGGGCCCGCAGGCGTTCGGGCATGTGGCGGCGTTGCGTGCGGTGCTGCCGTTGGAGCGGGTGACGGTGGTGGCCCGCCGGCCCGATGCGGCGGCTCAACTGGTGCGGTACGCCGCCGAGTTGGGGCTGGAAGCGGCGGCCGGCGGTCCGGAGGCGGTGGCGAAGGCGGACGTGGTGGTGTGCTGCACCACGGCGCGGACCCCACTGTTCGACGGGCGGCTGGTGCCGGACGGGGCGGCGGTCGCGGCGGTCGGTTCGCACGAGCCGGACGCGCGCGAGGTGGATGCCCAACTGGTGGGCCGCGCCGATCTGTTCGTGGAGGCGCGGGCGGTGGCCCGGCGGGAGGCGGGGGACCTGCTGATGGCCCAGGCGGCAGAGGAAAGGCTGGTCAATCTGTCGGAACTGCTGGCCGGGGCGGCAGTTGTCCGCCATGATCGGCCGAGGTTCTTCAAGAGCGTCGGCATGGCCTGGCAGGATCTGGCGGTGGCGGCGGCCCAGTACGAGCTCACGGGGTCAGGTGAAAGCGGATCAAAGCGTTCACTGTGAGCAACGTGACATTGTACAATGGGGCTCTGCTGACCCCGGAGGAACCGCCATGTCCGACCTGAAGCCCCGCAACCTCATCTCCGTCCAGGAGCGGCTGCGCGACCAGGTCGCCCACGCCCTGCGTGCCGCCCTGATCTCCGGTGAACTGCGCCCCGGCGTGGTCTACTCCGCGCCCGCGCTGGCCACCGACTTCGGGGTCTCCGCCACCCCCGTCCGGGAGGCGATGCTCGACCTGGCCCGCGAGGGCCTGGTCGAGGCCGTCCGCAACAAGGGCTTCCGGGTCACCGAACTCAGCGAGCGCGACCTCGACGAGTTCACCGAGATCCGCGCACTGATCGAAGTCCCGACGGTGGGCCAGGTCGCCCGCACCGCCACCGCCGAGCAGTTGGAGGCGCTGCGCCCGCAGGCCGCGGCGATCGTCGCGGCCGCCCGCAAGCACGACCTGATCGGCTACCTGGAGGCCGACCGCAAGTTCCACCTCGACCTGCTGGCCCTCGCGGGCAACGCCCGCCTGGTGGAGACCGTCGGCGACCTGCGCAAGCGCTCGCGCCTGTACGGCCTCAACCGGCTCGACCAGGGCGGCGAACTGGTCACCTCCGCCGAGGAACACCTGGAACTGCTGGACGTGCTGCTCACCGGCGACGCCAAGGCCGCCGAGGAGTGCATGACCCGGCACCTCGGCCACATCCGCCACCTGTGGGCGGCCGGGGACCAGGCCGGCGGCTGAACGGCTGTCGGCGGCTGAACGGCTGTCGGCGGCGGGAGCCCCTGCGGCTGACGGCTGTCAGGTGCGGGGCGTACGGTTGACCGGCCGCCAGGTGCGGAGCGTGCGGCTGGCCAGCCGTCGGCCGCAGGGCATGCGACTGGCCGGCCTTCAGGTGCGGGGCGTGCGGCTGCGCGAGGAGTGGCCGAGCTCCGCGCCCAGCCCGAAGTAGTGCCGGAAGTTGTACACCAGCGGGCTCCACGCGGCCGGCTCCACGTAGTCGGTGCCCGGCACGGTGATCGACTCGGCCGCGTGCACCCGCAGCACCCGCACCTCCGCCACCAGGAACTCCCCCGTGGTGTCCGCTCGCAGGTCCGCCACCTCGGCCTCCAACTGGAGCGGGCACTCGGCGACCCGGGGCGGCGCCACCAGCTCGGCCGGCTGCGCGGTCAGCCCCGCGTGGGCGAACTTGTCGCGGACGAAGTGCGCCGCGTCCGCCCGCCCGGTGGTGTCACCGAGCGACTCCACCTGCCGCCACAGCCCCGGGCCGGGGACGTTGACCACCAGTTCGGGGCGGGCGGCGAGGTTGCGGGAGGTCTGCCCGTCGGGCCCGAGGCCCAGGACCACGGTGCGGTCCAGCGCCCAGGCGGAGGAGATCGGCGCCAGGTTGACCGCGCCGTCGGCGTCGACCGTGCTCAGCAGCACCACCGGCGTGCCGAAGTACAGGATGTGCGGTTCCACCACGCGGTGCGCCAGCGGCAGGTGGTTCGGTTCGTTCACGCGGTGCGCCCGTGGCGGGTGGTTCGGTTCGTTCACGCGGTGTGCCAGTGGCGGGTGGTTCGGTTCGTTGTGCATGCCGCCGACCGTAGGCCCGGCACCCTTCGGCCACCGCCGAAGCGTCCGCGCGGCACCATGGACGGGTGGACTCCCTGCTCAGCGCCCGCCGGCTCGCCGACACCGCGGCCCTGCTCGCCGACCCGACCAGGGCCGCGATCTGCCTCGCCCTGCTGGACGGGCGGGCCTGGACGGCCGGCGAACTCGCCCGGCACGCGAAGGTCGCCGCCCCCACCGCCACCGGCCACCTCAACCGGCTGGTCGCCGCCGGGCTGCTCGCCGAGGAACGCCAGGGCCGCCACCGCTACCTGCGGCTCGCCGGGCCCACCGCCGCCGAACTCGTCGAAGTACTCGCCCAGTTCACCGGCGGACCGCCGCCCGCCGCGACCTCGCTGCGCGCCGCCCGCCGGGACGCCGAACTCGCCCGCGCTCGCACCTGCTACGACCACCTGGCCGGGGCGCTCGGCGTCACCGTCACCGAGGCGATGACCACCCGTGGCCTGCTGGACGACCGGCACGGCCTCGCCCTCACACCCGCCGGCACCGACTGGCTCGCCGCGGCGGCCATCACCGTCGCCCCCGCCCGCCGCGCCGCCGTCCGCGCCTGCCTCGACTTCACGGAACGCCGCCCGCACCTGGCCGGCGCCGTCGGCGCCGCGCTGTGCGCGCACGCGCTGACGGCGGGCTGGGTGGAGCAGCGGCCGGACAGCCGGGCGGTGCGGGTGACGGCGGCGGGGGAGCGGGCGCTGCGCGACCTGCTCGGCGTGCGGTGGTGAGCCGCGGCCTCAGCGGGTCGTCAGGCGGCCGTCCTGCATCTCCAGGACCCGGTCGGTGCGGCTCAGCAGGTCGCGGTCGTGGGTGACCATGACGGTGGCCGTGTTGTGGGTGCGGGTGACCTCGGCGAGGAGGTCGACGACCTGGGCGCCGCGTTCGTGGTCGAGGGCGGAGGTGGGCTCGTCGACCAGGAGAACGGAGGGGTCGCCGAACAGGGCACGGGCGATGTTCACCCGCTGGCGCTCGCCGCCGGACAGCTGGTGCGGGCGGCGCTGTTGCTTCGGGCCCGCCAGGCCCACCGACTCCAGCAGGTCCTCGGCGCGCTGCCGGGCCGCGGCCGGGCGGCGGCCGCGGACGGATTCGAGGACCAGGAGCTGCTCCACGGCGGTCAGCGAGGCCAGCAGGTTCGACTGCTGGAAGACGATGCCCAGGCGCTCGCGGCGCAGCGACGTGCGTTCCTTGTCGCTGAGCGCGCCCGCGTCCACACCGTCGATCAGCACCTGCCCCGTGTCGGGGCGCTGGAGCGTCGCGGCGACTGCCAGCAGGCTGGACTTGCCGCAGCCCGACGGGCCCACGATGGCCGCGAACTCGCCCGGGGCGACGGACAGCTCGACGTTGTTCAGGGCCGTCAGCCGGCTCTCGCCGTCCGGGTAGGTGAGGGTGACGCCGCTCAGCGCGAGGCCGGTGCGGACGGCAGTGGTGGTCATGGCTAGGTCCTTCGGGAAGAGAGGTACGACGGTCATCGGTTGGCGCCCAGCGCGGCGAGCGGGTCCACGGCGGTGATCCGGCGCACTGCGAGAGCCGCGCCCAGCAGGCCGAGCACCACCATCGCGCCGACCGGCACCGCCACCGTGAGCACGCCCACGTCGAACGGCACCGCCGCCGAGGCGATCGCCCCGCCGATCGCGCCGATCGCCCCGCCGAGCAGCGAACCCGCCACCAGTACGGCCGCGGCCTGGGCGAGGGCGTCGCGCACCAGGTAGCCGCTGGAGGCGCCGACGGCCTTGAGCACCGCGATGTCGGGGCGGCGCTGCACCGTCCACACCGTGAAGAACGCGCCGATCACCAGGGCGCTGACCGCGAACAGGAAGCCCTGGATCATCAGCAGGCTGCCCCGCTCCGCCGAGTACCCGTTGATGCCCGCGAGTGCGTCGCTCCGGGAGACCGCCTTCAGGTCGGTGGGCAGGTCCTTCGGGGTGCCGTGCACCGCGATCGCGGTCGGCTGCTTCTGGCCGGAGACCTGCTGCCACGTCGTCGGGGTGGTCCACACGCTCGGCGCGTGCGACAGCGAACGCTCCGCGGTGACCGCGCTGACCGTCAGCCTCTCCGCGCCCAGGGTGACCTGGCTGCCGGGGGACAGGTGGTACTGCTTCGCGACGTCGGAGCCGACGGCGACCTCGCCGTCCTTGGGCGCCGCACCGGACGACACCGGCGGCAGCAGCGCCGCATCGGTGCCCAGCACGCTCACCGAGGCTGCGCCGTCGGGGGCCGTCAGCCGCGTCATCGCCACGCCCAGCGAGTGCGCGTCCCGGGTGCCCGGGGCCGCGGCGACCTTCGCCTGCTGGTCGGCCGTCACCGTGCTGGAGGCGAATGACACCTCCGGCTCCGCGCCGGCCGGCGCGCCGAACACCACGCCGTCCACGGGCAGTTCGGCGATCGTCGAGGACGCCGCCGACGAGAGGCCGCCGGTAAGGCCGTAGAGGAACACCACCAGGGTCGTGATCAGAGTGACCACCGCACCCATCAGGGCGAACCGCCCCTTGGCGAAACGGATGTCACGCAATGCGACGAACACGGGAAACCTTCCGAAAGGACACTGGACGAGACCACTCCACCTTCGCGTTTTTCGCCCGCCCTGCCATCGGCGAGATGGGCGGAGTACGCACCGTCCGAGCGGTGCAGCCGAAAATCCATCGAAAGGTTGATGCCGCGCCGTACCGACCGGCCGCCGGCGCCCCGTACCCTCGGACAGCGTGCCCCGTACCGAACCCTCCCCGTCCACGCCGCGCACCGAGCCGCGCACCGAACCGCACCGCTCACCCGTCGGCCCGACGCCCGCGCTGCGGCTGGCCAACCTCGCCGTGCACGGCCTGTTCTTCACGCTGCTCGTCGTGCTGCTGATCCGCGCCGCCGCCAACGGCGAACTCGGCGTGGCCGGCTGGGCCTGCGCCGGGGCACTCGCCGCCGCGTACGCCGCGGGCGGTTTGATGCGGCAGATTCGCGAGTCCCGCGCCCTCGGCGCCGCCTGGCTGCTCGTGGTCGCCCTGCTGTGGATCGAACTCACCCTTCACCACCCCGAGTTCAGCTACCTCGCGTTCCCGCTGTACTTCGTCTGCCTGCACGTCCTGCCCGTGCGGTTGGCGCTGCCCGCCGTCGCCGCCCTGACCGGCGCCGTGATCGCCGCACAGGCCACCACCCCCGGCGGGCTCACCACCGCCAAGGTGCTCGGCCCGCTCGCCGGCGTCGTCGTCGCCCTGCTCACCGCCTACGGCTACGCCGCCCTCTACCGGGAGAGCCGGGCCCGCCAACAGCTCATCGACGACCTGGTCCGCACCCGCGACGAACTCGCCGACAGCCAGCGCGAAGCCGGGCGCCTCGCCGAACGCCAGCGCCTGGCCCGGGAGATCCACGACACCCTCGCCCAGGGCCTGTCCGGCATCGTGCTGATGGCCCGCGAGAGCGCCGCCGCACTGCCGCACACACCCTCGGACGCCGCCACGCTGCTGGGCGACATCGAACGGACCGCCTCCGCGAACCTCGCCGAGGCCCGCCGCTTCGTCCACGCCCTCACCCCGCCCGCGCTCGACGACACCACCCTCGCCGACGCGCTGCGCCGCCTCGCCGACGGAGCCGACGCCGCCTTCCACCTCGACGGCGAGCCCTACCCCCTGCCCGTCGAAGCCGAGGTCGCCCTGCTGCGCCTCACCCAGGAAGCCCTCGCCAACGCCGTCCGGCACTCCGCCGCCCAGCACATCGCCGTCACCCTCGGCTACCTCGACGACACCGTCACCCTCGACGTCTTCGACGACGGCACCGGCTTCGACCCCGCCACCGCACCCGCCCCCGGCTCCTTCGGCCTGCACGGAATGCACGAACGCATCGCCGCGCTCGGTGGCACACTCACCGTCGAGTCCACGCCCGGGGAAGGCACCGCCGTCGCCGCGACCCTGCCGCTGCGCGCGATCGACCCGCCGGGGGGTCCGGTCGAAGAGCCGCCGGCGGGTGAACCGGCCCCGGGCGAAGCACCGCCGGACCGACCCTGGCCGTCGCCGCCGGGCACCGCGCAGCGCGTGCGACCGGCGGGGACGCGGCTGGTGGGGGTGCGGCGATGATCCGGGTGCTGGTGGTGGACGACCACCCCGTGGTGCGGCGCGGCCTGCGCGCGATGGTCGACGAGCTGCCCGACGTCACCGCCGTCGGCGAGGCCGCGGACGGGGCCGCCGCGCTCGACCTGCTCGCCGCACTGCCGGCCGGGCAGCGCCCGCACGTCGTCCTGATGGACCTCCAGATGGGCGCGGGCATGCACGGCGTCGAGGCCACCCGCCGGATCACCGCGCTGCCCGACCCGCCCGCCGTCCTCGTCCTCACCACCTACTCCACCGACGCCGACATCCTCGCCGCCGTCGAAGCCGGCGCCACCGGCTACCTGCTCAAGGACGCCCCGCCCGAGGAGCTCGTCGCCGCCATCCACGCCACCGCGCGCGGCGAGACCGTCCTCGCCCCGCCGGTCGCCGCCCGCCTGCTCGGCCGGGTCCGGGCCGGGCGCCCCACGCTCTCCCCGCGTGAGGCCGAGATCCTCCAGCTGCTCGCCGAGGGCCTCCCCAACCGGCAGATCTCCAAGCGGCTGTTCATCAGTGAGGCCACCGTCAAGACGCATCTGGTCCACGTCTACGAGAAGCTCGGCGTCGACTCGCGCACCTCGGCCGTCGCGGCGGGGCTGGCGGCCGGGCTGATCCGGCCGGTGGATCGCTGAGCCCGGCGCTTTGGCTTTTTGGACTGGGTATGATTTTGTACCCGGTCTGGATATGCTGAGCGGATGGTCGGACTACGGGAATTCAAGAAGGAACGGACCGGACGCCGGATCGCCGAGCAGGCCCTGCGCCTGTTCGGCGAACGCGGCTTCGAGGACGTGACGATGGGCGAGATCGCCCAGGCGGCCGAGGTGGCGCGGGCGACCCTGTTCGCCTACTTCCCCACCAAGGAGTCGCTGGTCCTCGACGGCGTCGCCGGTGACGACCTGGCCACGATCGTCGCCGACCGCCCCGACGGGCAGAGCGCCCTCGCCGCCCTGCGCGCCCACCACCGCGACCTGGCCGCCGGCCCCGTCGCCGCCGCCGACCTGCCCGCGCTGCTCACCCGCGTCCGGGTGATCCAGGCCAGCCCCACGCTGCGCGCCGCCGCCGACAGCCTGCGCTACCGGCAGCGGCAGGCACTCGCCGACGTCCTGGCCGAGGAGTGCGGCGAGACGGCGGGCGCGCTGATGGCCGCCCAGATCGCTGCCTCGCTGGCCGTCCTGCAGGAACGCCACTTCGCCCGGCTGGTGGCCGGCGCGAGGGCGGAGGAGGCCGGCGCGAGGGCGGAGGAGGCCGGTCGGGTCCTTGTCGCGGACCTTGAACTCGCCTTCGACCTGCTGGAGCGTGGCCTCGGCGGGGCGGAGAGTGGCTGTGGTCGGGTGGAGGGGCAGACGGAAGGCGGCTTCGGCGGGGCGAGCGGGCTGGCGGAGAGCGGCTTCGGCGGGGCGAGCGGGCTGGCGGAGAGCGGCCTCGGCGGGGCGGAGGGGCGGCTGGAGAGTGGCCTTGGCGGGGCGAGCGGGCTGGCGGGGGGTGGTCTCGGCGGGGCGGAGAGCGGCCTCGGCGGGGCGGGCGGGCTGGTGGAGGGTGGTCTCGGCGGGGCGGAGGGGCAGACGGAGAGCGGCTGCGGGCGGGCGGAGGGGTACTGACCGTGCGTACCCTCGGCATCACCTACGACACCGGAACGTTCACCGGCGAACGTCTCACCCGCCGCCGCTTCGACCACGCGCAGGTCCGCCGCGACCTGTCGGTGATCGCCGACGAGCTGCACTGCGACGCCGTCCGGATCACCGGTGGCGACCCCGAACGGCTCGATGTGGCCGCGCGGTTCGCCGCCGACGCCGGACTGGAGGTCTGGTACTCGCCGTTCCCCGCCGACCTGCCGCCCGCCGGGTTGCTGCCGCTGTTCGCGGACTGCGCCCGACGCGCAGAGGCCTTGCGTCGCTCCGGCGCCCGGGTGGTGTTCGTCGCAGGCGGCGAACTCAGTGTGTTCGCCGAAGGGTTCCTGCCCGGCGCCACCCACCTCGACCGGCTGCACGCCATGACCACCGCCGACCTGGACTGGTGGCTCTCGCTCGGCCCCGTCCCGGAACGGCTCAACGCCTTCCTCGCCGAGGCCGCGACCATCGTCCGGCAGGAGTTCGCCGGCCCCGTCGGCTACGCGGCCGGACCGTGGGAGCCCGTCGACTGGACCCCGTTCGACCTGGTCGGCCTCGACGCGTACCGCTCCGCGCAGAACGCCGCCGACTTCCGCGAGCAGCTGCGGGCCGCCCGCGCCCACGGCAAACCCGTCGCTGTCACCGAGTTCGGCACCTGCGCCTACCGGGGCGCCGCCGACCTCGGCGGCATGGCCTGGCAGGTGCCGCCCGGCGCCGTCCCCGACGAGAGCGAACAGGTCCGCTGTCTTGGCGAACTGCTCGACGTCTTCGAGGAGGAGGGCGTCGGGGCCGCGTTCTGGTTCACCTTCGCCTCCTACCACAAGCCCGGCCCGCGCGACCTCGGCTCGTACGGGGTGGTGCGCACCCTGGACGGCGACGGTGGGTGGGAGCGCAAGCAGGTGTTCGGGGCGATGGCGGGGCGATACGGGGGCGCTGACGGAAAGGTCACTTGAACGCGGTGAGGTGCCGCTGCGCCCAGGCGGCGAAGGTGCGCGGGGCGTGGCCGAGGATGCGTTCGACGTCCGGGCTGATGCGTCGTTCGGCCGGGGTGGGGTCGCCGAGGATGCTCAGGGTGGTCGCGGCGACCGGCTCCGGCATGAATCGGAGCAGGTGGGCGCGTGCCTCGGCCGGGGTCAGTTCGACGAAGCGCACCGGTTCGCCGAGTGCGTCGGCGAGTGCCTCGGCCTGCTGGCGGGGGGTGATGGCTTCCGGGCCGGTCAGTTGGTAGATCTCGCCGTCGTGGCCGTGTTCGAGGAGGGCGGTCGCCGCCACCTCGGCGATGTCGTCCGGATCGACGGAGGGCAGGGCGACGTCGGCGAACGGCGCGGCGACGGTCCGCTGGGTGCGGACCGACTCGGCCCAGGCGTACGCGTTGGAGTGGAAGCCGCCCGGCCGCAGGATCGTCCACGCCAGCCCCGACCGCCGCACCGCATCCTCGAAGGCGAGGCCCGTTGCCCCGTGCGACTGCGACTCGGGACGGGTCACCACGCCCAGGGAGGACAGCAGGACGATCCGGCTGATGCCGGCGGCCTTTGCGGCGTCGAGGATGTCGGCCGGGTTCAGCAGGTGGGCGCTCGGCCCGCCGTTCTGCAGGAACAGCGCGTCGGCGCCGTCGAACACGGGCCGCAGGCTCTCCGGATCGGCGAGGTCCGCGCGGAGGTGCGCGACCTGCTCCGGCACGTCCGCCGTCGAGACGTTCCGGGAGGTCGCGGTCGTCCGTGCGCCGGCCGCCGCGAGGATCCGCACCAGCGAACCGCCCACGTTGCCGGTCGCGCCCGTCACTACGATCATGAACAACTCCCGTGGCTTTTGGGGTGGTTGAAGCCGCCCGGTTGGTGCGTTCAGGCGGTGGGAGGACGCTAACAAGGCCGATACAGTAGGTACCTAGAGGAAAGTGACTACCCGTGGAGTGCGCGTGGCCACCGAGACGGACTGGGCGCCGGCCGCCGACGCCGACCCCGAACTCGCCTGCCCCACCAGCGCGGTGGTGGACATCGTGTTCAGCCGGTGGACCACGCCGATCCTGTGGACCCTGCACACGCACGGCCGGCAGCGCTTCGTCGAACTGGAGCGGAGGATCGGCACGATCACGCCGAAGGTCCTGACGCAGCGGCTGCGGCAGTTGGAGCGCGACGGCATGGTGGTGCGCACGTACCACCCGGAGGTTCCGCCGCGCGTCGAGTACGAGATCAGCGAACTCGGCCGCAGCTTGGCGCCGTTGTTCGCGCAGCTCGCCGGGTGGGCGGCGGCCAACCTCGACAAGGTCGAGCGGGCTCGGCACGAGTACGACGGGCAGGCGTCCTGACGGGTCCGGCCGTTGCGCCTGCTCCTGGCTGAGGGCTCCGGGCGGGGGCGGCGAGGTCGTCCGAGATTGTGATGGCGAGGTGTGTGTCGATGGCCTCGCCGCGTGCTGCGGGCCGCGTGCGGTCGGAGTCAGGTGGTGGTGGCGGTGCGTGTCGTTGCGGGTGCGGCAGCGGACAGGCGGAGGGCAGAAGGCGAAGCGCCCGCTGCAGTCCTGGTTGGCGACGGTCCGGGGTGCGGCGGTGGTGCGCGGATCGCGCTTGGGTTCGGCCGGATGCCGGTGCAGGAGCACCCGCGCGTTCACCTCGACCTGTACGACGAGGATGCGGCGGAGCAGGCCGCCGAGGTCGAGCGGTTGGTGGTGCTCGGTGCGCAGCGCGTCGAGTGGGACGGCTGCCCCGAGGACCCGGACTTTGTCGTGCCTACGCCGAGGCCGAGGGCAATCGCTTCTGTGTGATCGACACCAGTCACGGCTGACGGTCGGGTGGGTGGGCGAGCTTGGGAAAACCGCTGGTCGGGAGGGTGGCGGGCTGGCAGGCTGCGGGTCATGAAGACATTGCGGGTGATGGCGATGCGTCAGGTCGCCGGGCGGCTCTGGCCCGAGCACCTTCCGATGGCCGCTGCGGAGTTGCTGGTCGGCGGCCACGACTCCCCGGCCTTGCGGGAGTTGGCGGGGTGTAGCGGACGCGAGCGGCGCGACGATCTGGAGCAGCTGTGGTACCAGGTGCTCGACGAACTGGGCGTGGAGCGGCTCGAGTTGCAGGAGGCCGAGCGGTGGGCGCTGCGCGACATCGCCGCGCGGCTGGTCTCGGGTGACCTTGTGTCGCTCCCCGAACTGGTGGCGGAAGTCACCGGGTTGGACATCGACAACGCGGAAGGGGAACTGGAGCTGGGGTTCTCCCTCGCGGTGCGGGCGGGCTGCTGCGAGGGGTGCGTCGCCGATGAACTCGCTGCCGGGAAGCCAGAGTTGCTCGCCGGGTGGGAGGCGGAGGTGCGGGCTGCCGCGGTGGCGTTGGTGGCGGAGGGGCGGTGAGTGGGGTGTTGAAGTTGGGGCGGGTGCGGGTGGTTGCTCTGCGGTATCGCGCCGGCGAATTGTCTACGGGTGAACTGCCCATGGCGGCGGCCGAGTTGGTGGCGGATGGGTTCGAGTCGTTGGCGCTGTACGACTTGGCCGGGCGGGGGCGGCGGGAGCCGGCGTCCGAGCTGGAGCCGTTGCTGCGGCAGGCGATGGAAGAGTTGGGGGTGCCGTTTCCGGGGTGGGCGGAGAGTGAGCGCTGGCTACTGCGCGACCTGGCGGCCCGGGTGGGGGAGGGGCGTTTGACGCCTCGGGAGTTCGCGGAGGCGGTGGAGGGCGGGGAGTTCGCCAGGGCCGTGGAGGGCCGGGAGTCGGGCGGCGCGGGCCAGGACGAGGCGGCGTTGTGCAGGCTGCTGGCCGACTGCTGCTCGTGCTGTGTCGGGCATTGGGCGCCCTCGGTGTTCGCTGCGTGGGAGGCGGAGGTGCGGGTGGCTGCCGCCGCGTTGGTTGCGCGGGGGTGAGTGGGGTGCGGGAGCGTGTGGGTGGGTCGGGGTCGGGCTGATGGTGAACTGGCGTTGGTCGCTGCTGAGTTGGTGGTCGGTGGGGGCGTGCGTCCGATGTGGAGCCGCTGTTGTGGCGGGTGCTGGGCGAGTTCGGGGTGCTGAGGCGAACGTCGGGTGCCTGGGGGTGTTCGTCGCGGGGTCGAGTCGGTTTTGGTGAACTGCCGCTGGCTGGCGCCGAGTTGATGGCCGGTGAGAGCTCGCAGGTCCGGGTTGGAGCCGTTGTTGCCGTTTTCCTGGGCGCGCGGACGGTGAGTGACGGTTGCGCGCGGGCTTGCTGCCCGGGTGGGGGAGTTGGCTGAGGCGGTGATGGACCGGGGGTTGGAGGGGGCGGGCCGGGAGGAGGTGGCGCTGCCGCGGCAGGTGCCGGGCGAGTCCGGGTGCCGTTTCCGGGAGGGGTGAACGTGGCCACCCGCCGTGGCGCCCCCCGGGGCCGCCACCCGCCGTGGCGCCCCCCGGGGCGTCACGGCGGGTGGTGGTGTGTCAGGCGTACTGGCCCGGGACGTAGTCGCCCGCAGGCTGGCGGATGATCACGTTGACCCGGTTGTAGGTGTTGATCAGCGCGATCAGGCCGACCAGGGCGATCAGCTGCTCCTCGTCGTAGTGCTTGGCGGCCTCCGCCCAGGCCTCGTCGCTGACGCCGCCCGCCGCGTCGGCGATTCGGGTGCCCTGTTCGGTGAGTTCGAGCGCGGCGCGCTCGGCCTCGGTGAAGACGGTCGCCTCGCGCCAGGCGGCGACCATGTTCAGGCGCTGCTGGGTCTCGCCGGCGTGCGCGGCGTCCTTGGTGTGCATGTCGGTGCAGAACCCGCAGCCGTTGATCTGGCTGGCGCGGAGCTTCACCAACTCCTGGGTGGCGGCCGGCAGCGAGGAGCCACCGATGGCGGCGCCGGCCGAGTTGATGTGCTTGAGGATCTTCCCCGCGAGCGGGTTGCCGAAGTAGTTCAGACGTGCGTCCACGGTCGGGCTCCTTGTCGTGTGTGCCTCTGCAAGGACTGACCCCGCTGCTCCCCCGAATGTGACAGCCCCGCGGATGTGACGCCCGTCACGCTACCTGTTCATGTCTGTTCGGTCGCGCAGGCGGGCCGGGACGGTTCAGGCCGGCGTCGCCCCGACGTCGCGCACCCACACCGGGAAGGGCGGGAACTCCGGCTCGGGGGCCGATCCGTCGGGAACGTCCTCGGCATTCGCCCAGGGAACCGCGATCAGCTCCTCGTCGCGCAGGTAGCCCTCGACGACCGGGCCGAGATCGTCCACCGGCAGGTACGCGGCCCCGAAGGGCAACTGTTCGGCGGGCACCGACCCGGTCGAACACCGGAGCTGCCCGGCCTGCTCGTCGTGCCACACGTAGAAGGTCGCCACCCCGGCGAAGCCCTGCTCGCGGACGCGCCGCCGGATGCCCTCGGCGGTCCGCTCGAAGGCGGCGACGACCTCCGCCACGGACAGGGAGTGCCGGTCCTCGTCCTCCGTGCTCAGCAGCCAGGTATTGGTCCGCCACTCCACCCGCCGGTCGGCCGGCTCCAGCGCCAGCGGTTCGTCCGCCACCTCGGCGATCCAGGTCAACAGCATCCGGGGAGTATCCCGGTGCGGTGAGCGCTCCGGCAACCGGCCGACCGGACGCCGACCGACCCCGTACCGAACGACCATCAGTGGAATCGGTCGCAGACGTAGGGTGGGCGGCGAGCGGAATCGGTGCGTACGGAGGCGGAGGGAACGGCATGGCGTTCGACGTGGAGGTGCCACTGATCGCGGCGCCGATGGCCGGCGGGCCGAGCACTCCCGAACTGGTCGCGGCCGTCAACGGTGCGGGTGGCCTCGGTTTCCTCGCCGCCGGGTACCGGACGGTCGGCGCGACGCTCGAACAGATCCGCCGCACCCGCGAGCTGACGGAGCGCCCGTTCGGCGTCAACCTGTTCGTACCCGCGCCGCCCTCCGACCCCGGGCCGGTCGCCGCCTACCGCGAGCGGCTGCAGCCGGAAGCCGAACGGTGGGGCGTCGAGCTGCCCACCGAGATCCGGGCCGACCGCGACGACTGGGACGCCAAACTCGACGCGCTGCTGCGCGAGCCCGTCGCGTACGTCTCCTACACCTTCGGGCTGCCCGGCCGTGACGAGGCCGATGCGCTGCGGGCAGCCGGCATCCGCCAACTCGGCACCGTCACCAGCCCCGAGGAGGCCCGCGACGCCACTGCGCTCGGCCTCGACTCGCTGGTCGTCCAGGGGCCGGAGGCCGGCGGGCACCGTGGCACTCATCGCACCGAGGACGTCCCCGGCACTCTCCCGCTGCTCCAACTCCTGGCTGCTGTAAGGGAAGTGACCTCGCTTCCGCTCGTTGCGGCGGGCGGCCTCGGGGACGGCACCGCAATTGCCGCTGCGCTGCGAACGGGGGCGAGTGCCGCGCAACTCGGCACCGCGTACCTGCGCACCGACGAATCCGGCGCCACGGCCACACACCGCCGGGCGCTCGTCGAACTCCCCGAGACCACCGTCACCCGCGCCTTCACCGGCCGCCCCGCGAGGGCGCTCCGCAACGCGTTCATCGCCCGTCACGAGGCGTACGCCCCGGCGGCGTACCCGGAGGTGCACTACCTGACCCAGCCGTTGAGGGCGGCCGCTGCCCAGCGCAACGACCCTGCGGGGATGCACCTTTGGGCGGGTACGGCGCACGCCTTGGCTCGGGAGGGCGGTGCGGCGGAGGTGACACGGGGGTTGTGGGGGGACGCGCTGCGCGCGGGGTAGGGACGCGGGGGCGTTGCTCTCGGTGACGTTGTGCGGCCTGGCGTGTGATCATGCCCGAGGACCGCCGGAGTCCATTGCTAAGAACGGAGCCATCATGGCCGAGCGGCCCTTTGTCTTGCTGAGCGTTGCGACGTCGATCGACGGGTGCATCGATGACACCTCGTCGGAGCGGCTGCTGTTGTCGAATGCGGAGGACTTCGATCGGGTGGATCAGGTGCGGGCCGAGTCGGATGCGATCCTGGTCGGCGGGAACACGTTGCGGTCGGACAATCCGCGGCTCCTCGTCAACAGTGAGAGGCGGCGGGCCGAGCGGGTGGCGGCGGGGAAGCCGGAGTATCCGTTGAAGGTGACGGTCACGGCGGCGGGTGACCTCGATCGGGGGCTGAGGTTCTGGCACTTCGGGGGCGAGAAGGTCGTCTACACCACTGACGCCGGTGCGTCGAAGCTGGGCGACACGCTGGACGGGCTGGCCGAGGTGGTGAGCACCGGCGACACCGTCGATTTCGGGGCGATGCTCGATGACCTCTCTGCCCGTGGGGTGCGGCGCCTGATGGTGGAGGGCGGCGGACGGATTCATACGCAGTTCCTGTCGCTGGGCCTGGCCGACGAGATCCATCTGGCGGTGGCGCCGTTGCTGGTCGGCGAGGCGGAAGCGCCGCGCTTTGTGTATCCGGCCGAGTTTCCGGGCGGCAGTACGCATCGGATGAGGTTGCTGGGGGCCGAGACGGTGGGTGATGTGGTGCTGTTGCGCTACGCGCCGTGAGGGCGGCTGTCAGTCGGTGTCGGTGGCTGCGAGGACGGCGAGGCGGCGGCGGTCGGGGGTGAGGGTGGCGAGGCCGAGGTCCCAGGCGATGTGGTCGAACCAGGGGGCGGGCGCGTCGAAGGTGAACCAGTGGCAGGCGGTGGCGCGGGCTTCTGCGGTGGGGAGGGTGGCGTCGGACAGGGCGGCCACGGACTGCCAGGCGGCGAGGCGACCGTAGGCGCCGTGCGCGCCGAGGTTGTAGGCGCCGCCGGTGGACGCGGCGGTGAACAGGATGCTCCAGGCCTCGGCCGGTGGGCAGGTGGTGACGGAGAGAGCGGAAGGTTCGGCGCCGGCCAGGCAGTCCAGGCCGAGGGCGAGGAGTGCGGCGGGGACGGACTCGACGGGCAGGGGCACGGCGAGGTCGAACACCCGGGCCTCGATGCGACCGTTGGACTCCTCGGCCCAGTTGGCGACGGCCCGGCCGAGGGCCTCGGTCAGCTCCGGGGTGGTGGTCTCGGTGGCGGGCGGGAGCGGCGCAGCGCTGCGGCGGGCCGTCAACTGCCTGCCTTCCGACGGCGGGTGGGGCAAGACGTGGCAACTGTCCTGCGGGCCGTGGCCGGGCAGGTCGGCGAGCGCCTCCAGCGGGGAGGGCGTCAGGGGCAGCGCGCCCAGCGGGTGGTGGGCGTAGTGCGGGGCGGTCGCCCAGGCAGAGAGGCGGGGAATCGCGGAGAGGTCCACGCCGCGCAGGATCAACTCGTGGACCAGGCAGGCCCGTAGCTCGTTCGAGGCGGGCCCGGCGAACACGGCGGCGAGGTCGGCCGGCCGGTGGCCGGATGCCAGCAGCGAGGCCACGAGGCGGTCGGGGCCCCGGCTGCCGGACGGTGCGGCGGCGAGCAGACGCAGTGCCTGGCGGAGGTTCTCGGCGCCCGGCGTGGTGGCGAGCAGGCGTACCAGGTGGTTGTGGACGCTCCGGTACTGCCACACCTCCGGGGAGGAGTTCAGGTCGGCGGCGAGGGCGAGGCCGAGGTCGGCGAGGAACGCGGCGTCGCCCGCTGCGAGCCGTTCCTCGGCCACCGCCCAGATGCCGGTGACGCTCTTCAGGTCGGGGAGTTCGGCCAGGATGCGGGCGATACGGACGATACGGTCGGTCACGGGAGCCGAGCCTACGCACCCGTGACCCGACCGTTCATCCGGTTGTCGGGCCGCCCGCCCGCCGATCGGGCCGCCCGCCCGCCGATCGGGCCGCCAGCTCGCCGATCGGACCGGCCGCGTGCCTCAGGCCAGCAGCTCGCCCATCCAGGACTCGATGCCGTCCACGGTGCGCGGCAGCGCGCCGGACATCAGGCGGGCGCCGTCGGCGGTGATGACCAGGTCGTCCTCGATGCGGATGCCGGTGCCGCGCAGGGCGGGCGGCAGGGTGAGGTCGTCGGGCTGGAGGTAGAGGCCGGGTTCGACGGTGAGCACCATGCCCTCCTCCAGGACGCCGTCCAGGTACGTCTCGGCGCGGGCCTTCGCGCAGTCGTGGACGTCCAGGCCGAGCATGTGGCCGCTGGCGCAGAGGGTGTAGCGGCGGTACAGGCCGGAGTCCTCGCGCAGCGCCTGCTCGGCGGGGACGGGCAGCACGCCCCAGTCGGCGAGGCCTTCGGCGATCACTCGCATCGCGGCGCGGTGGAAGTCGCGGAAGGACGCGCCGGGGCGCAGCGTGGCGATGCCCGCGTTCTGGGCGGCGAGGACGAGTTCGTAGGCGTCGCGCTGCGCGGAGGAGAAGGTGCCGGACAGCGGCAGGGTGCGGGTGATGTCGGCGGTGTAGAGGGTGTCGGTCTCCACGCCGGCGTCGAGCAGCAGGAGCTGGGTGGGGTCGAGCGCACCGTCGTTGCGGATCCAGTGCAGGACGCAGGCGTGCGCGCCGGAGGCGACGATGGTCTCGTAGCCGGTGCCGTTGCCCTCGGCGCGGGCGCGGGCGTTGAACGCGCCCTCCAGGATGCGTTCGCCGCGGTGGTGGCGCAGCGCGGCGGGCAGGGCGCGGACCACGTCGGCGAAGCCGGTGGCGGTGTGGTCCACGGAGAGCTGGAGCTGCTCGACCTCCCACGGGTCCTTGATCAGGCGCAACTCGGAGAGTGCGGCGGCGAGTTGGCCGTCGCGCACGGCGTTCTCGGCGGACGGGCGGCCGGCCAGGGCGTCCAGGACGGGGTCGACGTCGGCGAGGACGCGGGTGGGGGCGCCGGTGGTGAACAGCTTCGGCAGGTCGTCGAGGTGGGCGGTGCGCAGGCCGGTGAGGTTGGCGGCCTCGGCGAGGTCGGCGCGGCGGCCGACCCAGAACTCGCCGTAGCGGCGGTCGCGGAAGAACTCGCCGGTGCCGTTGGCCCGGTCGGAGCGGGGTCGCAGGTACAGCACGGCCTCGCCGTCGGGCTCGATCACCAGGACGTGGCCGACCTGCTCCTCGCCGGTCAGTCCGGTGAGGTGGGCGTAGGCGCTGTGCGGGCGGAAGCGGTAGTCGCAGTCGTTGCTGCGGATCTTCAGCTGCCCGGCGGGGACGAGGAGTCGCTCGCCGGGGAAGGCGGCGGCGATTCGGGCCCGGCGGGCCGGGGTGTACGCGTGGCCGGGGACGCGCAGGTCGGCGGGCAGCGGGGTGGCGGCCCACTGGTCGGCCATGAAGTCGGCCAGGGCGGGGGAGACGGGGAGGTCGTGGCTGCCGGTGTTCAGGGTGGGCTGGTCGGCCATGGAAGGGGAGTCCTCCGAGCGGGGTCGAGACGGGAACAACTGGTTTGAGCGGCAAGGAAGTTGCACTACTGAGCGGCGGGCAATGACACGGCTCGATAACGGTCCGGCCGCCTCATTGCGTAGTGCAATTTCACATTACTATGTTACGGGTCACACCTTAGAGCGGGCCAGACCCCGGCGGCACCGATCCCCGGCGGCACTGATCCCCGACGGCGCCGATCCCTCGGCAGCCCGATCCCCGTTGAGCAGCCCCCAGTTCCGGAGATACACATGAACAGGCGTACCCACGCCGCCCTCGCGGCGGCCATCGCGGCGTCCCTCACCCTCGCCCTCGGCGCGTGCAGCAGCAGCGGCAGCGGCAGTGACGACAGCGGCGACCAGCACGGTGTGACCACCGAGGGCAACGGCATCGTCGGCGGCACCCCCGTCAAGGGCGGCACCCTGACGATCCTGTCGAACCAGGACTTCGACCAGCTCGACCCCGCCCGCAACTGGACCATGCCGGTGATGGACGTCGGCGTGCGGATGCTCTACCGCACCCTGACCACCTTCAAGGCCGCCCCCGGCGCCGAGGGCCTGAAGATCGAACCCGACCTGGCCACCGACCTCGGCACTCCCAGCGACGGCGCGAAGACCTGGACCTTCCACCTGAAGGACAACCTCAAGTACGAGGACGGCACCCCGATCACCGCCGACGACATCAAGTACAACGTCGAGCGGTCGTACTCGCCGGAGCTGCCCGGCGGCCCCGACTACGCGGTGCGCTACCTCAACGCCCCGGCCGGCTACCAGGGCCCGCTGGGCGGCGAACGGCTCGGCAACGAGGCCATCGAGGTCCCCGACGCCAAGACCATCATCTTCCACCTCAAGCGCCCGGTCGCCGAGTTCGGCTACACCGCCACCCTGCCGACCTTCTCGCCCGTCCCCAAGGCCAAGGAGACCGGCGCCAACTACTCCAACCACCCGGTCTCCTCCGGCCCTTACAAGATCGAGAGCTACGACCGCGGCAAGCGCATGGTGCTGGTCCGCAACACCAACTGGGACGAGGCCACCGACCCGGTCCGCAAGGCCTACCCCGACAAGATCGTGGTTGACCAGACCCTCAAGAGCACCGGCATCGCCGACCGCCTGATCGCCGACCAGGGCGACGACAAGAGTGCCATCTCCTACGTGGACCTGACGCCCGCGAAGATCTCCGAGGTGCTCACCAACCCCGAGGTCAAGAAGCGCCTGATCAGTGAGAACGCGGGCTGCACCACCAAGCTCGACATGAACACCACCAAGGCGCCGTTCGACAACGCCAAGGTCCGCCTGGCCATGCAGTACGCGGTGGACAAGGAGTCCCTCGCCGCCGCCATGGGCGGCCCCGCGTTCAACGACATCGCCACCACCTACCTTCCCCCGGTGCTCACCGCCGGCACGCCCGTCGACCACTTCAAGATCAAGCCGGGCGGCGACCCCGAGAAGGCCAAGCAGCTGCTCGCCGAGGCGGGCTTCCCGAACGGTTTCTCCACCGACTTCGTCACCTCCACCGGCGGCAAGCCGCAGGCCGAGGCCATCCAGGCCGCACTCAAGCGGGCCGGAGTGAACGTCACCATCACCACCGTCGACCCCACCGCCGTCAACTCGATCGTCGGCGACAAGGACAAGCAGCCCGGACTCACCAGCCTCGGCTGGTGCCCCGACTACCCGTCCGCCGCCACCTTCCTGCCGATGATCTTCGACGGCCGGGCGATCAAGGACAAGGGCAACAACGGCAACATGACCCGGTTCAACGACTCGGCGGTCAACGCCGAACTCGACCGGATCGCCGGCCTGGACAACCTGCAGAAGGCCAACGAGGCCTGGCTCGCCCTGGACGGAAAGATCATGGACGCCTCGCCCGCCGTCCCGATGGTCTGGCAGAAGAAGCCCGTGCTGGTCGGCTCCAACGTGGCCGGCGCCTACGCCCACCCGGTCTGGGCCGGACAGCTCGACTACGCGGTCATCGGCCTCAAGTCCGTCAAGTAGAGCGGGAGTTCCCACCATGACCACCCCGCTCCCGACGGCCGCGGCCGAGGGGGCGGGGGCCCCGGACACCGCCGAGGCCCCCGCGTCCCCCTGGAAGCTCGCCCTGCACCGCCTGCGCCGCCAGAAGGCCGCCCTCGTCGGCGCCGGCATCATCGCCTTCTTCGTCCTCGCCGCACTCCTCGCCCCGGTGCTCACCGCGATCAGCGGCACCCGCCCCGACACCGTCGACAAGAAGGCCGTCGATCCCTACCTCGGCGGCCTGCCCCGCGGCGCCCTCGGCGGCATCAGCCCCCAGCACTGGCTCGGCGTCGAACCGCTGCTCGGCCGCGACATCTTCGCCCGGCTCCTCTACGGCGCCCAGATCAGCCTGCTGGTCGCGTTCAGCGCCGCCCTGCTGATCACCCTGATCGGCACCGTCCTCGGCATCACCGCCGGCTACTTCGGCGGCCGCGTCGATGCCCTGATCAGCCGGTTCATGGACGTCATGATGTCCTTCCCCAGCCTGATCTTCATGATCGCGCTGCTCTCCGTCGCCCGGGACGTCAACCGCGTCCTGCTGCTGGTCGGCGTGATGTCGCTGTTCTCCTGGCCCTACATCGCCCGCGTGGTCCGCGGCCAGACCCTCTCCCTCAAACACCGCGAATACGTCGAGGCCGCCCGCGCCAGCGGCACCCGCAACAGCCGCATCCTGTTCGGCGAGATCCTGCCCAACCTCACCGGCACCATCATCGTCTACGTCACCCTCGCCGTCCCCGGCCTGATCGGCACCGAGGCCGCCCTCAGCTTCCTCGGCGTCGGCATCCGCCCGCCCACGCCCTCGTGGGGCCAGATGATCTCCGACGCGGTGCTCTACTACAAGGTCGACCCGATGTTCTTCATCCTCCCCAGCGCCTGCCTGTTCCTGGTGGTCCTGGCCTTCACCCTGGTCGGCGACGCCCTGCGGGACGCCCTCGACCCGAAGGGCAGCCGGACGTGATCGGATACCTGCTGCGCCGGCTCGCCGCGATGGCCGCCACCCTGCTGGTGGTCTGCGCGCTCACCTTCGCCGTCTTCTACCTGTTCCCCGCCGACCCCGCCGCCCAGTTCTGCGGCAAGGACTGCTCCACCGAACGCATCGAACTCGTCCGCCAACAGCTCGGACTGGCCGACCCCCTGATCGTCCAGTTCTGGCACTACGTCACCGGCATCTTCGCCGGCCAGACCCTCGGCACCGGCCAGTACGCCGTCCACTGCGGCTTCCCCTGCTTCGGCTACTCCTTCCAATCCGCCCAGCCCGTCTGGGACCTGATGATGGACCGGCTGCCCACCAGCATCTCCCTCGCGCTCGGCGCCGCCGCCCTCTGGCTGCTCCTCGGCGTCGGCACCGGCGTGCTCTCCGCGCTGCGCCGCGGCACCCGCCTCGACCGCACCCTGATGGTCGGCACCATCGGCATCGCCGCCCTGCCGGTCTACTTCACCGCGATGATCCTGCTCTACCTGGTCGTCACCGTCGCCGGACTGCTGCCCTACCCCCGGTACATCGCCTTCGGTGAGAACCCCGGCCAGTGGGTCGCCAACCTGATCCTGCCCTGGATCACCCTCGCCCTGCTGAACGCCGCCATCTACGCCCGGATGACCCGCAACTCCGTCATCGAGACGCTCGCCGAACCGTACGTGCGCACCGCCCGCGCCAAAGGCCTGCGCGAGCGCCGCGTCGTCGGCAAGCACGGCCTGCGCCCCGCCCTCACCCCCGTCGCCACCATGCTCGGCATGGACCTCGGCGGACTGCTGGCCGGCGCCCTGATCACCGAATCCCTGTTCAGTCTCCCCGGCGTCGGCAAACTCTTCGCCGACTCCCTCAACAAGTCCGACCAGCCCGTGGTCATGGGCGTCACCCTGCTCGCCTCCTTCTTCATCGTCAGCTCCAACCTGGTCGTGGACCTCCTCTACGCCTGGATCGACCCGAGGGCGAGGCTCGCATGACCGCACCCCTGCTGGCCGTAAAGAACCTGGCCGTCACCTTCGACACCGCCGAAGGCACCGTCCACGCCGTCAAAGGCATCGACTTCACCGTCGAACGCGGACGCACCCTCGGCATCGTCGGCGAATCCGGCTCCGGGAAGTCCGTCACCTCCCTCGCCGTCATGGGACTGCACCGCGGCGCCACCGTCACCGGCTCCGCGAAACTCGACGGCACCGAACTGATCGGCGCCCCCGACGACCAACTGCGCACCCTGCGCGGACGCAGGATGGCGATGGTGTTCCAGGACGCCCTCACCGCCCTGCACCCCTACTTCACCGTCGGCGACCAGATCGCCGAGGCCTACCGCGCCCACTTCGGCGGCACCCGGAAAGCCGCCCTCGCCCGGGCCGTCGACGTCCTCGGCGACGTCGGCATCCCCGAACCCGCCCGCCGCGCCCGCGAACACCCCCACCAGTACTCCGGCGGCATGCGCCAACGCGCCATGATCGCCCTCGCGCTGTCCTGCGAACCCGACCTGATCGTCGCCGACGAGCCCACCACCGCCCTCGACGTCACCGTCCAGGCCCAGGTCCTCGACCTCCTGATGCGCCTCCAGCAGGACCGCGGCCTCGGCCTCGTCCTGATCACCCACGACCTCGGCGTCATCGCCCGCGCCGCCGACGACGTCCTCGTCATGTACGGCGGCGCCGCCGTCGAACAGGCCCCCGCCGACACCCTGTTCACCACCCCCCGGCACCCCTACACCCGCGGCCTGCTCGACTCGCTGCCCCGCCTCGACGCCGAGGACGGCACCGCCCTGCGCGCCATCCCCGGCGCCCCGCCCTCGCTGCTCGCGCCACCCGCCGGCTGCCCCTTCCACCCGCGCTGCCCCGCGTACGCCGCCGCGCCCGACCCCCGCTGCACCGGCGAACGCCCGCCACTGCGCGCCGTCGCCGAGCGCCACCGCAGCGCCTGCGTCCACGACGAGGTGACCGCATGACCACCCAGACCGCCCACCGGGCCGACCGCACCCAACCCGCCGACGCCGACGCCCTGTTGAGCGTCCGCGACCTCGGCATGACCTTCCCCGGACCGCGCGGGACGCTGCGCCGGGCCCCCGGCATCCGCGCCGTGGACGGCGTCAGCTTCGACGTCCGCCCCGGCGAAACCCTCGGCCTGGTCGGCGAATCCGGCTGCGGCAAGTCCACCACCGGACGGATGCTGGTCCGCCTGCTCGACCCGACGGCCGGGCAGGTCAGCTTCCGCGGACAGGACATCACCCGCGCCCCGCAGCGCCAACTGCGGCCGCTGCGCAGCAAGTTCCAGATGATCTTCCAGGACCCGTTCGCCTCGCTCAACCCGCGGCAGACCGTCCAACAGATCATCGCCGCGCCGCTGCGGGCGCAGGGCGTCCCGTCCGCGACGATCCGGGAAGAAGTCCGGGACCTGATCCGGCTGGTCGGGCTCGCCCCCGAACACCTGGAGCGCTACCCCCACCAGTTCTCCGGTGGACAGGCCCAGCGCATCGGCATCGCGCGGGCGCTCGCGACCCGGCCGGAGCTCGTCGTCGCGGACGAACCGGTCTCCGCGCTCGACGTCTCCATCCAGGCGCAGATCGTCGGCCTGATGGAACGCCTGCAGGCCGAACTCGGCGTCGCCTACGTCTTCATCGCCCACGACCTCGCCGTGGTCAAGCACCTCAGCCACCGGGTCGCCGTCATGTACCTCGGCCGGATCGTCGAACTCGGCGACAAGGCGGACGTCTACGGGAACCCCGCGCACCCCTACACCAAGGCGCTGCTCTCCGCCGTCCCGCTGCCCGACCCCGCCGCCGAGCGCACCCGCGAACGCATCGTCCTGCTCGGCGACCCGCCCAGCCCCGCCAGCCCCCCGCCCGGCTGCACCTTCCACCCCCGCTGCCCCAAGGCCCAGGCCATCTGCCGGACCGAGGCACCGGCGCTCACCGCCGACAGCTCCACCCGCCAGGTCGCCTGCCACTTCCCCGAGGCATAGCGGCCCTCCGGGACGCACCAGGGACGGGAGCGGGCACAGACGTGCTCTCTCCCGTCCCGACCGGAACGAGCCCCCACCGACCACCCCCACCTCGGAGCTCCGCGAGGGACGCAAGGAACTGCGCGTCCGACCGTGAACCGGCCCGGCCCCCGACCGCCCGTCAGCCACGAGCACCGACGGGCGGCCGCCGAGCTGTGCGCACGGTCACCCACGCAGTTCCTCGCGCCCCTGACGGGGCCTGCGCAGAACGCCCCCACCCGCCCCCACCCGACGAAAGGCAGCCCCCACCGTGCGATCACCCCGCAAGACCCTGCTGGCCGCAGCCATCGCCGTGTCCCTCGCGCTGCCGGTGCTGCAGAGCACCCACGCCCTCGCCGCCGACCCGGCGCCCGCCACCCCCGCCGCCGTCCCCGCCGGCGCGCCCGCGGAGCGCACCGCCTACGACGAGGCCGAGCACCTCGGCAGCGCCACCCCGCAGGCCGGAACCGCCGCGCCCGCACCCGGCGGCGGCACCCTCGGCGGCGACCACATCCCCGGCGCCCTGCCCCAGCGGGTCGGCCAACCCGCCCCCACCGCAGCCGAGTTGGCGACCACCGCAGCGGGCGTCAACTGCGACCTGAACGGCCTGACCGGCCTGACCCCGCAGGGCCTCGCCGACTTCCTCGCCGACCCCGCCGTCACCGAGGCCTGCCTCGGCGCGACCCTGTGGACCTGGGACGCCCGGTTCGCCACCACCATGGACCCGGCGCACGTGCAGGCCGTCGCCGCCAAGGCGGAGAGCCTCGCCGGAACCAACAGCCCCGCCCTGTACCGGCTCTGGTACTTCCTGCACGCCGCCGTCTACCACGACTTCACGCAGAACAGCATCGACCTGACCACCGCGCCCACCACCGGCGCCGTCCAGCGCGCCATCGACGCCCACCTCGCCACCGGCCACGCCTTCGACGCCACCCCCGAAGCCGGCCTGGTCATGCGCGAACTGGGCATCGTGGCCGACGCCACCGGCATCCGCCAGCACAACCTGCCACTGTTCAAGCAACTGCTGTCGCACTTCGGCCCCGGCAGCCCACTGGTCGCCGTCCCGCAGTGGGGCGGCGGCGCGCTCGCCGCGCTCACCGGCAACTACCTCGGCATCAACAACCGCGACCAGGCCTACACCACCGCCGTCGCCGCCGACCCCGCCTACCGCGCCCTGCTGCGCGGCTTCGCCACCGCCGGACACCTCAAGGGCACCCCGAACGAGTGGCTGGCCCGCGACGCGATGGCCGAGTACGGCCGGCTCGGCGAACTCGACACCCTCAAGGCGCAGATCACCGCGGACATCGGCCCGCTCCTCACGGACACCAGGAACACCTTCGGCGAGTACTCCGCCCCGTGGATCAAGGCGGCCGGCTGGGCCAACACCTACGGCGTGTGCGCCCCGTTCGGGGTGTGCAAGGACACCTTCGAGGCCCGCCTCTTCCCGTACACCTACAAGTACGACAACGGCGCGATCGAGGTGCGCACCGGCCTCGACAAGGCCACCGTCGACCGGATGTACTACGCGAGCAAGCAGGTGAAGACGCAGTTCTTCCGCGTCCTCGGCACCGACACCCCGCTGGCCGGCGACACCAACTCCACCCTGCACATCCACCTCTACGCGACCCGCTCCGACTACGAGGTCTACCACCCCCTGCTGACCGGCATGGAGACCAGCAACGGCGGCATCTACATCGAGAAGGGCGCGACCTTCTACACCTACCAGCGCACCACCGCCGAGTCGTACCTGACGCTGGAAGAACTGTTCCGCCACGAGTACACGCACTACCTCAACGGCCGCTGGGCGGTGCCGGGCTTCTACAGCGAGGAACGCTGGTACGCCGGAGACCGGACCACCGCGATGGACGAGGGCACCGCCGAGTTCTTCGACGGCGCCACCCGCGACCGGGGCATCCTGGTGCGCAAGGCCCTGGTCAACAAGCTCGCCCAGGACGAGGCCGCCGGCCTGCCCCGGATGACGGTCGACCAGATCCTGCACGCCCGCTACGCCGACAAGCCCGACTTCCACTTCTACAACTACGCCGGCACCTTCTTCGAGTTCCTGTGGACCGCCCACCCGTCCCTGCTGCGCGAGATGTACGGCTACCAGCGGGCCGACGACCCGGCCGGCTTCGACGCATGGCGAGCCCGCCTCGGCGCCGACCGCAACCTCGACCGCGAGTACTCGGCGTTCCTCGACCAGCAGATCAAGAAGATCGACCAACTCGCCGTACCCAGCACCGACTTCACCCCCAACGGATACCTGGCCCAGGCCTACCCCTCCGAGGTGCGGGACGCCTTCGCCAAGGCCACCTACAACACCCCGGACTGCAAGGACAACGGCGACTGGAACAACAAGCCGATGCGCTTCGTCTGCACCGGCCGGATCACCGCCAACCTCGCCAACTCCGGCAGCCCCGACCAGGTGTTCAAGGACATGTCCGCCACCGTCGACCACTTCATCCTCGACCGCACCAAGGGCGTCACCAACAACCTCGACGACATGAACTGCTACTTCGGCAAGGTCGACATCTGGCCCAGCGGCCAGGCCGGCACCGCCGACTACACCTGCGAAGGCCCGCTGCGCCGCTGAGCCGCTGACCGGCCCGTTGCGCCGCTGAACCGCTCGTTGCGCCGCTCGCTGCGCCGCTGACCGGCGCGCGTCGCCGGGCCGACGCACCGAACACCCGCCCCGGCCGGCCGTTCTCCCGCTTCCGCGGCCGGCCGGGGCGGGACCACCCCCCCCGTGAAAGGAAACCCCGCGTGACCGCACTGTCCTGGGACGGCTCCGCCCCGCCGTCCGGCCGCACCGAGACCTCCCGCACCGTCGATGCCGGCCCGCTCACCGTCCGGGTGACGGCGGTCGGCAGCGAGGCCGCCCCGGCCGTGACCGTGACCGAACTCGCCTTCCCCGGCGTGCTGTTGATCGAGGCGTCCAGCACCGAGCCGGACGCCCGCCTGCGGATCGAGTGGCAGCTGCCCTGCACCGGCGCCACCGGCTACTGGACACCCAACACCAACGCCCGCTGGCTGCCCCCGAGTTGGGCGACGCCCCGGGAGGCCTCGCTGCCCAAGGGCGCGCCCGTCGGCAGCCTGGTCGGCCCGGGCGACGGCGCGCTGTGCACCTTCGCCGTCGGCGAACTCGTCCGGCCCGTCGCCATCGGCGAAGGCGCCGTCGAGGAGACCGGACGCTACAGCTGGTGGGTCGAGCAGGACGGCCCCCGGATCGCCCTGCGCATCGACCTGAGTGGCCGTCACTTCGCCGACACCGTAAGGGAATCCGCCGACTGGTGGGCCACCCTCGCGCCCGTCCGCAGCGTCCCCGACGCCGCCTTCGAGCCGGTGTTCTGCACCTGGTACGCGCTGCACCTGGCGATGGCCGCCACCGACGTCGAACGCCTCGCCGAACTCGCCGCCCCGCTCGGCTTCCGCACCCTGATCGTGGACGACGGCTGGCAGACCGACGAACGCACCCGCTCCTACGCCACCACCGGCGACTGGCAGCCCGCCCCCACCGACTTCCCGGACTTCGCCGGGCACGTCGCCCGGATCCGCGGCCTCGGCCTGAACTACCTGCTGTGGCACGCCGTCCCGTTCGTCGGCGACCGCAGCGAAGCGGCGAAGCGACTGGCCGGCCACACCCTCGCCCACCTGCCGCAGCTGGAGACCCACCTGCTCGACCCGCGCAGCGCCACCGTCCGCGCCCACCAGGTCGAACGGCTCGCCGCCGCCGTTGAGAAGTACGGCGTCGACGGACTGAAGGTCGACTTCATCGACACCTTCGCCCGCCGGCCCGCACCCGGCGCCGCACCCCACACCGCCTCACCCGAAGCGGACTGCGCCACCGTCGCCGAAGGCGTGCGGAAACTGCTCGCCGACCTCGACGAACGACTCCGCGCCACCCGCCCCGACGTGCTGGTCGAGCACCGGCAGGACTACCTCGGCCCCGGCCTGTGGCCGTACGCCACCATGGTCCGGGCCGCCGACTGCCCGCACAACGCCGTCGAGAACCGGGTCCGCACCGCGGACCTGCGACTCACCGCCGGGCCGCTCGCCGTGCACGCCGACCCGCTGACCTGGCACCCCGAGGAGAGCCCGGAGCAGATCGCCGTACTGTTCCAGTCGGTGCTGTTCGCCACCGCCCAGGTCTCCGTCGACCTCGGCGTGCAGCGCGCCGAGCAACTGGCCGCCCTCAGGTTCTGGCTGGGCGTCATGAAGGAACACCGCGAGCTGCTCCAGCGAAGCGAACTGCGCCCGCACCGGCCCGAGTTGGCGTACCCCGTGATCGAGGCGCGGAGCGCGGACGCGCTCGCGTTCGGCCGCTACGCCCCGCTGCCGCTGCGCGCCGACGGCGACTGGCGGCTGCTGCTGGTGGCGAACGCCGACCCGGACACCTTGGTGCGGATCGACTTCGACCGGGCGCCGGGCCGCCTCGACCTGCTGGTCCAGGACTGCCTGGGCGGGGAGGTGGCGCGGGCGCAGACCCCGATCGAGGGAACGGAACTCGCCGTCCGGGTGCCCACCGGGGGCCTGCTCACCCTCCGCAGGGCCGGGTAGCGTCAGACCTCCAGGTCGGTCTCGACCTTCTTCAGCTGGTGGCGGGCCATCGCCAGGTTCGCCCGGTTGCGGTCCAGCGCCAGGTACAGGAACAGGCCCTTGCCGGAGCGGGAGGTGAGCGGGCGGATCAGGTGGTACTGGGAGGAGAGAGTGATCAGGATGTCCTCGATCGCCTCGTTCAGGTTGAGCAGTTCCATCGCGCGCAGCTTGGCCCGGACCACGTCGGTGTTGCCGGCGGCGGCGACGTTCAGGTCCAGTTCCGGACCGCCGCCGATCAGGCCCAGGGCCATCCCGCTGTTGTAGTCGACCAGGGCGACACCGATGGTGCCGTCGATCGACCCCATGATCTCCTTGAGCGCGGATTCCACAGCAGCCATGGTGCAAGTACCTCTTCCAGTAAGTGAATTGACGGCACGTCAGATCGACGGACCGGGTGGTTCGGAGGTGAGATGAGCGTCGAAGGGGGAGGGGAGGGTCAGAGCGGGCTGCGGTCCAGGTCCGTGTCGGCGAGGGCGGCTATCCGCGCCCCGGCCCGGCGGGCCTCCAGGTGCAGGCGGCCGACGTTGGCCTGCGCGCCCGCCAGCAGCGTGAGCACGGTGTACGAGCCGGCGGCGTACGTCGCCGTGTAGCCGCGCTCGCCGCGGGTGAGCAGCTCCAGGAAGGCGCCCTGCCCGGTGGCCTCCGTCAGTCGCGCGCCGACGCCGAGCGCGGCGGCGGTCAGCGCGGCCACGCTCTCCGCCTCCAGGGCGCTGGTGTCGTGGGCCACCACCAGACCGTCGACGGTGGCGACCAGCGAACCCGTCAGGTGCGGGACGCGGGAACGCAGGCCGCGCAGTTCGGCCTGCACCTCGGCTTCGGGCAGCACGGGCGTCCTCCTCGCGGTCAGTTGACGAAAGGTGCGCTTCATGACTCGGACGGCGGGCAGGGGCGGACGGGCAGGGCGGTCACAGGGCCTCCAGAGCGGCGCGTAGACGGAGCAGCAGGCCCACCTCCGGGTCCGAGGAGTCGTAGGAGCGCGGACCGGGCGGCAACAGCACGTCCGGCGGCGCGGGCCCAGGCCCGGCGGCCGGTGGCGGGTCGGGGAGGACGGCGGGCCGGCCGGCCGCGAGCAGTCCGGCGGCGGCCAACTGCCGGACGTCCAGCAGGGTGCCGAAGGTGGAGCGGCCCAGCAGCCG
Source organism: Kitasatospora sp. NPDC059673 (assembly GCF_042734215.1). Taxonomy (NCBI): domain Bacteria; kingdom Bacillati; phylum Actinomycetota; class Actinomycetes; order Kitasatosporales; family Streptomycetaceae; genus Kitasatospora; species Kitasatospora sp. NPDC059673. Next base: position 115,688 of record NZ_JBHWEN010000019.1, on the reverse strand, counting down.
GGCCAGTTCGGGCACGGTGCGGGTGCCGTCGGCGGCGGCCAGCAGCGCCTGTCGGCGGTGGCGTGGCACGGCCGAGCGGCGCACCGGGGCCGCGCCGGTGGCGATGGGCGGGGCGGAGTCGAGCTCGGCGGACGGCCAGCAGGCGTCCAGCAGGGCGCGCCGTCGGCCGACCGCGCCGCGCAGCTCCAGGACGGACAGCGGGCGGCCGAGCCGGAAGGCGGGGCGGGCGTCGGGGTCGAAGCGCAGTTCGACGTCGTGCTGGGCGAGCGCGTCCTGGGCGCCGTCCAGGGTCGCGGCGAGGCGGGCGAGTTCGAGTTCGCCGGGTCCGACCAGGCCGGTCGCGAGCAGCTGGTCGGCGGGGTGCCCGCCGCCGAGCGCCATGCTCTCCTCCCAGGCGCGGACGGTGATCCGGCCCGCGCCGGTGAGCAGGTGGCCGACGCTCGCGCCGCGCGGCGACTCGGCGTGCACCACCAGTCCGGCCGCCAGGTGCACCGCGCCGTCCGGGCCGTGCAGGACGCCGGTGACGCCCTGGGCGGCGAGGTCGGTGAGCGCCGCCTCGAAGGTGGTCGCGGGCGCGCAGCTGGACCGCCGGCGGCGCGGCAGCGGAGCGGCCTGGGCGCGTCCCGGCCGGTGCCCCAACTCCGGTGATACAGAGGTGAGTTGGGGTCCAGGGAATGGGGGCGCGACCAGCAGTGGCGGTACGGTCGGCATCGGCGGAACGGCGGCCGGAGCGAGCGCGCGGGCAGTCGGAGCGAGCTCGCGGACGGCCGGAGCGGCGTGCCGGGCGGCCTGCGGGACGACGCGCGGGGGAAGGGCGTCGAACCTCGGAGTGGGTGTCTCGGTGGGTGCGGTGAGGGTATCGGTGGGCCACATCAGGTGAGCACCAGTCGGTCGGCGATGGCGGCGAGGCGGAGCCGGGCCATCGCCAGGTTGGCGTGGTCGCGGTCCAGCCGGAGGTAGAGGAAGACGTTCGCGTCGAAGGCGGCGGGGACGAAACGGATCAGGTGGTAGTTGCCGGCCGAGGTGACGATGACGTCCTCGGCGGGCGGGGCGCCGGAGTCCGGGTCGGCGAACGACGGGGTCTGGGTGACGGCCCGGGCGAGTTCGGTGGCGTCGGCGGCCCCGACCTCGTGGTCGCCGTCGGGGCCCAGTCCGGCGGTTCCGATGGCCAGGCCGTTGGTCCAGTCGACCAGGCTGACCCCCAGGGCGCCGGTGATCCCCATGGCTTCCGCAAGGCACTCCTCGATACCGGGCACGTAGCGCGTTCCCTCCCCACCGTGTGGGGCACGGTGCGTCGCTGCCACCGCCTTCACCTGCGGTAGTCTGACCGAAACGCAACGCTACCGGCGGGGTCCCCGGAGGGCGAGACTTTCGGCCATATCCATCGGGCATATGCCCGAATGCGCTAGGGTGGCCCGTTCTCCCGAGCTGTCGTCAGGCCGGCTGTTCGTTCCGTTCCCCCTGGTCAGCGGGTTCGTCCCGGTCCACCGGCCCGTCCTGGCCGGGGAGTTCGCGCAGGCGCGGGATCGGCGAGAACAGCACCCACAGCCCGGAGGCCACCGCTCCGATCGCGGCGATCCAGAGTGCGGGGCGCAGGCCCAGGGCGGAGCCGAGCAGGCCGCCGAGCAGTGAACCGAGCGGCCGCACACCGTAGTTGACGGCCTGGTAGGCGCCGAACACCCGGGAGCGCAGGGCGTCCGGGATGCAGGCGGCGAAGATCGCCCCGGCCGAGATGTCGAGGATCATCACACCGGCGCCGGACAGGAATTCGGCACCGAACAGCAGCGCGGCGGCGGTGCCGACCGAGCCGCCGGCCAGCGGGATCAGCAGCAGCGGCGCGGGGAACAGCACCAGGCCGAACAGGAAGGCCGGCCCGACGCCGATCCGGGCGGCCAGCCGTCCGGTGACCGCCGCGCCGAGCAGCGCACCGACCGCGGCGGCGGCCAGCACCGAGCCCAACAGGCCTGCGCTGAAGCCGAGTTCACGGGTGGCGTAGAGCACGAACAGTGCGCTGATGACGAAGGTGAACAGGTTGACGGTGGCGGTGCCGAGCAGCGCGGCCCGCACCACGGGGGAACGGCGGATCCAGCGCAGCCCCTGGCCGGCCGAGCCGCGCCCGGCCTCGGCGGGCGGCGGCTCCGCCGCCTCGATCCGGTGCAGGAACAGTGCGGACGTCAGAAAGGACGCCGCGTCCACCACCAACGCCAAAGGAGCGGCCAGCAGTTGGACCAGCAGGCCGCCGAGGCCCGGGCCCGCCACGCAGCTGGCCGCGCGGCTGCCGTTGATCAGCGCGTTGCCGCGCAGGTACTGGCCGGCGGGGACGAGCGCGACGAACAGCGGCGGGTTGCAGACGTTGAAGAACACCGACAGCGCGCCGACCGCGAGGACCACCGCGTACAGCTGGAACAGCGTCAACAGGCCCGCGGCCCAGGCGATCGGGACGGTCAGCAGCACCGCGGCACGGCCCAGGTCGGTGGCGATCATCACCCGGCGGCGCCGCCCGTAGCGGTCGGCCCAGCCGCCCGCGTGCAGCGACAGCAGCAGGTACGGCAGGTAACCGGCGGCGGCCAGGTAGCCCATCTGCGCGGCGTCGGCATGCAGGGCGGAGACCGCGATCAGCGGGATCACCAGCAGGGTGATCTGGTCGCCCAGCGAGGAGATGCTCTGCCCGGTCCAGTACCGGCGGAAGGCCGGCTCGCGCAGCAGCTCGGGTATGCGTGGGCGACCGGTCACGGCCGCACGTCCGTCGGGACGGCCAGTTGGATCAGCTGGACGGGGCGGGCACCCTCCGGGAGAGCGTCCGCGCGCTCCACGTAGGGGCGGGTCAACTCCTCGATCCGGGTGAGGAGTTCGGCGAGCTCCTCGGCGGTGACCCGGACCACGGTGTCGCCGAAGCCGGCCGCCTCGCGCCACTCGGGCGGATCCTCGGCGCGCTGCTCCAGCCAGGCGGTGGCGCGGGCGAAGTAGCCGTCCAGCACGGCGCGTTGCAAGGTGTCGACGGCGGCGGCCTGCTCCGGGTCGGCGGGGGAGGCGTCCCAGCTGGTGAACGTGGCCGTGGCCCGCCAGGGCTTCTCCCGGCCGCGCCCGCCGCCGGCCTCCTCGACCAGCCCGTACTTGGCGAGCTGGCGCAGGTGGAAGGAGCAGCTGGCGACCGACTCGGTGCCGATCAGCTCCGCGGCGCGGGTCGCGGTCAGCGGCCCGTGCACGCGGAGCAGGCCCACCAGGGCCATCCGGGTCGGGTGGGCGTAGGCGCGCAGGGCGCGCGGATCGGTCAGCCGGACGGCCGACGGCTGTTCGCTCATGTATCTAAAGCTATCTTTGGAAAGAAGCCTTTACAAGAGGAACAGCCGCCGGCCGGTGCTGGATTCAGGAGGCCGGGCCCACCTTGACGGTGGTCAGCTTGCCGCCCTGGGTCTCACGCACGACCTCGATCCGGGTGTTGGTGTCCGGCACCTTCACCCCGAGCTGCGGGATCGCCGGGTCGCTGTACACCCCGCTGTGGTCGTTGAACACCGGCACCGCCGGCTCCGAGGGCACCTTGGTCGCCACGCCCGCCTTGTGCAGCGTGAACGCGTCGGTCTTCTTCAGCGAGAACGTCGCGTCGTAAGGCTGCGAACGCCCGTTGCTGAGCGAACCGTCCGCGAACCGCAGCGCCTTCGGGTGCGCGTCCACCGGCAGGATCAGCCCGCCGCCCAGGTGATCGACGGTGTTGTTGTCGCCGTAGGAGGTGTCCCACAGCCACACCAGCACGCCCTCCTGGTACGGGTAGGTGTCGATGACGTCGCCGCGGCCCGGGACGTCCCGGTAGCCGAAGTTGTACGGGCCGGTCTTCAGGAACGCGCCGTACCCGACGTAGCGGCGGTTCTCCACCAGGTACGCCCGCGGGTGCTGCTTGACGGCGTCCTTGCCGTGAATGACCGAGAACCCGACGGCCGCCCAGTCGCCCGGGCCGCCCTCCGCGCCGTCGGCCAGCAGCACCGCGCCGTCCGCGGTCAGCTTCACCGCGTCCACCAGCACGCCCTTGCCGTGGGTGTTGGTGTCGGAGGTGACGTGGAAGCGCACCTGCACCTGCTTGCCGAGGTAGCCGTCCAGCGGGAGGTGCAGCTGCCGCCAGCCACCCGAACTGCCGCTCAGGCCAGGGGTGTTCGCGGGAGTGTCGCCGATCGGCTGCCCGTCGACGGTGCCGTGCAGCGGCGTCCAGCTCTTCCCGCCGTCGGCCGAGGCCTCCACCGTGAAGAAGTCGTAGTCCTGCTCGGTGTCCCACCAGGATGCGGCGTCCAGCGCGGCCGAGCCGGTGGTACGGGTCAGGTCCACGGTGCGCGCCAGCGAGGCGTCCATGTTGTCGCCGGTGTCGCTCCACCACTGCGCGCCGCCCTCGAACGGGTCGGCCAGCGTGGTGGTGGTCGAACCCGGCGGCAGGTGCACCAGGACGGCCTGCGCCTGGTCCGTGTTGTAGCCGGAGACGCCCAGGGTGTGGCTGGAACGGGTGGCGGCCTGCGCCTCGTCGTAATTCAGCCAGCCCATCTGCAACTTGCTCCAGGCGTCCAGGTCGCCCGGGTACTCGCCGGTGCTGTTGCGCCCCTTGCCCAGGTACGAGCCCGAGGACATCAGCGACCAGAAACTGACGGAGTTGTCACCGCCGTTGGTCGAGTACAGGTCCGGCAGGCCCAGGTTGTGCCCGAACTCGTGGGAGAACAGGCCCACTCCGCTGTTCTCGCCCGCCTGCACGTAGTCGTACACGTACAGGCCGGTGTCGCCGACCGGCGCGCCGCCGATCCGGTTGCCCTCCGGGCCGGTCCGGCCGGACGGGTCGGGGAAGGTCCAACTGCGGTGCGCCCACAGGGCGTCGGCGCCCTGCGCGCCGCCACCCCAGGTCTCGTCCACGCCGGCGTGCACCACGATCACGTTGTCGAGGTAGCCGTCCGGCTCGTCGAAGTTCCCGTCCTTGTCGTAGTCGTAGCGGTCCTGGACGTCGTACTGCGCCAGCTCCGCCTTGACGTCCGCCGCCGAGCGGCCCTTGGCGATCTCGCCGTCGTACCAGGCCTTGGTGGCGTCCCGGACGAACTCCTGCGCCTGCGTCCAGGCGCCGCCGCCCTGCGGGCCCTTGTTGGAACCGTACCGGGCCTCGTTCCACGGCAGGGTGACCCAGTCGGTGACGGTGCCCTCGATGTCGTACCGGCCCGAGGACTGGGTGCGGTAGAAGTTGCGCATCGAGTTCGCGCCCGGCGCGTCGTCGAAGAACATCTTCTGGTAGAAGCTGCGGCTGAAGTCGCTCTGCCAGTAGGTGTGCGTGTCGTTCGAGCCCGGCTTGGCGATCTGGTTGTGCTGCGGGCCCGGGGTGCCGCCGTAGCGCGGCTTCCCGTTGTACAGCGTGGAGTTGTCGACCTGGTCGCCGAACTGGGCGAGGATCACGAAGACCTTGTCGGTGCGCTGGTGCGCGAGCTGGACGTAGTCGTTGCCGATCTTCACCTTGGCCGGGGTGGTGCCCTTGTCGCTCCTGGCGACCTTGCCCTGGTTGACCTGCTCCATGGCCTGCGCCTTGAGCGCCTGCCGGGCCCGTTCCTGCGGCGGCAGCGGGGACGACGGGGCCTCGCGGCCCTCGGACGCCGACTGCGGTGCCGGGGAGGACGGTTGGGCGGACGCCGGGACGGCGGTCAGGGCTATCGCGCCAGTGGTCAGCGCAGCCAGGAGGGCTGTGGGGAGTCTGCGCAAGTCCCGCTCCTTAGCGGAAGGGAAGGTAAAGGAATGGGGGGTAATATTTCACATGTCATGCATCACGCGGAAGGGGTCGCGCCCAACTCCCGTCGCAGGAAGTCCAGTTCCACCGCCGCCACCCGCTCCAGCTCCCCGTCCGGCAGCATGTGGCTCACTCCCGGCAGCGGAAGCACCGCGTGCGGACGGCCGGTCCGGGTCAGCGCCTGCGACAGCAGCAGCGTGTGCGAGGGGTGCACGTTGTCGTCCGCCAGCCCGTGGATCAGCAGCAGCGGACGGGTCAGTGACGGCGCGTCGGCGAGCAGGCAGTCCGCCTCGTACCCCTGCGGGTTCTCCTGCGGCAGCCCCAAGTACCGCTCGGTGTAAGCGGTGTCGTACAGCCGGAAGTCGGTCGGCGGCGCACCCGCGCTCGCCGCGTGGAACACGTCCGGCCGGCGCAGCACCGCCATCGCCGCGAAGTACCCGCCGTACGACCAGCCGCGCACGCCCACCCGGGACAGGTCCAGATCCGGGTGCGCGGCGCCCAGCGCCTGCAGCGCCGCGACCTGGTCGTCGATCGCCACCTGCGAGAAGCGGCGGAAGATCGCCCGGGTGAACTCCGGTGACACAAAGGGCGTTCCGCGGTTGTCCACGGTCACCACCGCGAAGCCCTGGTCGGCCCACCACTGCTTCAGCTGCCAGCGGCGCGGCTCGTGCGCGACCGCCTGGTAGCCCGGGCCGCCGTACACGTCCAGCAGCACCGGCAGCCGCCGGCCCGCCACGTGCCCGCGCGGGTACAGCACCGCGGAGGGCAGCCCGTGCTCGGTCACCCTGGCCAGCAACGGCGTGGGACGGTACGGGAGTTCGGCCGCAAGGTCGGGGAAGGCGGTGCGGATGCCGTGCCGGCGCAGCTCGCGCCGGACGCCGTCGAGGGTGGCCGAGGTGAGCAGCAGCACGCCCTCGCCGTGCGCGGCCACCGTGTGCACGCCCGGGCCCTCGGTGAGCCGCTCCGGGGCCCCGCCGTCCGGGTCCAGCAGGAACACGTGCTGGTCGGCCGGGTCGCCGTCGCCCGCCTCGACCAGCAGGCCGCCCTGCCACGGGCCGACCACCCGGCGCACCTGGAGCCGCTCGTCCGTCAGCGGCTTGCCGTCCAGCGCCAGGCCGCGCGCCGCAGGGGTGTCCGCCGAGGTCAGCACCCTCCCGTCGGGCAGCCGCAGCGGGGTGCCCGGCAGCGGGTCCACCCAGAACTCGTCCTCGGTGCAGGAGAGTTCACGCGTGACGCCGGTGGCCGGGTCGGCGCTCAGCAGCAGGATCCGCTGCTGGAGCCGGTCCGCGACGGTCAGCAGGATCTCCCCGTCGCCCTCCCAGCCGGCCGCCAACACGTACGGGAACTCGGCATCGTCCCAGCGCAGTTGGGTGCGGGCGCCGGACAGGCGCAGCACCCACAGCTGGACGTCCGCGTTCGGGCCGCCGGCCTGCGGGTAGGCGAAGGTGTCCGGCTCCTGCTCCGGGTGCGCCGGATCGCCCAAGTGCCGCAGCGGCAGCGGAGATTCGTCCACCCGGGCGGTCAGCAGCGCGGTGCCGTCGGGCGACCACCAGTGGCCCCGGGTGCGGCCCAGCTCCTCGGTCGCCGCGAACTCCGCCACGCCCCAGCGCGCCCCGTCCGCCGGGCTGAGCCGGCCGCCCGGCGTCAGGTGCAGCGCGTCGTCGGCGACGTACGCGACGAACGAGCCGTCCGGGTTCGGGCGCGGGTCGAACGCGGGGCCCGCGACCGGGAGTTCGGTGCAGGCGCCGGTCCCGGTCTCGCAGCGGAAGAGCCGGCCGTCGAGGGCGAAGACCGCCGTGGCGAGATCGGCGGTGGCGGCGAACGAGCCGATGCCGGGCGCCCAGAGCCGGATCCGCTCGCGCAGGCGGCGCTCCACCGCAGGCAGGTCCGCGATCGCGCCGGTGCGGTCGGGCGCGAGGTCCAACGGGTCGGCGATCAGGCGTTCCTGACCGTCCGCCAGGTCATAGCTCCACAGGCGCTCGACCGGGTCGGTCGGGCCGGTGGAGCGCAGGAACAGGGCGCGGCTCGCGTCGGCGGCGAGAGTGACCGCGCGGGGTGAGCCGTAGCTGAAGCGGCCGGTGGCGGCGCTCAGCGCGAGGAAGGGGTCGGTGTGGGTCACCTGCTGAATGGTGGCCCGAGGAGGCTCGATTATGCCAGATGTATGACATGTGAAATTTCACACAGCACCAGCGCCCAGCCGGTCGGCTATCGGTCGGGCGGCGCCATGTGGACCGCCTGAAGTGCCCGAGCTGCCTGAACTGCCCGAGCTGCCTGAACTGCCCGAGCTGCCTGAACTGCCCGAGCTGCCTGAACTGCCTGAACTGCCCGAGCTGCCCGAACTGCCTGAGCTGCCCGAACTGCCTGAGCGAACACCGCTGACGGGCCATCCGGGTGGGGGAGCGGGTGGCCCGTCGGGGGTGCTCAGTGGGAGGCGCGGAGCTGCTCCAGCAGCATGCCCTGGTCGGCGAGCAGCTCGGTGAGTATCCGGCGGGCGGTGCGCAGCAGTTCGGCGACGTCGGCGCCGGCCAGCGCGTAGACCACGGTGGAGCCCTCACGGGTGGCGGTGACCAGACCGGAGCGGCGCAGGATGGCCAACTGCTGGGAGAGACTGGACGGTTCGACGTCGAGCTCGGGCAGTAGCTCGCGGACGGGCGTCGGCCCCGCCTGGAGCAGTTCGAGCACTCGGATCCGGACCGGATGGCCGAGCATCCGGAAGAAGTCGGCCTTGGCCTGGTACAGCGGTACGGGCATGCTTCCTCCCCTTCTGTCGTCGGCGGCCCACGGGCCGCCGCTCCGTACTCAGACCTCCAGGGACGACTCGATCCGCTTCAACTGGTGCCGGGCCATTGCCAGGTTGGACCGGCTGCGGTTGAGCACGAGGTAGAGGAACAGCCCGCGCCCGCCGGCCGTGGTCAGCGGGCGGATCAGGTGGTACTGCCCGGTCAGGGTGACCAGAATGTCCTCGATGCCGTCGTCGTGGAGGTTGAGCAGCTCCATCGCCCGCATCTTGGCGCGCACCAGGTCGGTGTTGGCGGCGGCGGCGACGTTCAGATCGATCTCCCCGCCGTCGCCGAGAGTGCCCAGTGCCATCCCGCTGCCGTAGTCCACCAGGGCCACCCCGATGGCACCTTCGATGGTCATGGCTTCCTTGAGCGAGGTCTCGAGATTCGCCATCGCCTGTCCTCCTGTCGTGGGGTTCGGTGGCACGACTGTAGGAACCGGACCGCACTGCGGCCATCTGCCGACCACAATCGTTCGACTCTGGTCGCAGGTTGATCTGTCGCCGCCGATTCGCCGACCACATGAAGACATTTGCAACTCTGGATGTGAACAGTTCACGTAAGTGCGATTTCTTCGGTCGGCCCTGGGGAACATCCGCGAAACCCGCCGAACGCAACCATCCCTGCGCGGATCATCCCTGGGTAGATGAACTCCCTCCGAGCCGCCCGAACACAAACGGACCCGCCCCGAGCCGGACGAACCCGCCCCGAACACGACGCACCCGCCCCGAGCCGGACGAACCCGCCCCCGAAACGTGACGGAGCCCGGGAGCGGTATCCAGCTCCCGGGCCCCTGAGGTGCCACCCAATTGCTCTGCGCCGGCACATTTAAGGCCGAGGGTCACTCTCACAACGTCGTGCTTTGCCATTGAAGCTACCGCGCCGCGGAGAGGCGCAGGCGGGAGTCGAACCCGCATCCGACGTTACCGGCCCTCGACCGGTCGATCCGGCGCTCGGCGGCGAATGCTGAGACTTGAGCGAGAGTCTGAGATTGACGGGGTTTGCCTCTGCCAAGTTGGGCCACCCCGGCGCGCGTTGGTGCCGGGGGGAGGACTCGAACCTCCACCGTGTACCCCGAAGTCAGCTTCAACTTCAGTGTCAGCTTGCGCTTTTCGCGCCACCCCCGGTCTCACCCGGGGGGCTCATGGGGCTACCCGAACAGGTAGCCGAAAACGGCGTCGCCGACCCGGCGGTCGGTGACCTCCCCGGCGTTCGCCTCCTCGCGGGCGAACTGCACCGCCTGCTGGAGCTTCTCCACCCGCTCCAGCAGCTCGTTCACCCGCCGCGCGGGCAGCGCGCCGGAGAACTTCACGGTCGTCCAGTACCCGATCGCGACGTCCTCGTAGTAGACCTCGACCTGCGCCGGGTGCTTCTCCGTCGCCTCCGCCTTCACGTGGTTGCGCGGCACCTTCTTGGTGCGGATGGTGCGCACCGCCTCGGTCTTCCACGCGTCCGAGGACGGGTCGTGCGACCAGGACTCGGCGGCGTCCAGCACCGGCAGCTTGCGGACGAACGTCCGCAGGTCGGTCAACTGCTTCTCCAGGAACAGCAGGTAGGTGACGGGCACGCCGGCCACCAGCGTCCGCCCGTCCACCACCACGTCCGCCCGGGCCTCGGTATTGGCCCAGTCCTTGGTGGCCGTCACGTCGAACAGCCGGGTCAGCGTGGCGGCGGTGGCGCGCAGCACGTCCTCCGCCTTGACCTGGACCCGCGTCGACTCGGGCGGCAACTGCTCGCCCTCCTCGTCCTTCGGCTGGTACGACCGCGAGATGCCGGCCAGCAGGGCGGGCTTCTGCAGATCCTGGTGAGCCTGCGTCAGCTCCTGGAACGACTTCGACTTGACGCCTTTTTCCACGGCGATGATCTGGTTCAACTTGGCCACGGCGAGGACGCTAGCGGAACGCGAGTTCGACCCGCACCCGGTTTTCCGCACCCGGGCCGGACCCGCCAGTACCCACTCCCGCGCCCCCTTCCCGATCTCTCCCGCACGCCCTCCCTGATCCCTCCCGCAGGCCCTCCCCGATTACCCCCGGCACCCGCCCGATCACGCTTCGCACCATTCACCGCCCATTCGCCGCCCACCCACCGCCCGCCCATTTCAGCTGCCGGAAAAGTCTGATGTTGATGTCACTCCAGACGGGTAATCTCAGGCTGAGATGCTCGATCACCACACCCCAAGCACCCGCTGCGCCCCGTCGCCCTCCAGGGCCACGGCCCCGCAGCCGCAGGCGTCGCCGTCTGCGCCCCCGTCCAGCCACACCCACGGGAAGAAAAGGTGACGCCAGTGCACGGCAGCCCCACGCCCGAAGAGCAACTCAGCCCCGCCGAGCGGTACGCGGCCTCCCGCGAGCGCGCCAAGGTGCAGGCCACGGCCCTCTACGGCTTCCAGCAGTTGTACGACTTCCCGCTCGACGACTTCCAGGTCCGCGCCTGCGAGACGCTGGAGAGCGGTAAGGGCGTCCTGGTCGCCGCCCCGACCGGCAGCGGCAAGACCATCGTCGGCGAGTTCGCCGTCCACCTGGCGCTGGCCGCCGGCCGCAAGTGCTTCTACACCACGCCGATCAAGGCGCTGTCCAACCAGAAGTACGGAGACCTGGTCAAGCGCTACGGCGCCGCCAAGGTCGGCCTGCTCACCGGCGACAACTCCGTCAACGGCGACGCACCGGTGGTCGTGATGACCACCGAGGTGCTGCGCAACATGCTGTACGCGGGCTCCAGCGCCCTCGACGGCCTCGGCTACGTGGTGATGGACGAGGTGCACTACCTCGCCGACCGCTTCCGCGGCGCCGTCTGGGAGGAGGTCATCATCCACCTCCCCGAATCCGTGACGCTGGTGTCGCTGTCCGCGACCGTCTCCAACGCCGAGGAGTTCGGCGACTGGCTGGACACCGTGCGCGGCGGCACCGAAGTGATCGTCTCCGAGCACCGCCCCGTCCCGCTGTGGCAGCACGTGATGGCCGGCAACCGGATGTACGACCTGTTCGCCAGCCCCGACCGGGACGGCCGCCCCAAGGGCAGCCTGAAGAACCCCGCCAAGGCCGTCAACCCCGAACTGGTGCGCCTGGCCCGCTCCGAGAGCGACCGCGGCCGGGACAGGTTCGCCCGCGGCCGCGGCCGCTCGATGCCCGCCGGCCGCCCCGGCCGGGTCTGGACGCCGGGCCGGGTCGACGTGATCGACCGGCTCGACGCCGAAGGCCTGCTGCCCGCGATCACCTTCATCTTCAGCCGGGCCGGCTGCGAGGCCGCCGTCCAGCAGTGCCTCAACTCCGGCCTGCGCCTGAACCGGGAGGCCGACCGTCTCACCGTCCGCCGCTTCGTCGAGGAACGCTGCCGCGACATCCCCGACGAGGACCTCAACGTGCTCGGCTACTTCGAGTGGCTCGACGGCCTGGAGCGCGGCATCGCCGCCCACCACGCCGGCATGCTGCCGCGGTTCAAGGAAGTCGTCGAGGAGCTCTTCGTCAAGGGCCTGGTCAAGGCGGTCTTCGCCACCGAGACGCTCGCCCTCGGCATCAACATGCCCGCCCGCTCGGTGGTCATGGAGAAGCTGGTCAAGTGGAACGGCGAAACCCACGCCGACATCACCCCCGGCGAGTACACCCAGCTCACCGGCCGGGCCGGCCGCCGCGGCATCGACATCGAGGGCCACGCCGTGGTCCTGTGGCAGCGCGGCCTCGACCCGGAGGCACTGGCCGGCCTGGCCGGCACCCGCACCTACCCGCTGAAGTCCTCCTTCCGCCCGTCCTACAACATGGCCGTCAACCTGGTCGGCCAGTTCGGACGGCACCGCTCCCGCGAACTGCTGGAGACCTCCTTCGCACAGTTCCAGGCCGACCGCTCGGTGGTCGGCATCGCCCGCCAGGTGCAGCGCAACGAAGAAGGCCTGGACGGCTACCGCGAGTCGATGACCTGCCACCTCGGCGACTTCGACGAATACATGTCGCTGCGCCGGCAGCTCAAGGACCGCGAGAACGAACTCGCCCGCGAAGGCTCCTCGCAGCGCCGCGCCTCCGCCATCGAATCCATCGAGCAGCTCCGGCCCGGCGACATCATCCACGTCCCCACCGGCAAGTTCGCCGGCCTCGCCCTCGTCCTCGACCCCGGCCTGCCGCCGGACAGCCGGAGCGGGCACGGCCGCGGCGGCCACCGCCACCCCGACTACCAGGACGGGCCGCGTCCCGTCGTGCTCACCGCCGAACGCCAGGTCAAGCGCCTCGCGATGATCGACTTCCCGCACCCGGTCGCCGCCATGGACCGGATGCGCATCCCCAAGTCCTTCAACCCGCGCAGCCCGCAGTCCCGCCGCGACCTCGCCTCCGCACTGCGCACCAAGGCCGGCCACCTCGAACCCGAGCGCTACCGCAAGGGCCGCGCCGCCGCCGCCGACGACCCCGAGATCGCCCGGCTGCGCGCCGCCCTGCGCCAGCACCCCTGCCACGGCTGCGACGAACGCGAGGACCACGCCCGCTGGTCCGAGCGCTACCACCGCCTGCACCGCGACACCGAACTGCTGGAGCGCCGGATGCGCTCCCGCACCCACACCATCGCCCGCACCTTCGACCGGGTCTGCGGCCTGCTCACCGACCTCGGCTACCTCAGCGGCGACACCGTCACCGAGGACGGCAAGCGCCTGGCCCGCCTCTACGGCGAACTCGACCTGCTCGCCTCCGAATGCATCCGCGAGGGCATCTGGGACGGCCTCGCCGCCGCCGAACTCGCCGCCTGCGCCTCGGCGCTGGTCTACGAGGCCCGGCAGTCCGACGACGCCACCGCCCCCCGGGTCCCCGAGGGCGGCGCCAAGGACGCGCTCGGCCGGATGGTCCGGATCTGGGGCAAGCTCGACGCCCTGGAGGAGCAGCACAAGATCTCCACCGCCGAGGGCGTCGGCCAGCGCGAACCCGACCTGGGCTTCGCCTGGCCCGCCTACCGCTGGGCACTCGGCCACGACCTGGACTCCGTCCTGCGCGACGCCGACATGCCCGCCGGCGACTTCGTCCGCTGGACCAAGCAACTCATCGACGTCCTCGGCCAGATCCAGGACGCCGCCGGCGACAACCTCGAACTCCGCCGCACCGCCCGCAAGGCCGTCGACGGCATGCGCCGCGGCATCATCGCCTACTCGTCCGTCGGGTAACGGCAGCTGACACACCCAGGGCCCGGCCGCTCCTCCCGAACGGCCGGGCCCTGCGCTGTTGTCAGGTCCGCCTTCCCCACGTGCGGCCGACGAGCTTCGGGGATCTCTGGCAGGCGGGAGTTGCGGTCTGCCGGCCCATCGGATCGGGGACGGTTCGGCTTCACAACCGGCCCGCGGGCGTGACACGGTGGAAGTGCCGGGTCAGGGGCGGAACGCCACGGCTCCGTAACAGGAGGCTTGGGCATCGCTGACCGTGACCCCGGCGGGTTCGGCGTCGGGGCGCCAGCGCGGGGTGGGCACGATTCCGGGGTCGGCCAGGTTCCAGCCGTGGAAAAAGCGGGCGAACTCGGCGCGCGCGCGGGTTTGGACGTAGGTGCCGGACTCCCGGTACGCGCGGACGCCGCGAGCCGTGTCCTCGGGCGCGAAGTCGGGGGTGACGTGGGAGAGGACCAAGGCGCTTCCGGAGGCGCGGAGCCTGCGTTTGAACGCCTCCGCTATCTCGTACACGTCGTCGTCGGACATGAAGTGCAGAAGGGCGTTCATGCTGAGCGCCACCGGTCGGCCCAGGTCGATCACCCCGGTGGTCTCGACGGCGTCAAGGACGTGTTCGGGGTCGCGCGCGTCCGCCTGGATGTAGGCGGTACGGCCCTCCGGTTTGCTGTGCAGCAGTGCCTGTGCGTGGGTGAGCACGATGGGGTCGTTGTCCGCGTAGACGACTCGGCAGGACGGGTCGACCTGCTGGGCTATCTCGTGCAGGTTGGGCGAGGTGGGAATGCCGGTCCCCACGTCCAGGAACTGGGTGATGCCGTGGTGGGCCAGCATCCTGGTCGTCCGGTGCATGAATGCCCGATTGGCGCGGGCGGCGATCGGCGCGTTCGGGAACACCGCGAGGGTCTGTGCGGCCGCAGCCCGGTCCGGCTCGAAGTTGGTCGTGCCGCCGAGGAAGTAGTCGTACATTCGCGCCGAGTGCGGGCGGTGGATGTCGAGAGTCACCTCGGCCCCGGGTATGTCGCCGCTTCCCCTGGTTTCGTCCGCCATCTGCTCCCCCAGTCCTCGGCGTGACCTCCTCCCACTATGCCCACACCTCCCAATGGGCAATCAAGGGCGGTCGGAGTCCGAAACCAGGCGCCATGGTCTGCCGCCCGATGCCTTTCCGAACTGATCGCATTTGAGCGGAAGTTGATGGTCAATCAGCTGACTGAGCATCATTCACTTTGTTTCACAGTGTTGTTGTGTGATCGGCTTCACGTTCGACGATCCGATGCGCTTCCATGTCGGTGCGGGCAGTAATCAGCCCACTACAGAAGCGACTTGCGACCGGCAACGAAGCCGGCCGCTAGGAGGAATCGAGCCGTGAACCAGTACGAAAAGGCGCCGCGGTCCCACATGAGGGAAGTACTGCGACGGTCGTATATCGCGTTCTGCGACAGTCACAGCGGTGTCTGGTTCGGCCTCGCCTGCGCCATGCTCCACGACGAGGATCGCGCCCTGCGAGTGGTCGAGGAGCTGAAGCGGCAGCTCCAGTCGCAGTGGAGTGCCGTGATGCGCGCCGAGCAGCCTGTCGATGAGGTGCGCAAGCTGCTCATCAGCCTGATCGGGGACGCCGTCGCCGAGGCCTTCATCGAGACCGGACAGCTGCCCCGCAGCCCGAAGGACGACCGCTCCGAGTGCATCCGCCACTTCCTCAAGCGGGTCCAGGATGAACTGGGCGACCTCGGTGGTCGTCAGGAGGTGGCCGAGGCGCTGCGGCGTCTTACTGAACGTCAGCGCACAGTGGTGGTCCTGCGCGACCTCCTCGCGCTCGAGTACTCGCTGATCGCCGAGCACCTGGACACCACCGAGACCAACGCGCGGACCACCCACCACCAGGCGATGCGCAAGCTCCGCCGCCTGCTGGGTGTGCAGGAAACCGCGAGCGAGGAGTGAACATGGGACGCGACCGCTCGGCATCCGCACCCGCACCCACCGGACAGCGGACCGGACCGGCCGACGGGGGACGCCGTGACCCGGCGGACCTGTCGCCGCGGGACCTGGCGGCCGCGGCCCGCAGCGCCTGGCGCCGCCTGTTCGGTGCTCCGCGCCCGATGGGCACCGAGCACCGGCAGGCGGCCCACGAACTCGGCCTCGCCGTCTCGCTCGTCCTCACCCAGCCCCAGGCGGCCCCGTCGTTGGAGCAACTGGCCAACAGTCGTCGCATTCACCCCGAGGGCGCGTTGGTCCTCGGGGCTCTGCTGCAGGTGACGGGCCGCCGGGAGGCCGCGCAGTTCTGGTGGGAGTTCGCCGCCGGCGCCGGCAGCTACACGGCCGCCAGCTGCCTCAACCTGCTGCACCGCAGCCGCGGCGAGCTCCAGGACGCCGACATGTGGCGGGACCGGGCCGAGGCGATGGCCGAGGAACCCCGCCCTGCCGTCACGCCCGTCGCAGTCGGCGCCAGTCTGCTCCCCGCACATGTGCGCGACGACATCATCGCCCGCTGCCACGAAGGCCTCGACGTCCACCTTCCGCCGCGGATCGCCGCCGTCATCCACCAACTCCCGGTCGCCGTGGACGACGAGGACTACGGCGAGGTCCCCCAACCCGATCCCTCACTGCTGCCCAACCTCACCGCCGCCGGCGCCGCCCACCCAGCCCCCGAGACCGCCCGCCGCGACGAACCCATCCTCTGGTACTACCGGCACCGGCATCCCTCGGAGGGCATCCTCACCGCCACCCGGAACCCGTGCGGCTGACGCGTTCCTAGCGGGCCGCCAGTACCTCCAGCACCCGGGTCAGCGACGTGCCCAGGCCCCAGCGGGCGGCGAGCGATTCCAGGGCCATCGGGTCGCGGGGCTCGCGGGGCAACTGGGGGTCGAAGGGCGGGAGTTGGATGTCGGTGGCGACTCGGACCACGGTCGGGGCGACGTCCAGGTACGGGGCCGCATCCAGGAGGTTCTTGCGGCGGGCCGGGGTGAGCTTGGAGGCGGGGTCGGCGGCGGCCGCGCGGACGGCCGCCAAGTCGCCGTAGGTCTGGATCAGTTGGGTGGCGGTCTTCTCGCCGATGCCCTTCACGCCCGGCAGGCCGTCGCTCGCGTCACCGCGCAGGGCGGCGAGGTCGGCGTAGGAGGAGCCAGGGACGCCGTACTTTGCCAGCAGCGCCGCGTCGTCCATGCGCTGCGCCGCGCCGATGCCCTTCGCCGGGTACAGCACCGTCACCGCGCGGGCGTCGTCGACCAGTTGGAAGAGGTCGCGGTCGCCGGTGACGATCTCGACCGGGCCGGTGGCGCGGGTGGCCAGGGTGCCGATCACGTCGTCCGCCTCGTAGCCGGGGACGCCGACCCGGGCCAGGCCGATGGCGTCCAGCACCTGCTCGATCACCGGGACCTGCGGGGCGAGGGTGTCCGGCACCTCCTCCTCGCCGTCGGTCGCCGCCTCCGCCACCCGATGGGTCTTGTAGGTGGGGATCAGATCGACCCGCCACTGCGGGCGCCAGTCCGCGTCCATGCAGGCCACCAGGTGGTCCGGACCGTGGTCCTGCACCAGGCGGGCGATGAAGTCCAGCAGCCCGCGCACCGCGTTCACCGGCTCGCCCTGCGGCGAACGCAGCGAATCCGGTACGCCGAAGTAGGCGCGGAAGTAGAGGCTGGCGGTGTCGAGCAGCATCAGGCGCGGTGCGGTGGGTGCGGTCACCCCCTGATCATGCCGCATGCCGGTGACAACCCGGCCCTCAGCGCGGGTGCGGCCCGGCTCTCACGTGCGGGTGCTCAGTGCGGGTGCGGTCCGGCTCTCACACGCGAGTGCTCAGCGCGGATGCGGCCCGGCCCTCAGCGCGGGTGCTCAGTGCGGGTGCGGTCCGGCACGATGCACCGGTCCGTGCGCGTCCGCGCAGTGCTCGCGGGTCTCCTCCTCGGCAGCCGCGCTGCTGGACGAGATCTGCAGCAGCCCGTCCGTGCCGCTCTCGCCGACGTGGTCGACCTGGAGGGTGGCGTGGGTGATCCGGTACTCCTCGCGCAGCCGCCGCTGCAGCTCGCGCTGTACCGCGTGGCAGTCGCCGCCCGGGGTGACCAGGATGTGCGCCGACAGCGCGGGCTGGTTGGAGGTGATCTCCCAGATGTGCAGGTCGTGGATCTCCTCCACCTGCTCGGTGGCCACCAGCCGGTCCGCCACCTGGTCCGGGTCGATCCCGGCGGGCGCCGCCTCCAGGAAGATCCGCGCCGAATCCCGCACCAGTCCGATCCCGGCCCGCAGCATCAGTGCCACCACCACCAGCGAAGCGATCGCGTCCGCCCGGACGAAACCGGTGAGCAGCACCACCGCACCCGCCACCGCCGTCGCGATGAACGCGTACAGATCGGTCAGGACGTGCTGGAAAGCGCCTTCCACGTTCAGCGAGGACCGGTTCGCCTTCGACATGCACCAGGTCGCCGCGACGTTCACCACCACGCCCACCAGCGCCGTCACCAGCACCAGCGACCCCGTCACCGCCGGCGGCGCGATCAGCCGGGCGACCGCCTCGTAGCCCAGCCACGCCGACAGCACCAGCAGCGTCACCCCGTTCGCCTGCGCGGACAGGATCTCCGCGCGCTTCAACCCGTACGTGTAGCCGCCGCGCGCCGGACGCGCCGCCAGCCGCATCGCCACCAGCGCGAGCGCGATCGACGCCGCATCGGTCAGCATGTGCGCCGCGTCCGAGATCAGCGCCAGCGACTGCGCCGCGAAACCGACCACCACCTCGCCGGCCATGAACACCACCAGCAGGATCAGCGCGCTCCACAGCCAGCGGCGGTCCGCGTCCGCCGAAACGGCGTGGCTGTGGCCGGCGTGCCCACCGTGCCCGTGATCGCCCTGGTGATCGTGATCGTGCTCGCGGTCCTGCTCGTGCGCGTGCGCGTGGTTGGCCATCGAGGTCCCTCCGCATCCGGTCTCCGCACCGGAAGTGAACCCCAATCCGGAGGAAGATCCAAAGGCTGTACTGGTGACCGTTGTCGTTCTCTTGTAGGCCATTCGGGTCAGGTAAGGTGCGGCCCGCATCCGCCCAGGTCGCGCGGATGTTCGGGCCGCTGAACAGAAGTGCCGCCGGACGGGAATGAGGAGCGATGACGGAGCAGGTGCCGCTGACGGTGATCGCCAAGGAGTGGGGCCGGATCGGCGTGCTCGGGTTCGGCGGGCCGCCCGCCCACATCCTGCTGCTGCGCCGGCTGTGCGTGGAGCAGCGCGGCTGGCTCGCGGCGAGCGAGTTCGAGGACGGCATCGCCGCCACCAACCTGCTGCCCGGCCCGGCCTCCACCCAGCTGGCGATCTTCACCGCCTGGCGGGTGCGCGGAACGGCCGGTGCGCTGGTCGGCGGCGCGGCGTTCATCCTGCCCGGGCTGGCGCTGATCCTGCTGCTGGCCGCCCTGTTCCTGGCCGGCAACCCGCCGCGCTGGGTGCTCGGTGCCGCCGCCGGGGCGGGTGCGGCGGTCGCCGCCGTCGCCGTGCAGGCCGCGACCGCGCTGCTCCCGGCCAGCCTGCAGCGCTCCGGCGCCGGCCCGGCCCGGGTTCGCTGGGCCTGCTACCTGCTGCTCGGCGCCGCCGCGGCGATCCTCACCGGACCGTGGCTGGTGCTGGTCCTGCTGGCCACCGGCGCCGCCGAGATCGCCTTCCGGCGCGGCACCCGCCGAACCAGCCGAACGGGTGACACCCCCGACACCGCGGCGCGCCGACCGGAGGGTGAGCCCCCGCGCCCGGCGCTCCCGCTGCTGGTCCCCGGACTGGCCGCGACCGGCGGACTCGGCGCGCTCGCCTGGGTCGCCTTCAAGGTCGGCGCGCTCTCCTACGGCGGCGGATTCGTGATCATCCCGCTGATGCAGCAGGACGCCGTGCACCGCTACCACTGGATGACGGACGGCCAGTTCCTGAACGCCGTCGCCCTCGGCCAGATCACCCCCGGCCCGGTCGTCCAGACCGTCGCCGTGGTCGGCTACGCCGCTGCGGGCATCCTCGGCGGACTGCTCGCCGCGACGGTGGCCTTCGCCCCGTCCTTCCTTCTCGTGCTGCTCGGCGCCGCCCACTTCGACCGCCTGCGCGCCAACACCGCCGTCCAGGACTTCCTCACCGGCGCCGGCCCCGCCGTCATCGGCGCGATCGCCGGCTCCGCACTCCCGCTGGCACTGGCCCTGCACCGCCCCTGGCAGTACGCGATCCTGGCCCTCGCCGCGCTCTGGCTGCTCGCCCTCCGCCGGGGCGTCGTCCCCTGCCTGCTGGCCGCCGGCGCGCTCGGCACCGTCGCCGCGCTGGTCGGCCTCCCGCTCCCATAACGGGAGCGTGCGGACCGGCAGGGGGCGCGTCGGGCGGCGAACGAGCCGGGTCCGATGGCGTGGTGCCCGGGAATGGGTGCCGCAGGTGCGTACCGTGACCGCCGAACGACGGAACCTCGGAGAAGGAGCGCCACGGATGGCCGCCACGCCTCGCACACTCGCTGTCGCCGTGCTCGCCGCCCTGCCGCTGGCCGCCCTGGCCTGGACGGCGCCCGCCGTCGCCCGGCCCGCAAGCATGTGCGGCGACGCCGTCACGCAGACCCGGCAGGACCTGGCCAACGCCGGCGCCCCCACCGACGACACCGGCTGGCAGGACGTCCGCGACGACGCCCAGCAGTTCATCGACGACCACCCCCGGAACGGCGGGGCCACCGAGGCGCTCAAACGTGACATCAACGAACTGAACACCTACTGCGCGCCCTGAAGGAGCCCGACACTCCCTGCCGCGCACCGGCGGCATCGCGGCGGCCGGTGCGCCCGCCGCCGTGCCCGCCGTCAGGCGGTAGCTCTTGCAGGTGCTCGTCGGCAGGCCGATCAGCACCACGTGGGTGATGCGTGCTGCCGGAGCGGAACGAACACCGGCTGAACGCCGGCCCGGCGGGCGGCGGTTGCGGTCACCACGGAGCGCAGGGTGTCGAGCAGGCCCACCCCCTCGGCCACCGGCTCCCGGCGCGGCCACACCTTGCCGCCTTCGGAGAGGAGGTCGTTGTACGGGGCGGCGGGCAGGACGGCGGTGCGACGGGGGCGTACACCGCGGACATGGGCTCCTCGACTCCGTCTCCGCGCTCCGGGCCATGGTCGGAGCCATGCCGATGGCCCACCCGAAGGCCGCGTCAGACGGCCGGGACGGGGACGGGGGCGCGGTAGAGGCGGGTGGCGTGGATGAGGGCGCGGGCCACCCGGAGGTCCTCGCCCTGTTCGGGGTGCCACTGGACGCCGAGGGTGAAGCCGGAGCCCTCGACGGCCTCGATGGTGCCGTCGGAGGCGTGGGCACAGACGGTGAGGCCCTCGCCGAGTCGGGCGACGGCCTGGTGGTGGTAGGTGGGGACGACGACGGACGGCTCGGGGAGCAGGTCGGCGAGCAGGGTGCCGGCGACGGGGTGGATCGGGTGGCGGCCGTACTCGCTCGGGTCGCCGAGGTGGTTGATGCCGTCGCCGACCACGTCCGGCAGGTGCTGGATCAGTGAGCCGCCGCAGACCACGTTGAGCAGCTGCATGCCGCGGCAGATGCCCAGCAGCGGGGTGCCGGAGGCGAGCGCGGAGCGGATCAGGGCGGCTTCCCAGAGGTCGCGTTCGGGGGCGTTGGCGACGGTGAGCGGGTGGGCGGGTTCGCCGTACAGGGCGGGGGAGACGTCCTCGCCGCCCGCGATCACCAGGCCGTCCAGGCGGGCCACCGCGTCCGCCGCGTGCTCGGGTGCGTCGGGCGGCAGCATGACGGCGATCCCGCCGACCTCCCGGACGAGGGCCGGGTAGCGCTCGGGGAGCAGCACCGACCGCATGGCGTCCCACCGCCCCCATCCGGCGTTGGTGAGGAAAGTACTGATGCCGATCACGGGGCGAGAGGTCATGGCGCGGATTCTGTCGCGCGGGCGCGCCCCCGGTAGTGCGACGCACCACCGGCGTGCGCCTGTCAGGCGCGTGGAGCACAGAACACGCCCCAGCTGGCGCATCCGGACCACCCGAACGGCGGTTGCGCGCGATTCTCACCCGAATCTCATCGCCGAACCCTCGATTGTGGCCGCACGCTGATTTCCCGCTTATCCGCAGCCGCTTAGGGTCTTCGATGTGAGCGAGCAGCAGATTCCGGCCGGGTGGTACCCGGACCCCGTCGACACCGACAGCGACCCCCGCCCCGAGCGCTGGTGGGACGGCAAGGGCTGGACCGCCAGCACCCGCCCGGCCTCGGCCGCCCCGACCGGCACCCCTGCCGAGGCCCCCGCCGAGACCCCCGCCGACGGGGCCACCGGTGCGCCCGTCGCCGCGCCTGCCGACGGGGCCACCGGTGCGCCCGTCGGCCCGCCCGCCGAGGCCGCGCCGCCCGCCTCCGGCGCCGAGGACACCTCCGGCGCCGAGGACACCTCCGGCGCCGAGGACACCTCCGGCGCCGAGGACACCTCCGTCCTGGAGGGCACCGTGCTGGCCACCCCCGGGCAGTCCGTCCACTACCCGCCGCTGCCGCCGTACGCCGAGCAGCCACCGGCCAAGCCGCGCCGCCGCCCGTCCAAGCCGGTGCTGGTCGCGGCCTCGGTGGCCGCGCTGCTCGGCCTGGCGGTGGGCTCCGGTGTCACCTACCTGGTGATGGACGGGCACGAGGGCAGGTCCGCCTCCGCCGCGCCGTCGCAGGACGGCCGGTTCGGGCACAAGGGCCAGGGCGACGGCGAGAGCGACGGCCAGGACGACGGTCAGAAGAGCCCGGGCGACATCCTGCCGGGCCTGCCCGGCCAGGGCGACGGCAAGGGCGGGAACGGCAAGGGCAAGGGCGGCGTGAACGCGAACCTCGCCGTGGACCTCGTCAACGGCATCTCGCTGCCGATCCCCACCGGCTGGACGGGCGGCACCACCAAGAGCGGATTCGCCAGTACGTACGTCGGCGAGTACACCTGCGTCGGCGGTTCGGACACCTGCACGCTGGGTGGCGTCAACACCAGCCGGATCACCGGCACCGACGCCAAGCAGGCCGCGCAGCAGGACATCGAGGCCGCCGCGAAGGACTCGTACGGCGACATCAAGGGCCACAAGGAGCTGAAGAGCGAGGCGGTCACGGTGGCCGGCCGGTCCGGCTACCTGGTGCGCTGGCAGGTGGACGCGGCCAAGGGCAACAACGGGTACGTGGAGACGGTGGTCTTCCCGACCGCAGACGGCAAGGCGCTGACCGCCGTCCACCTGGGCTTCGACATCGCCGACAAGGCGCCGGGCCTCGACCAGATGGACTCGATCGTCAAGGGCATCGCCGCCTTCCAGGGCGGCCTGCAGCTCCCCGGCACCACCACCTGAGCACCACCCCCTGAGCGCCACCCCCTGAGCAGCGCCGCCGAGCGGCTCAACCCCCTTCGCGCAGAAGGGTGTTGAGCCGCGCGGCCTGCCGCACCAGGTGGTCCCGCTCGGCGACCGCCCCGGCCTTCGCCGCGGCCTCGGCGTACAGCCGGGCCGCCGTCCGCAGGTCGCCGGAGCGCTCGTGCAGATACGCGGACGCGGCGGTGTGCCGGGGCAGCGTGTCGTCCAGCTCGGCGAGCGCGGCCAGGCCCGCCTGCGGCCCGTCCGCCTCGCCGAGGGCGACGGCCCGGTTGAGACGCACCACCGGGCTGCCCGTCAGGGCGGCCAACTCGTCGTACCACTCCACGATCTGCACCCAGTCCGTCTCCTCGGCCCTCGGCGCGTCCGCGTGCAGCGCCGCGATCGCCGCCTGTGCCTGGAACTCGCCCAGCCGGTCGCGGGACAGCGCCAGTTGCAGGATCGCCACCCCCTCGGCGATCAGCGCGGTGTCCCAGCGGGTGCGGTCCTGCTCGGCCAGCGGGACGAGGCTGCCGTCCGGCGCGGTGCGTCCGGCCCGGCGGGCGTGGTGCAGCAGCATCAACGCCAGCAGACCGGACACCTCCGGGTGGTCGATCCGGGCGGCCAACTGCCGGGTCAGCCGGATCGCCTCGGCCGCCAGGTCCACGTCTCCCGAATAGCCCTCGTTGAACACCAGGTACAGCACCCGCAGCACCGTCGCCAGATCGCCCGGCCGGTCCAGCCGCGCCCCACTCACCGTCCGCTTGGCGCGGCTGATCCGCTGCGCCATGGTCGCCTCCGGCACCAGGTACGCCTGCGCGATCTGACGCGTGGTCAGTCCGCCGACGGCGCGCAGCGTCAGAGCCACCGCCGAGGCCGGCGTCAACGACGGGTGAGCGCACAGGAAATACAGCTGGAGCGAGTCGTCCACGGCCGGCACCGGGCCGGGCTCCGGCTGCTCGTCCACCAGGTCCTCGCGGCGGCGGCGCGAGGCGTCCGAACGGGCCGCGTCCAGGAACCGCCGCCAGCCGACGGTGATCAGCCAGCCCTTCGGGTCCCGCGGCGGATCGTCCGGCCAGGTCCGCACCGCCTCCAGCAGCGCCTCCTGAACAGCGTCCTCCGCCGCCGCGAAGTCCGCGCCCCGGCGGACCAGCACGGCCAGCACCTCGGGCGTCAGGACGCGCAGCAGCGCCTCGTCCATCGCGCTCACCCGGCCGTCCCGGCCGTTCACTCGGTGACGGTGTTCGGCATCTCGGTCAGGAACGGGCGCAGCTCCAGCCACTCGTGGATCGGCTCCCCGTTCGCGCCGGGCGCCGCGGACAGCTCGGCGGCCAGCTCCAGCGCACGCTCGTAGGAGTCCACGTCGATCGCCATCCAGCCTGCGATCAGGTCCTTGGTCTCGGCGAACGGCCCGTCGGTGACCGGCGGGCGGCCCTCGCCGTCCGACCGCACCCAGACGCCCTGCGGGGCGAGCGCCTGCGCGTCGACGAACTCGCCGGTCCCCCGCAGCTTGTCGGCGAAGGCGTTCATGTAGTCGATGTGCGCCGTGACCTCCTCGGGCGTCCACTGGTCCATCGGCACGCAGTTCACCGCCAGCGGGTTGCCGCGGTAGTGCTTCAGCAGCAGGTACTTCGCCATCGTTCTCACTCCTCAGTGGTGACGCGACCCATTGTGGTCGCCTTCACCCCGGGGACGGAGCCGCGACGGGGTTCTCGACACGGCCGCCGAAACTTTCTTTCCGGCCCGCTACAGGAAGGTGTGGCCCTCGCCGCGGTAGGTCGGTACCGTCTCCACCACCGCGTCGCCCTCGACCAGATGCAGCTGCGCGAAACGCTCGCACAGCTCGCCGGCCTTCGCGTGCCGGAACCACACCCGGTCGCCGACCAGCAGGTCGTCCGCCGCCGAACCCAGCAACGGCGTCTGCACCTCGCCCGCGCCCTCCTGCGGGTCGTAGCGCAGACCGGCCGGCAGGTACGGGACGGGGGAACGGTCCGCCCCCGCCGGGCCCGACGCCGGGTAACCGCCGCCGAGCACCGTCACCACGCCCACCCCGGGGCGGCGCACCACCGGCTGCGCGAACAGCGCCGCCGGACGGCCCCGGAAGGAGCGGTAATTGTCGAACAGCCGGGGCGCGAACAGCCCCGACCCGGCCGCCACCTCCGTCACCGCGCGCTCCGCCACCGTGGACTCCACGCTGCCGGTCCCACCGCCGTTCACGAACTCCAGATCCGCGACCTGCCGCACCCGCCGCACCACCTCGGCCCGGCGCCGCGCCAACTCCGCCCGCGCCTTGGACTGCATCAGCCGGATCGCCGCCGAACGCACCGCACGGCCCGGTATCGCGTCCCCGACACCCGCCACATGGCCCTCGTACGCCATCAGCCCGACCACCTCGAAGCCGCGCCGCCCGTTCACCAACTCGGCGAAACGGCCCAGCTGTTCGGGCGTGCGCAGCGGCGAACGCCGCGCCCCGACCCGGACCCGGCCGCCCAGCAGGTGCAGCGAGGTGTCCAGTTCCAGGCAGACCCGCACCGTCGCCGAACCCTCGCGGGCCGCGTCGATCAGATCCAGCTGCGCCACGTCGTCGACCAGCACGGTCACCTGCCGGGCCAGCTCCGGATCCGCCGTCAGCCGCCCGAACCCGGCCCGGTCCGCCGACGGGTACGCCAGCAGCACGTCCGTGAACCCGCCGCGCACCAGCCACAGCGACTCCGCGAGCGTGAAACTCATGACCCCCGCGAAGCCCTTCCGCGCCAACACCCGTTCCAGCAGCGCCCGGCAGCGCACCGACTTCGACGCCACCCGGATCGGTTTCCCGCCCGCCCGCCGCACCAGATCCGCCGCATTGGCGTCGAACGCGGCCAGATCGACGATCGCCAGCGGCGCGTCCAGGTGCGCGGTCGCCCGGTCGTACCGGGCACGGTCGGAGACGGTGCCGCGAGTCGCGGTGGTGTCAGCGAGAGCCATGGCCGCAGACTGCCACATCGCCCTACCCGGCGGTAGGTCTCTGTTCCAGGTAGTTCATCGGACTGGTTCCCGGAGCCGTCGGCGGTCGCCTGCCGGGCGGACACACGCAGACGGGTGAGCGCGGGGCCGCTGTGCGCACCGACCGATCGACGTTCCAGGGGCCCCCGTCCGATCGGCCGACACCGAGGGCTGGTTCGACCTGGTCGAGGCGTGGTCGGCCACGCGGCGCTGAGGCTGCCGGCCGGAACGGTCCTGGTCCTGTCGGTGCGCGGGTGCCCCGGCTGACCACCGCCCGCCCCCGCCCGGGAGGTGGGCACCGTCGTGCCCGGGGCACGGACTCGGCTCAGCCCGTGTGCAGCACCCGCCACCGCACCGGGTCGGCCGGGTCGCGGTCGGTGACCTGGACGGGCGCCCACGCCCACTGCCGCACGCCGATCCCCGGCACCCGCTCGAACCGGATCGGCCCCCGGCTGCCCGTCACCCGCACGCGTGACCAGTCCGCCGCACCCGACCCCACCATGGCCGTCAGCACGGCGATGGGGTCCCAGCCCTCGAACGCGACGAACGACGGCTCCCCGCCGAGGTGTTGGCGCAGCGCCTGCGCGACCCGCGCGCCCAGCGGGTCGAGCCGCTCCGGCAGGTAGCGCAGGAACGGCACTCCGGCGCCGTCCGCGCCCAGCAGTGACGCCCATTCGGTGAACTCGGGCTGTCCGGCCGGGGCGCCGATCAGGACGTCGGCGAGCCGCCGGTCCCGGCGGACGGCCCGGACGATCGGGACCGCCGGGTCCGGGAAGCCCGTCAGCAGCAGGACGGCGCTCACCCCGGACGCGGCCAGCGCGTCGGGTACGCCGACCGGGTCGAGTGCCAGGACGCTGCCGCCGTGTGCCGCGAAGTGCTCGCGCAGGATGCGGGTGCCGGACTCCCAGTACGCGCCGCCCTGGGTCACCACCGCGATCCGGCGGTGCCCGGTGCCGAGCAGGAAGTCCGCGTACACCCGCCAGCCGTGCGACTGGGCGGGTGCCAGCCGCGCCACCAGCTCCGTCGGGTGCTCGGTCAGGGCGTCCAGCACCGCCGAGGAACAGAGGAACGGCACCCCGAGCCGGTCCGCCCGCGCCGCGGCCGCCCGGGCCACCACGCTGTGGAACTCGCCTGCCAGCGCCGCCACTTCGAGCCCGGCCAGCTCGGTCACCGCCGCCTTTGCGCGCTGCGGATCCGCCGCCGTGTCCCGCACCAGCAGCTCCACCGGGCGCCCGGCCACGCCGCCCGCCGCGTTGACCTCCCGGACGGCCAACTCCATTCCGCCCAGCAGCTGTTGACCCGCCTCGACCCACCCCGGCCGACTCAACGGAACCAGCACACCGATTCGCACCGCGCCCATGCCCGCGCCACTCCCGCCCGACGACCCGCCCACTCCCACGGAGTCGATCATCGCGACGGCACGGAGCGGCAGGCAAGGACCGGCGGGAAATGGTCGGCGGGCAGGAGTCAGCGGACGGCGCGCGTGGTGGCCGCGGCCTTCCGGATCTGCTCGCCCAGCTTCGCGGCGGTCGCGGCCGCCTCGGCGACCAGCTTGGCCGCGTCCACCGCCTGCGGATCGCCGGTCAGGCCCGGCAGCGCCTCGGCCTGCTGCCGCAGCAGGTCCGCCAGGGCGGTGACCAGGGCGTCCATCCGCTCCAGCGAGTTGGTCGCGTCCGCCGGCCGGCCCCACGCGGCGCGCCCACCGGCCACGTCCTTCGCCGCCACGGCCACCGCCTCGGCCGCGCCGCGCACCGCGAACATCGGGTCGTACGTTCCCACGATCTCCCCTTCCACCGGCACCATCCAGCCCAGCGTGCCGCACCCGCGCCACGCACGCGGGGAAATCCGAGCCCTGACGGCGCGCGCCCACCGCCGACCGCCCCGAGGTAAACGTGGCATACGCTCAACGGGTGGAGCGCAAGAACATCCCCAACCCCGGGTTCGCCGAGGACGACGGCAGTGCCGACCCCGTCCTCGCCGCGGCCCTCGCCGCCTGGCAGCAGAACCCGTCCACCGAGGGCGAGTTGCTGACCGTGCTGACGCGAAGCCGCCTGATGGTGCCGATCGTGGCCGTACTCGGGGAGGTGGAGTACGACGAGAACGGGCACAAGCGCGAGAAGACCAGCGACATGGCGGTGCCGGTACTGGAGGCCGCCGACGGACGGCGCGCGCTGCCCGCGTTCACCTCGATGGAGACCATGGCCCGCTGGCGCGCCGACGCCCGCCCGGCACCGGTGGCCGCCCCGCAGGCCGCGATGGTCGCGTTCTCCGAGCGCGCCGACATCCTCCTCGTCGACCCGGCCGGCCCCGTGACGTACCAGCTGTCGGGCGCCCGCCTGCGCGCCGTCGCCGAGAACCGGCCCTACCTGCCGCCGCGCACCGACCCCGAGGTGCACCGGGCGCTGCGCGACCTGCTGGCCGCCGAACCCGAGATCGCCGCCGCGCACCTCGCCCCGGCCGCCGACGCCGACGCCACCCTGGCCCTCGTCCTCGCCGACCCCACCGCCGACCCCCGCCCGCTCGCCACCCGCCTCGCCCAGGCCCTGGCCGCCGACGACACGCTGCGCCTGCGCCTGGACAACGGACTCCAGCTGGCGTTCCTGCCCCAACAACTCGACCAGAAACCGTTCTTCACTCGCGCCTGAGAACCGCTCCTCACACGAATGGGTGAACTCATGCAAGGGCGGTTCGCGTTCGGAGTGTTGCGTCCGAACGGGGGACCGCCCTCGCTACGTTGAGGGCTCCCGGACCAGGCGGCAGCAGGCCGTCCGGCGGTCGGCTTCGCGCGAAGGGGAATCCCGTGTTCTCGAGGACCAAGAGGGTCGTCTGTTCGCTGGCCACGGCGTTCGCGGCGGCGGTCGCGTTCACCATCACCGTGCCGAGCGGTCACGCCTTCGCCATCGACCACGTCCAGTGCGTCGGCGGCGAGAACTTCCTGAAGATCTGGTCGCACCTGGACGGCCGGGACAGCGTGGACTGCTACGCCAACGGCGGCACCACCGACTTCGGCAGTTGGTGGGTGGACCGCATCTCCACCGGCAACAACGACCTGATCTACTACGACGTCAACGGCGACTCGGTGCGGATCGACCGCTGGACGGACATCACCTTCCCCAACCACCCGCCGCAGGTCCGGGCCATCCAGATCCTCTGAACTGCCGTACGGGGGCCTGCCTGTTGATGTTCCGCCGGCAAACAGGCCCCGTCCGACAACAGGCTCAGCAGGTGATCGGACGGGTGTCCGGCCGGCTCATTACTGGCGCCCGCCGTACGTTCAGCCCCTTATCGCACCACGGCTCTGACTTGCAGCAGATCGACAGGGGATCACTCGAACTGCTGATTGCAGCTGTACGGGGTGATCGCCACGGGAAATGCTCGGCTCGGCACTGACCCACACGAAACGGAGATCGACATGGCCGAGGACGACGACGAGGTGACCTACCAGGTCACGGTCAATCAGGAAGAGCAGTACTCGCTCTGGCCTGCGGACCGGGAGCTTCCGGCGGGCTGGAAGGCCGAGGGCAAGACCGGCACCAAGGACGAGTGCATGACCTACATCAGGAACGTGTGGACGGACATGCGCCCCCGTTCGCTGCGGGAGGCGATGGGCAACGCGTAGTTGCTCCTGGAACGCCCGGGCCACCAACCCGACACTCGCCCCGGTCAGGCCCGTTGGAGCCTAGCCGGGGCGAAGTGCCGCCCGGGCCGGAGGCGCCGTCAGCTCCCCGATGCCTCCCGCCGGGCGCGCTGCTCCAGCAGCCGGACGACGCCTGCGGAGACGTACTCACCGGTCGTGAACGGCGACTTCATGTCGTGGGCCCACAGTTCGCGGGCGACGGCGTGCGGGACCTCGGAGTCCGAACCCGCCTCGTGGCGGACGATCACCGGGCAGCCGGCGTGAAGGCCGGCAGGCCCGGGCCACCACCGGGCGACCTCGTTCCGGCATGAAGATCACCACGTGCTGGACCTCCTCCAGCTTGCCCGGGCGGGCGGGGGCGGCCAGCGCCTGACGGACACTCGGCGGCGCCGCGGACAGCATCGCCCCGGCGGCGGCACCGCCCAGCAGGCTGCGGCGCGACAGTTCGGGACTCATCGGGGCTCCTCGGGCATGGTGACGCGCTCCGCAAGCTGTACGGACATCTTGCCTGGAAGGAAACTCCGGGGACGGCTCCCATCCTCAACAGGTAATATCCCTTTGCCTAGTGAGACCCTTACCGCAGGAGTGTGTGGCCATGCCCGACGACCCGACCGTCCCCGCCCTCGTCCGGGCCTGGATCAGCGGCTGGACGGTCTCCCGGGGCGCCGCCGACCCCCGGCCCGAGCCCTGGGGCTGGAGCATCGACGTCGGCCAGCCCCGCCACCCCTGGCGGCACGTCCTGCCCGCCCCCGCCGAGCCGGACGTCCGCAAACTCACCGAGGGCACCACCGTCCCGTGGACCTGGCTCAAGCTGTTCGACGTGGACGAACGCGCCCTGCCCTGGATCGGCGCCGGCTGGCACGTGGACGCTCCCGGCCACCTGATGACCTGTCGGCTGGGCCCGGAGAGCCCGACCGTCCCGGCCGGCTACCGGATCACCACCTGGAGCCGCGGCGGCGTGATCCGCGCCCTGGTGCGCACCACGGACGGCGAGTACGCCGCGGGTGGGCAGATCGGCATCGGGCCCGGCTCCGACGGCTCGCCGCTCGCCGTCGCCGACCAGATCGAGACCGCCCCCGAGCACCGCCGCCGCGGCCTCGGTTCCCTGCTGATGCGCACCCTGCAGAGCGAGGCGCACGCGGCAGGCGCGCGCACCGGTCTGCTGGTCGGCACCACCGAGGGGCGCGCCCTCTACTCCGCCCTCGGCTGGCGCTGGCATGCCCCGATGCTCAGCTTCTGGTACGACCCGTCCACGCCCACCGACCACCCGCTCGGCGGCTCCTGAGGCCGCGCCGAGGGCCGCGTCGAGAGGCCGCGCCCAGGGGCCGCTCCGAGGGGCCGCGCGGAACGGCCCGGGAACGCCGACGCCCGCCGGGAGGGCGCACTCCGGGCGGGCGGTGATCGGTGCGGTGGAGCGGAACGGCGTTCAGGCGGCGATCAGCAAGGTTCGGCGCGGGGCGATCACGCGGCCGTCCGGCAGCAGCTCGCCGGTGTCGTCGAACAGCAGGACCCCGTTGCAGAGCAGGCTCCAGCCCTGCTCGGGGTGGCGGGCGACCGGTTCGGCCGCTTCACGGTCCGAGGACTCGGCGGACGGACAGTCGGTTCGGTGCTGGCACATCGTTGTACCTCGCTTCGCTCGGGATTCGCGCCGCCGCACGGCCACCCCCCGGGGCGCCCGCCCTGCCGACGGAAGTTTTCTCACCGCATCAGGTGTGAAACGGCGTCAGCCGGGTAGGACGAGTGGTCCTCCCCGACCGACACCAGTGTCCGACTCCGCGGGCCCTCGCGCAGGCATTTGGTGACATGCGCCACAGAAGATCCGGCGAGATCACCCTACCGGGCGGCGGGCGGTTCGATCCGCGCACGGACGGGCCATCCCGGAGCGATCCGATCGGACCAGTCCGGCATGGCCCACCCGGGTGGTGCAAGCGGAAGAAGGGCGTCAGCCGACTGCCGCGCCGGCCGGGCCGAACGGCGTCAGCCGATCAGTGCGGTCGGCCGGGCCGCCGGGGCGTTGGCCAGCCGGGCGAGCAGTTCCGCGGCGGGCAGCACCTGATGGGCCGCCACCCCGAGCGGGGCGGGCGCCAGCGGGATCAGCAGATCCTCCCCGGGCAGCGCGCTGTGCAGCCACAGCGCGGAGGCGTAGTGCTCGGGCAGCGACAGCAGCCGCGGCTCGTAGCGGGCGGGGGAGGGGTGCACCAGCTGCCAGGCCTGGCGCAGCGCCCGCACCGTGGAGTCCAGGTAGGGCCCGGCGGTCAGGTGCGAGAAGGCCGGCCCGTCCGCGCCGGCGGCCACCTCGGCGGCGGCCGTCACCTGCTCCAGCCCCTCCACGGTGAACTCGCCGACGGCCAGCGGCCGGTGCTCCGGCCCCGCGCCCGCCGCGCCGCCCGCGCCGCCCGCCGCGCCGCCCGCCGTGTCGCTCGCTCCCGCCGCGCCGCCCGCGCCGTCGCAGTCCCCGTGCGGGCAGTGCGGGGCCGCCGCCGCGTCCGGACGGGCGGCGCGCAGCAGGAAGCGCCAGCCGATGCAGTCCGCCCCGGCCAGTTGCGGCGTGGGCCCGCGCAGGGCGTGCACGGGCAGCGCGAGCAGCGGCTCCGGGCGCCCCACGCTATGGCGGAGCACGGCGGCCGCCGACGGCGGCAGCGCCACCCCGGGCGCGAGGGCCGAACGGACGGCGTGCAGGGCGCCGGCCGGGGGCTGGGACAGGTGCAACGTCATGGTGAGTCGCCTCTCCGTTCGAGATCGGCGTGCTGCGGCATACCGGCATGGCATCGACATTGAGGGGTCTGGCCGTGTCCGGTTGGGCATGATCGCCGAGGGGGTGGGCGGGTCGTCGACGAGTCCCTCGACAGTGGGGGTTTCTCGGACGGCCCTGACCTGGCCTGAGCGGCGTGCGAATTCTACTCGAACAAGTGCGCAGGGTGACCTTCATATCACGGTCCGTGTCATTGCGCAAGTGGGTTTGAGCTGACCGGCCGTCAGAAACAGTGCTCCGTTCGGCTGTTCGTACCGTGGGCTATAAATCTTCGCCGTGGGCATGATGCACAGGCACTGTCGACCGAGGGGAGGGAAGGCACCCGTGGGCGAGAAGGTCGTGGCGACCCGGGCGGAGCTGGCCGACCGGCAGCTGTACCGCCGCAAGCTCCAGTCCTGTCTGGACGTACTGGGGCGAATGCTCAGGGAGGAACGGTTCGACCGCCCGAAAGCCATGATGGGCCTGGAGATCGAACTCAACCTGGCCGACGAGCAGGGGCTCCCCATGCTCGGCAACGAAGAGGTACTGGACGCGATCGCCTCGGCCGACTTCCAGACGGAGCTCGGCCGCTTCAACATCGAGCTCAACATCGCCCCCCGCCGCCTGGGCGGACACGTCTTCGAGGACCTGCGCGAGGAACTCGGCACCGCCCTGCGCTACGCCGACCGGCGGGCCGAGCAGGCCGGCGGGCGCCTCGTCATGGTCGGCATCCTGCCCACCCTCGACCTGGAGCACGCCGGACTGGAGGCGATGAGCAGCAACGACCGCTACACCCTGCTCAGCGACCAGATCCTGGCCGCCCGCGGCGAGGACATCGCGCTCGACATCGACGGCGTGGAGCGGCTCACCATCGACTCGGTGTCGATGGTCGCCGAGGCCGCCGCCACCTCCCTGCAACTGCACCTGCAGGTCACCCCCGACCGGTTCGCCTCGGTGTGGAACGCCGCCCAGTCCATCTGCGGCGTCCAACTCGCCCTCGGCGCCAACTCGCCGTTCCTGTTCGGCCGCGAACTGTGGCGCGAGACCCGCCCGGTGCTGTTCCAGCAGGCCTGCGACACCCGCACGGCCGAACTCAAGGCCCAGGGCGTGCGCCCGATCACCTGGTTCGGGGAGCGCTGGGTCGACTCCGCCCACGACCTGTTCGAGGAGAACCTGCGGTACTTCCCCGCCCTGCTGCCGATCTGCGACGACGAGGACCCGGTCAAGGTGCTGGCCTCCGGCGGTGCCCCCCGGCTCGGCGAGATGCGGCTGCACAACGGCACCATCTACCGCTGGAACCGCCCCGTCTACGACGTCGCCGACGGCGTCGCGCACCTGCGGGTGGAGAACCGCTGTCTGCCCGCGGGCCCCACCGTCGCCGACGTCCTCGCCAACGCCGCCTTCTACTACGGCCTGGTCCGGGTGCTGGCCGAACAGCCCCGCCCGATCTGGACCAGGCTGCCGTACGAGAAGGCCGACCAGAACTTCCTGAACGGCGCCCGGTACGGCATCGACGCCGTCCAGTGGTGGCCCCGCTCCGGGCGCGGCGCCCGCGGCCTGGTCGAACTGCCCGCCACCGACCTGGTGCTGAACGAACTGCTGCCGCTCGCCCACCAGGGCCTCGACCGCTGGGGCATCGCCGCCCGCGACCGCGACCACTACCTCGGCATCATCGAACAGCGCTGCCTGCGCCGCACCAACGGCGCCGCCTGGCAGGCCGCCACCGTGCACCGCCTGCGCGAACGCCACAACCTCGACCCGCACGCCGCGATCGCCGCCATGACCCGGCGCTACATCGAGGGCATGCGCAGCGGCGAACCCGTGCACACCTGGCCGGTGGACTGACCACTGACACCCCAGCACAGGGTTCAGGAACGTCTCATCGTCCTGTGAAAGGATGATCGGCCCGGAGCCGCCGTGCGCTCCGGGCCGCATCCGCCCTCGGGGAGACCAGTGACCACCGCCTCGGCCGAGCCCGCCACCACCAAGACCCCCTCCCGCCGGCTGCTCGCCGCCGAACTGCTCATCGTCCTCGGGCTCTCCCTCGGCGCGAGCGGCGTCACCGCGCTGATCAGCTTCATCGGCTCGCTCACCGAATCGGCCGACCTCGGCCAACAGGTCGCCACCCTCAACGCCTCCCGCGCCCCCGGCCGCCCCTGGCTCGACCTCGCCTGGCAGCTGTACTACATCGCCCGCGGCCTGATGCCCGTCGTCCTGGTCGGCTACCTGCTGGTCCGCGAAGGCGCCTCGCTGCGCACCCTCGGCTTCGACCTGCGCCACAAGCTCTCCGACCTCGGCCGCGGCACACTGCTCGCCGCGGTCATCGGCGGCTCCGGACTGGCCCTCTACCTCGGCGCGCAGGCGGCCGGCTTCAACCTGACCGTCGCCCCCTCCGGCCTGCCCGACGTGTGGTGGCGCATCCCCGTGCTGGTCGCCGCCGCCTGGCAGAACGCCATCCTGGAGGAGGTCGTGGTGGTCGGCTACCTGGTGCGCCGACTGCACCAGATCGGCTGGTCCTGGCCCGCGATCATCACCGCCAGCGCCGTCCTGCGCGGCTCGTACCACCTGTACCAGGGCATCGGCGGGCTGGTCGGCAACATGGTGATGGGCGTGGTGTTCTGCCTGCTCTACCGCCGCTGGCGCCGGGTCGGCCCGCTGGTCGCCGCGCACGCCCTGATCGACACCGTCGCCTTCGTCGGCTACGCGCTGCTGGCCGGGCACGTCAGCTGGCTGCCCTCCTGAACGAATCCCGCCTGACGGGTGGTCGGCTGCGGGTAGGGTGACGCCCGGTGGGCGGCGCGCGGCGCGCCGTCGAGCAGGGGAGCAGGGGAGCGGGGGCGGCCATGGGTGGGCAGCAGGGGTGGCACGGAGACCGGGAGCGCACCCGCCGCATCACGGAGGCCCTGCACAAGCTGACCGGCCGCCGGCCGCTGGTGGAGCGCGGCCGCAAGAAGGGCACCACCAAGGTCAGCGTGAAGGTCGCCGAACGCCCGGACAGCACCCAGACCTTGGCGCTGCTGCGGGTGCTGCGCCACGGCGACCGCTTCGGGCACAACCGCACCGCCCGCTGGGAGCACGTCTGGGTCGAGGTCGCCGAACCACTCCCCACGCCCGAGGTCAGCCCGTCCGACGGCTGAACCAGGCCTGCGAGGGAGGACGGCGCAACAGCCGGTCCACGTGCGCGCGTTGCAGGCCCTGCGCCGGGTCGATCGGCATCAGCAGCCGGTCCGCGCGCAGTAGGCTGCGGCGCACCAGCCGCGCCGGGATGCAGTCGTCCACCCAGGCGAACGGGCGGCCCTGGGCGTAGCGCAGCAGCGGCGCCCACTTGAACGCCGAGAACAGCTCCATCAGCGGCACCTGCGGATCGCCCGGCTGCGGCACGTAGCCGGTGAACTTCACCACCGGGAGCTCGGGCAGGCCCAGCAGCGGCGCGATGTACTCATTGGCCTGGAACTCCCAGGTGGTCGCCCACACCAGCTCGTAGCGGTCGGCCAGTTCGCGCAGCCACTCGCCGTGGCGTGGTGACAGCAGCACCGAATAACCCAGCAGCGTATGGGAGTCGAAGTCGTCCTCGGGGTAGGGGAACACCGGGTTCAGCACCCCGTCGACGTCAAGGTACAGCAGCGGTTTGCCCATGCGGGTCCCTTCCCCGGGTCAAGGCCAGTTATCGGGACTGGACGAGATCCTGGCCCCGGGGGTTGCAGACCGGGCCCGGTGTCACCCGGACGTGGCTGGCTCCGGCTGCGGGGCCCGGCCGCGCGCCTCGGGCACCGTGCGCTCCAACTGCCGTACCTCCGGCACCAGCAGCACCGCCGCGGCCAGGCCCAGGCAGGTCAACGCGCAGGCCCACAGCGCACCGGACTGGCCCAGCAGGTTCGCCACCGGGCCGGCCAGCGCGGTGCCCGCCGGCATCAACGCGAAGGAACCGAAGGCGTCGTACGCGGAGATCCGCGACAGCAGCTCCTCCGGAATCTCCTGACGGAGCGCCACCAGCCAGCCCACCACGAACACCGTGACGCCGGCACCCGACAGGAACATCGCCACCACGACGGGCACCAGCGGCAGACCGAGCGCCAACGCCAGCGCGGGCAGGCCGAACAGGAACACCCCGCCGTTGCCGACCAGCAGCACCCGGCGCGGTTGCCAGCGGGCCATCAGCACCGCGCTCGCCACCATGCCGACACTGAGCGCGGCCATCGCGGTGCCCCATGCACCGGCGCCGCCCATCCGCCGATCGGCGATCACCGGCCCGTACACCGTCTCCACGGCGAGCACGCAGGCGTTCATCAGGGAGAACTGCACGACGATCGCCCACAGCCAGCGGCGCGAGACGAACTCCCGCCAGCCGACCCGCAGTTCGTGCACCAGGCTGGGCCCCGTCCCGCGCTTCCCGCCGACCTGCTTCAGACCGGAGCGCATCAGCGCCGCCACCGCGAAACAGAGCGCGTCCGCCGCCAGCACCCAGCCAGGGCCGGCCACCGCGGCCAGCATGCCGCCGAGCGCGGCGCCCGCGATCTGCGCGCCGTTGACGCCCATCTTGAACACCGAGATCGCCTTCGACGCGTGCTCGGCCGGCACCGCCTGAAGGATCACCCCCTCCGCCGCCGGGGTGTAGAACGCCTGCCCCGCGCCACCCGCCGCCGACAGCACCAGCAACGCCCACAGCGGCGGATGCCCGATCAGCACCAGCGCCGCCAGCACCGCCTGCGAGAGCGCGTTGAACACATTGGCGCTCACCATCACCACGTGCCGCGGCCACCGGTCGGCCACCGCCCCGCCGAGCAGCATCAGCACCACCAGCGGCACCGTCCGCGCCGCCGTCACATACCCCACCTCGGTGGTGTGCCAGCCCGCGCCCAGCACGGCGAACGCGGTGGCGATCGGCGCGGCGGCATTGCCCAGCCCGCTCACCACCGTGGCGGCGGTCTGGATCCGATAGTTTCGGCCGGCCCACGCCGGAAAACTGATGCGCACGGCCAGACGATGGACCGCCAACCCCGGCCCTGTCCAACGAATTTCAGGGCGACCAGTGCGCCGCGAGCAGCCCCAGCAGCACCTCGTCGACGAACCGCCCCGACACCCAGGCGGCCCCGCGCAGCGTCCCCTCGACGCGGAACCCGGCCCGCTCGGCGGCGCCGATCATCGCCGCGTTGTCCGCCAGTGTGTCCACCTGCAGGCGGTGCAGGCCGCGCACCCCGAAGCCGTACCGGCACAGCACCCGCACCACGTCCGTCCCCAGGCCGCGCCCGCGGGCCGGAACGGCGACGCCTCGACGGGCAGCGGCCGTCAGGACCATCCGTCCGTCCGGACGCGCATGCAGGACGGCGACATCGCCCTCGTGCCGGGCCCGCAGCAGGATCTTCTCCCCGATCAGCATCCCCCAGAGCTACCACCGGCCGCACCGTTCGGACCAGCGGGTTTCCGTCAGCCGAGGTGCGCCCGGAGGAAGGTGAGGGTGCGGCGCCAGGCGATGGCGGCCTGGAGGGGGTCGTAGCTGCTGGGGGTCTTCTCGTCGTTCATGAAGGCGTGGCCGGCCGGGTAGAAGTGGATCTCGGGGCGGCGGCCGGTGGCCTCGCCGATCCGGATGGCGGCCTCGTCGACCACCGCGACGGGCAGCGAGGCGTCCTGTTCGCCGAAGTGGCCGAGGACGTGGGCGGTCAGGCCGCGGTAGTCGTAGTCGAGGTCGCCGGGCAGGCCGTAGAACGGGACGACGGCGGCGACCCGGTCGCCCTCGTGGGCGGCCAGGCGCAGGGCGAGGCCGCCGCCCATGCAGAAGCCGACCACGCCGATCGCGTCGCCGACCGAGGACGGGTGGGCGAGCAGGTGGGAGACGGCCGCGGCGAGTTCCTCCGCGACCCGGGCGGGAGGCAGTTCGTGCTTCATCCGGGCGGCGGTCTCCCGGTCGTGGGTGACGGTGCCGCCGTACAGGTCGGGGGCGAGCGCGAGGAAGCCCTCGGCGGCCAGCCGGTCGGTGAGTTCGGCGATGTGCCGGGTCAGCCCCCACCATTCCTGGATCACCAGGACTCCGGGGCCGACCCCGGCGGGCGGCACCGCCAGGTAGCCGTGCACGGTCCGGCCGGAGCGGCCGGTGAAGCTGACGTTCTGGCGAGCAGCGCCCATGGCTCTCCGTCAAGGTGGCCGCGCGCGGCAGCTCGCGGCGGCGGGCAGGAAGTCTCGTCTGGCACTCTAGGCCCCAACTCGCTTCCCCTGGCGGCACACTGAGGGCGTGTCAGAGGGAGTTCAGCCC
Source organism: Kitasatospora sp. NPDC059673 (assembly GCF_042734215.1). NCBI lineage: Bacteria > Bacillati > Actinomycetota > Actinomycetes > Kitasatosporales > Streptomycetaceae > Kitasatospora > Kitasatospora sp. NPDC059673. The sequence goes on along the minus strand of NZ_JBHWEN010000019.1, from coordinate 77,174 downwards.
ATCTCTTCCAGCGCTTTGCCCTTGGTCTCCTTGATGCAGAAGGCCACGAACGGGATCGACAACAGGGCGAAGCAGGCGTAGATCACGTACGTCGCGGACAGGTTCCAGTCCGAGAGGTCGGGGAAGGTGACGGTGATCGCCCAGTTGGCGATCCACTGTGCGGACGCGGCGACCGACAGGGCCAGTGCCCGGATCGCGTTCGGGAACATCTCACCGAGCAGCACCCACACCACCACGCCCCAGGAGAACGCGAAGCAGAATACGAACACGTGCGCGGCGACCAGTGCGACCGTCGCGTACGTGTTCTCCAGGGTGGCCGTGCTGCCGGTGCCGTGCCGGTAGGAGAACGCCCAGGCGGCCAGTCCGAGCGAGAGCGCCATGCCGGTGGAGCCGGCCAGCGCCAGCGGCTTGCGGCCGATCCGGTCGACCAGCGCCATCGCGACCACCGTGCCGATGACGTTGACGATCGAGGTGGACAGCGAGATCAGCAGCGAGTTGGACTCGTTGATGCCGACCGACTGCCACAGGAACGACGAGTAGTAGAAGATCACGTTGATGCCGACGAACTGCTGGAACACCGAGGCGCCGATGCCGACCCAGACGATCGGCAGCAGCCCGAAGCGCCCGCCCAGCAGGTCCTTCAGCCGGGGCTTGCGGCGGGTTTCCAGCACCCGCCGGATCTCCGCCACCCGGGCGTCCAGGTCTACGCCCGCGCCCTCCACCTCCACCAGCACCTTGCGGGCCTGCTCCTCGCGCCGGTCGGCGATCAGATAGCGCGGCGACTCGGGGATGGCCAGCGCCATCAGCCCGTACACCAGGGCGGGCACCGCCTCCACGCCGAGCATCCACTGCCAGGCCTGGATGCCCGCCAGGTGGTTGGTGGACTCGCCTCCCGCGGCCTGGTTGAGCGCCCAGTTGGCGAGCTGCGAGACGGTGATGCCGAGCACGATCGCCATCTGCTGGAACGAGGCCAGCCGGCCCCGGTACGCGGTCGGCGCGACCTCCGCGATGTAGGTCGGGGCGATCACCGAGGCGATGCCGATCGCGATACCGCCGAGCACGCGCCACATCGCCAGCACCTGGATGCTGGGCGGGAACATCGACCCGATGCCGCTGATCGCGAACAGCGTGGCGGCCAGCAGCATGGTCCGCACCCGGCCCATGTGGTCGGCCAGCCACCCCGCGACCACCGCACCGGCCGCCGAGCCCAGCAGCGCGATCGCCACCACGAACGCGGTCTCGCCGTTGCCGACGCCGAAGTGCTTCTGAATACCGGTGACCGCGCCGTTGATCACCGCACTGTCGTAGCCGAACAGGAAGCCGCCCATCGCGGCGGCAGCGGAGATGAACACGACATGGCCGAGGTGCTCGTCCCGGACGGCGGAGGAGTGGGTAGCCAGTGCTCTTCTCCCTACGTGACGATCCGTCCGGTGAGGGGCGGACATATCCGGAGGTCATTCGACCAGCGGCCGCGCCGCCACGCGCTCCGACACGCCCGCAGTCGGCGAGCCGTCAGCCCGATGAACCGCCGAGCGCCGGGCGGCGGGTGCGCCGCCGCAGCAGCTGCGCCCGGGCTGCCGCGTCCTGCGGGTTGCCGGTCGCCGCGTACCGCTCGGCCAGCCGTTCGGCGATCTCCAGCTGGAGCTCCACCGGCTTCTTGTCGTCGTACTTGAACTTCGCCCGCACCCGGCGCACCGTCAGCCGCAGCCCGCGCACGCCGGTCAGCAGCGGCCCGTACGGCGCCGCCCCGACCGTCACCCGGTCCTCGGGCCACTCGGGCTGGAAGTGCGCCAGCTGCCGGTTGAGGATCTCCGCCTTGCCCGCCGGGTCGTCCACGATCTCGGCGGTGCAGGAGAACTGCACCGAGGCGTAGTAACTGGTCGGCGTGTACGGCGCGTCGCGCCAGCGGCCCGGCGCGAACGCGTAATCGTCGGTGACCGCGAGCGTCACGTGCGGGTCGGCCCGCACCGCCGCCAGCAGCGGGTTGGGGGCGGCCAGGTGCAGCAGGATCTCGCCCGCCCCGACGTCCAGCAGGAAATGCGTGGGCACCATGACGGGGCCCTCGGGCCCGTTGGCGGCCAGCGTGCCGAAGTCCCGCCCGGCGGCCAGCCACTGCTGCCACTCCGGCTCGGTGCCCCGGTCCCAACCGCGGATCAGCATGCCGGGCCCGCCAGGTAGCCGGGCAGCTCGGCGGTCGAGTGCGGGGAGGCCTCCGGCGCGCCGTACACGGGGGCGACAGGCACCACGCCCGCCCAGTACGGCAGGTCGAGGTCCTCCTCCTCGTCGATCACGTCGCCGGTGCGGGTCTTCGCCGACACCTGGTCCAGCTCCAGCCGGATCACCGCCGTGGCCGCCAGCTCCTTAGGGTTGCCCGGCCGGCAGTCCGCGGCGCGGCCCGGCACGGCCTGCTCGACTATCGCGTCCAGCGCCACCCGCAGCTCCTCGGGGTCGGTGACCTGGTGCGCGGTGCCGTGGGCCACCACCGAGCGGTAGTTGACGGAGTGGTTGAACGCCGACTTCGCCAGCACCAGGCCGTCCAGGTGCGTCACCGTCACGCACACCGCGAGGCCCTGCTCGCCGCGCGCGCCGCGCAGCGGGCGGCTGCCGGTCGAGCCGTGGATGTACAGCCGCTCGCCGACCCGCGCGTACAGCGTGGGCAGCACCACCGGCGCGCCGTCCCGGACGAAGCCCAGGTGGCACAGGTATCCGGCGTCCAGGATCGCGTGCACCGCGTCCCGGTCCCAGTCGGCCTGCTCCCGGTCCCGGGTGGGGGTGGTGAGATCGTTGCGGGTGTACGTGTCCTTCGGCGCGTCCGACATGACAGTCCCTCTGTACTAGTGCATAATTCCGTTTGTGCTAGGAGAGTATCGGATCACGGGTCGGCGGGCCAGCGAGATCGCCGCCGATATCGAACGCGCCGTCGCCGACGGGCAGTTGGAGCCCGGAACCGCCCTGCCACCACTGCGCGACCTGGCCGCGGAGCTCGGCGTCAACCCCAACACGGTCGCCGCCGCCTACCGCCTGCTGCGCGAACGCGGCGTCATCGAGACCGCCGGCCGACGCGGCAGCCGGATCCGTCCCCGCCCCGCCACCACCCCCCGCGACGAGGCCCGGCTGCCCGTCCCGCCCGGCGCCCGCGACCTGTCGGCCGGCAACCCCGACCCCACGCTGCTGCCCCCGCTCGGTCCCGCCCTCGCCGCCGCCGCGGCCGGCCCCACCGTCCTGTACGGCCACCCCGTCGCCGAACCCGAACTCCTCGACGGCTTCCGCGCCGAGTTCCGCGCAGACGGCGCCCCCGAGGGCGAACTCGCCGTCTGCTCCGGCGCGTTGGACACCATCGGCCGCGTCCTGGCCGCCACCCTGCGCACCGGCGACACCGTCGCCGTCGAGGACCCGGGCTGGGGCAGCGTCCTCGACCTCCTCCCCGCCCTCGGCCTGCGCACCGCGCCCGTCCCGCTCGACGACGAAGGCCCGCTCCCGGAGGCCGTCGCCGCCGCCCTCGACGCCGGCGCCCGCGCCCTGATCGTCACCAGCCGCGCCCAGAACCCCACCGGTGCCGCCCTCACCCCCGCCCGCGCCGCCGCGCTGCGCACCGTCCTCGCCGCCCGCCCGCGCACCGTGCTGATCGAGGACGACCACGGCCACGGCATGGTCGACCAGCCCTTCCGGTCGCTCGCCGCCGACGGCCACGGCGGCACCACCGTCACCCACTGGGCGCTGGTGCGCTCCGCCGCCAAGGCCCTCGGCCCCGACCTGCGGGTCGCCGTCCTCACCGGCGACGCCGACACCGTCGCCCGGGTCCTCGGCCGCCAGCGCCTGGACAGCGGCTGGGTCAGTCACCTGCTGCAACGCGCCGTCGTCGAACTGCGCCGCACCGACGCCGCGCCCGCCGCCGCGATCGCCGCCGCCTACCGGGCCCGGCGCGAGGCGCTGCTCACCGCACTCGCCGCGCACGGCGTGCGGGCCCACGGCGAGAGCGGCGTCAACGTCTGGGTGCCCGTGCCCGACGAGACCGCCGTCGCCGCCGCCCTGCTGCACCGCGGCTGGGTGGTCGCCCCCGGCTCCCGCTTCCGCCTCGCCTCCCCGCCCGCGATCCGGATCGGCATCGGCACCCTCCACCCCACCGAGGCCCCCGTCCTGGCCGCCGCCGTCGCCGCCGCCCTGCACGGCCCCGCCCACGGCTCCCGGGTCACCTGAGACGCACCGGGGTGACCGTCCCCTGTGAGCACGCCGAGCTGTACCCGTACGTCCTGTGACGAGGCCCCCGCCCCGTGCGGGCGGGGGACGGGCGGGCGGGGCGTCAGCCCTTGGCCAGCAGGGACTGGGCGTGTTCGCGGACCTGGTCGCGGGAGAGGTAGGCGTCGGTGTACTCGAAGTCGCGCAGGCGGGCGGGCTGGCGGGCCAGGAAGCCGGTGCGGACGAAGTCGTCGCCGGCGGTGGCGTTCAGCAGCCAGTTCGCGCTGGTGCGGTACTTCGCGCTGTTGGTGCGCATGGCCATCACGTGGTAGCTGCGTGCCACCAACTGGGCGGGCAGGCCGTGCAGTTCGACGCCCAGCGGCTTGGACACCGCGTCCTTGCCGCCGAGGTCGACCACCAGGCCCAGGTCCTTGTGGAAGTACGGCTGCAGCGGCTGGTTGCGCAGCGCCGCCACCAGGTTGTCCGCGAGCTGCCGGCCCTGGCGCGCCGAGTGCTGGGCGGTCGGCGGGCACACCGCGCCGTCGCCCTTGGCGAGGTCCGGTACCGCGGCGGCGTCGCCGAGCGCGAACACGCCCTCGAACTGCGGCACCCGCATCTCCGCCGTCACCGCCAGGCGCCCGCGCACCGTCTCCGCGTCCAGGGTGCCGATCAGCGGCGACGCGGCCACGCCCGCCGTCCAGATCAGCGTCCGGCACGGCAGCGTGCGGCCGTCGGTGAACTTGACCGTCTCCGCGCCCACTTCCGCGACCGACACGCCCAGCGAGACGTCCACGCCGCGCTTGCTGAGGATCTCCATCGCGGTCCGGCCGAGCTTGTCGCCCAGCTCCGGCATCAACTTCGGTGCGATGTCGATCAGATGCCACTTGATCAGGTCCGGGTCCAGCCGCGGGTAGCGCTTGATGGCCGCCGTGGTCAGCCGCTGAAGGCAGGCCGCCGTCTCGGTGCCCGCGTACCCGCCGCCGACCACCACGAACTGCAGCCGCGAGGCCCGCTCCTTCTCGTCCATCGACGCGGAGGCCAGGTCGAGTTGGGCGATCACGTGGTCGCGGATGTAGGTCGCCTCGGCGAGCGTCTTCATGCCGCGCGCGTAGTCCGGCAGGCCCGGGATGTCGAAGGTGCGGGTGACGCTGCCCGGCGCCAGCACCAGGTAGTCGTACTTCTCCGCCACCACCTCGTCGGTGATCTTGCGGACCACCGCGACCCTGGAGCGCGGATCGATGCCGATCGCCCCGCCCGGCACTATGTGGGTGCGCCGCAGCGAGCGCCGCAGCGAGACCGCCACCGACTGCGGGGTCAGCACCCCGGCCGCGACATGCGGCAGCAGCGGCAGGTACAGCTGGTAACTGAACGGCGTGACCAGCGAGATCTCCGCCTCGGAAGGGGCGAGCTTGCGCTCCAGACGACGCGCGCACTCCAGCCCGGCGAAGCCGCCGCCGACGATCAGGATCCGAGGTCGTTCCATCGTTCATCCCCTACGTTTGCGGGTCCGTGACTGACTAAGGACGACTGTTGGCCACATTCGCACGGGCCCACGGCGGGTGCATCTCCAACCGGCCGCGGCCGCTGCCCGGCCCGAGCCGCCGGTGAGGGCCGCTAGGCTGTCGGGATGCTCTCCGAGGTGACGGCCGTCCGCTACGCGACGCCGCTGCGCGAAGGCGGTTCGATGCCCGGCCTGATCGAGGCCGACGACCGCCGGATGTACGTGCTGAAATGGGTCGGCGCGGCCCAGGGCCGCAAGGCGCTGGTCGCCGAGGTGCTGGCCGGTGAACTGGGCCGCGGGCTCGGCCTGCCGGTGCCCGAACTCGCCCTGATCGACCTCGACCCGGTGCTCGCCCGCAGCGAGCCCGAGGTGCAGATCCAGGACCAGATGCGGGCCAGCGGCGGCACCAACCTCGGCATGGCGTACGTGTCCGGGGCGCTCAACTTCGACCCGCTGTGCTTCGAGACCGACACCGACACCGCCGCCCGGGTGCTCTGGTTCGACGCCCTGATCGGCAACGTCGACCGGTCCTGGCGCAACCCCAACCTGCTGGTCGCCACCGGCGGCCTGCGGCTCATCGACCACGGCGCCAGCCTGATCTTCCACCACAGCTGGTCGCGCGCCGACGCCTGGCGCCGCAAGCCCTACGACGCCTCCGACCACGCCCTGCGGCACGCCGCCGGCCACCTGCCCCAGGTAGACGCCGAACTCGCCGCCCTCGCCGAGGCCGCGCTGCCCGCCGCCGTCGCCGCGATCCCCGACGTGTGGCTCACCGACGAGCCCGGCTTCGACACCCCCGAGGCCGTCCGCGCCGCCTACCGTGCGCAGCTCACCGCCCGCCTCGCCGGGCCCCGCGACTGGCTCCCGGAGGTGGACGCCTGATGGATCAGCACCCCAAGGACTACGAGTACGCGCTGATCCGCGCCGTCCCCCGGGTCGAGCGCGGCGAGTGCGTCAACATCGGCGTCCTGCTGTACTGCCGGGACTCCGGCTACCTCGGCGCCCGCACCCACCTCGACCAGGGCCGGCTGCTGGCCCTCGACGCCGTCGCCGACGTGGCCGGCGTGCGGCGCGCGCTGCGCGGCATCCAAGCGGTCTGCGAGGGCGGCGAAGCCGCCGGGCCGGCCGCCGCCGACAGCCCCGGACAGCGCTTCCGCTGGCTCACCGCCCCGCGCAGCGCCGTCGTCCAGCCCGGCCCCGTGCACACCGGCCTGACCGCCGATCCGGACGCGGAACTCCACCACCTGTTCGACCGTCTGGTGCTGTGAGACCCATCCACCACCGCGACCGGCCAACTGCTTGCCTCACTCAATACTTGAGGCACTGAAACGATGGGCGTACCCTGACCGCCATGGGCAGCACCACAGGCACCGGCACCGCCGCACCCACCACCACCGAACTCATGGAACAGGTCGCGGCCGTCGGCGCCGCCTACTTCCAGGACTTCGCCGCCGCCGCGGCCCGCCACGGCCTGAACTCCTCGCAGGCCAAAGCACTCAAAGCCGTCCTCGAACCCGTCCCCATGCGCGCCCTCGCCGGACGCCTCGGCTGCGACGCCTCCAACGTCACCGGCATCGTCGACCGCCTCGAAGCACTCGGCCTGGCCCGCCGCGAAGCCGCCGCCGCCGACCGCCGCGTCAAGATCGTCACCATCACCGAGGACGGCCGCGCCGTCCTCGACCGGATCCGCGACGACATGACCCGCGCCCGCCAGGCCTTCGACAGCCTCGACGACGGACAACGCACCGCCCTGTCCCGGCTCTGCCAACAGGTCCTGCCGCTGCTGCGCCCCTGACTGTCCGTCGCATGACCTACGCTCAGCCGATGCACCAGGCGAACGGATGGACCTCCACCGGGCTGCGCTGGCAGGACGGCGCACCCCGCCTCACCGCCACCGACGGCCGCACCAGCCACACCCGGCCGCTCACCGACGGCCTCCCCGTCGCCTGGCGGATCGCCGGCCCCCGCCGCTGCACCGGCGCCGCCACCGCCCGCGGCCACCGCCCCTGCCCGCACCACGCGCACCTCGAACCCGACGGCACCACCACCCAGTGCCCCACCTGCCAGAACGCCGACCGCGGCCTGCAACTCGCCCGCGACCGCATCCTCGACGACGGCCGCACCTACCGCCTCTACCTCGCCTGGTTCGGCCCCGGGCTGCTCAAGGTCGGCCTCACCGCCGAAGAACGCGGCACCGTCCGCCTGCTCGAACAGGCCGCCCTCACCTGGACGTTCCTCGCCCACGGCCCGCTGCCCGCCGTCCGCCGCGCCGAACTCACCGTCGCCCACGCCAAACTGGCCCGCGAACGGATCCCCGCCGCCGCCAAGTACCCCGCCTGGTGGACGCTGCCCACCCCCGCCGACCGGCACGCCGAACTCACCGCCGGCCGCACCCGCGCCCACCAACTCCTCGCAGGGCACCCGCTCACGCTGCTGCCCGACCACCCCGTCACCGACCAGGTCGAGCTCTACGGCCTCACCGCGGGCGCCCCCGAGCAGTACCAGCAGGTCAAAGCACTGAGCGACGGCGCCCGCCTGACCGGACGACTGCGCCGCCCGATCGGCGGCCACCTCTTCCTCGACCCGCCGGCCGGACCCCCGCTGCTCCTCGACACCCGCCTGCTCACCGGCTGGACCCTGCACGCCGAGGCCGCCGACACCTGCGACGGCCTCACCCTGCTGCCCCGGGCCCGCCCCGCCGCCGAGCAGGACACGCTGTTCTGACCGGTCGTCAGGCCTTCCTGCGGGCCTCCTGCTTGCCCCGGGCACCGACCGCCGCCAGCGACATGTCCTGCGCCTGCGACTTCAGGTTCTTGTAGCCGTACCCCCGGTCCGTCAGCCACAGCTCCGCCGCCGTCTCCGCGCGTACCGACGCCGCCACGATGTCCTCCTCCGCCTCCCCGTACTCCAGGAACCGGAAGGTGAAGAACGGGCGCGCCGACAGGTCGTACGTCAGATGCCCCTCGTCGGTGAACTTCGCCTGCAGCACGTCGTGTTCGGCCGCCGCGGCGGTCAGTTCGGCGTGCTGCTCGGGCGTGAGGGCGTCGAAGGAACCGCGCACCATGATCCGGAACGTACGAGTCGTCATGGCGGGACCCTAGCCCGTTCCGGCTGTCCCGATCACCCCATTTTCGGCGACCCTGTCCGTTCGGGCTCCGTCCGCTCGGGCCCCGTCCGCTCGATGGCCGCCCGCAGCGGCTCCGGCAGCGGGCCGTGGTGGGCGACGGTCAGCCGCCGGGTGGCCCGGGTCAGCGCCACGTACAGGTCGTGGCCGCCGCGCGGGGACTGCGCCAGGATCGCCGCCGGGTCGGCCACCACCACCGCGTCGAACTCAAGTCCCTTGCACTGCACGGCAGTCAGCGCCCCCAGGTGCGCCAGCTCGGCCAGCCGCCGGTCCGGCACCACCAGGCCCGTGGTGCCCGGCCCGTCCTGGGCCAGCAGGGCCGGCAGCTGCGCCGGGTAGTCCGTGACGACGACCGCCCGCGGCGCTTCCCCCTCCGCCCGCACCGACTCCGGGGCCCGCGCCGCCGGATCGACCGCCGCCAGCACCGCCGCGGCCACCGCCATGATCGGCGCCGGCGTGCGGTAGTTGACGCTCAACCGTTCCTCCCGCCAGCGGGTGCCCAGGTAGCGGCCCAGCATCTCCTGCCAGTCCTGCGCGCCCGCCGCCGAAGAGGTCTGCGCCAGATCGCCGACCACCGTCAGCGAACGGGTCGGAATCCGCCGCATCACCATCCGCCAGGCCAGCGCCGACAACTCCTGCGCCTCGTCCACCACCACATGCCCGAACGTCCACTCCCGGTCCGCCGCGGCCCGCTCCGCCGTCGAGCGGTACGGCCCCGCGCCGGCGTGCCGGTCCGCCAGCGCGGCCGCGTCCAACTCGCCCTCCTGGTCGGTCACTTGGAGCACCCCTCGGGCGTACGCCTCGGCATTCGCCCGGGCCCGGCGCCCTTCGGCGGCGGCCCGGCGCTGCTCCGCGCCGTCGCTGCCGAGCAGTTCGGCGGCCTCGTCCAGCAACGGGACGTCCTCCACCGTCCACGGCGCACCGGGTGCGCGGTGCAGGGCGGCGCGTTCGGCGGGGGAGAGGGACGGGGCCAGGCGCTCCGGGTCGGCGAGCAGCGACTCGACCAGCCGGTGCGGCGTCAGCAGCGGCCACAGTGCGTCCAGGGCGGCCCGGACCGCCGGCTCGGCCCACAGTTCGCCGGGCGCGTACCGGGCCTCCTCCTCGTCCCACGGGCGGCCGATCGCGTCCGCGCGGGCGCGGGCCAGGCCGCGCAGGGCGGTGCGCAGGAACTCGGCGCGGGCCGCGTTGTGCGGCAGCCGCAGGCCGCGGGCGCGCTCCCGGGCCACGGCCAGCAGCCGGTGGGGGAGCGGCAGGTCGAGTGCCTCGATCAGGCCGTCCCCGGCGGGCAGCCGCTGGTGCAGGCGCACCGCCTCCGCGAGGACGTCCGCCATCCTCGGCGAACCCTTCAGGAAAGCGGTTTCCGGTTGGTCCGCGTCAACCGCGCGCACGCCCGGGAACAGTTCGCCGAGGGTGCGCAGCAGCACCTCCGTCTCGCCCAGCGAGGGCAGCACCTCCTCGATGTAGTGCAGGAACGCCCGGTTCGGGCCGATCACCAGCACGCCGCGCCGCTCCAGCACCTCCCGGTGGGTGTACAGCAGGTACGCGGCCCGGTGCAGCGCGGCCACCGTCTTGCCGGTGCCGGGCCCGCCGTGCACCACCACCGTGCCGTGCAGCCCCGAGCGGATCACCCGGTCCTGTTCGGCCTGGATGGTCGCCACCACCTCGCGCATCCGCCCCGTCCGGGCCCGGCGCAGTTCGGCCAGCAGCGCCGCCTCGCCGACCAGGGTGCGCCGGCCGTCGGCGCCCAGCGCGTCCAGGTCGAACGCCTCGTCGTCCAGACCGACCACCTCCCGCCGGCGGGTGCGCAGGTGGCGGCGGCGCAGCAGGCCGGCCGGGTCGGCGGCGCTCGCCGTGTAGAACGGGCGGGCGGCCGGGGCCCGCCAGTCCAGCAGCAGTGGTTCGAACTCCTCGTCCAGCAGGCCGATCCGGCCGAGGTGGCGGACCGTGCCGTCGCGGCCGTCGATCCGGCCGAAGCACAGGCCGCGCTCGACGGCCGTCAGCCGGGCCAGCCGGCGGGTGCGTTCGGCGAGCACCACCTCCCGCTCCAGCCGGGCCTGCTGGGTGCCGCCCGGCCCGGTGTGCTCGGCGCCGGCCTGCTCCAGGTCGGTGCGGGCCTGCTCGCGCAGGGTGTCCAGGCGGGCGTACAGCTCCGTCAACCGGCGCTGCTCGGTACGGAGTTCGGCCGCGAGGACGGCGTCGCTTGCCATCTGTTCGGTCAACGTGATATCCTAGCCCTGAGGAAGTTGTGAAGTGGCATGTGAAACTGGATGCAACCGGCCATGCTACCCGTCCGCCTGCCCGCCCGCACGGTGGATGCGCTGCACGAGCTCCTGACCTCGACTGTTAGGCTTGCGAAGCGTGAGCGCGAAGCCCAAGATCCCCAATGTCCTGGCCTCCCGGTACGCCTCGGCGACCCTGGCCCAGCTGTGGTCCCCCGAGCACAAGGTGGTCCTCGAGCGCCACCTGTGGCTGGCCGTCCTGAAGGCCCAGCAGGACCTCGGCATCGAGGTGCCGCCCACCGCGATCGCCGACTACGAGCGCGTCGTCGACCAGGTCGACCTGGCGTCCATCGCCGCCCGCGAGAAGGTCACCCGGCACGACGTGAAGGCCCGCATCGAGGAGTTCTCCGAACTCGCCGGGCACGAGCAGATCCACAAGGGCATGACCTCGCGCGACCTCACCGAGAACGTCGAGCAGCTGCAGATCCGCCAGTCGCTGGAGCACGTCCGCGACCGCACGGTGGCCGTCCTGGTCCGCCTCGGCCGGCTCTCCGCCCAGTACGGCGAGCTCGTGATGGCCGGCCGCTCGCACAACGTCGCCGCCCAGGCCACCACCCTCGGCAAGCGCTTCGCCACCGCCGCCGACGAGGTCCTGGTCGCCTTCGCCCGCCTGGAAGAGCTGATCGCCCGCTACCCGCTGCGCGGCGTCAAGGGCCCCGTCGGCACCTCGCAGGACATGCTCGACCTGCTGGGCGGCGACGCCGAGAAGCTGGCCGAGCTGGAGCGCCGGGTGGCCGGCCACCTCGGCTTCGACAACGTCTTCACCTCGGTCGGCCAGGTCTACCCGCGCTCGCTCGACTACGACGTGGTCTCCACCCTGGTCCAGCTCTCCGCCGGCCCGTCCAGCATCGCCAAGACGATCCGCCTGATGGCCGGCCACGAGCTGGTCACCGAGGGCTTCAAGGCCGGCCAGGTCGGCTCCTCGGCGATGCCGCACAAGATGAACACCCGCTCCTGCGAGCGCGTCAACGGCCTCGCCGTCATCCTGCGCGGCTACGCCTCGATGACCGCCGAGCTCGGCGGCGACCAGTGGAACGAGGGCGACGTCTCCTGCTCCGTGGTCCGCCGGGTCGCGCTGCCGGACGCGTTCTTCGCCTTCGACGGCCTGCTGGAGACCTTCCTCACCGTCCTCGACGAGTTCGGCGCCTTCCCCGCCGTCATCGAGGCCGAACTCGACCGCTACTTGCCGTTCCTGGCCACCACCAAGGTCCTGATGGCGGCCGTCCGGGCCGGTGTCGGCCGGGAGACCGCGCACGAGGTCATCAAGGAGCACGCCGTCGCCGCCGCGCTGGCGATGCGCGAGGGCGCCCGCGAGAACACCCTCGTCCCGGCGCTCGCCGCCGACGCCCGGATCCCGCTCGACCGCGAGGCGATCGACGCCCTGCTGGCCGACCGCCTCTCCTTCACCGGCGCCGCCGCCGCCCAGGTCGGCGAACTCGTCCGCCGCATCGAGGCCGTCGCCGCCGCCCACCCCGAGGCCGCCACGTACGCGCCGGGCGACATTCTCTGACGCTCCGCCCCCTTCGCGAAGCCCCGGAAGGCCCTGCACCCGCAGGAGCTCTCCGGGGCTTCCGTGCATGCGACGACCGGGCGGCACGCCGCTGAACAGGCCCGCGCACGTCGAACGTGAGTCAGGCGTGAGCGGGGGCTGCGAGCGTAGGGTCTGCCGGCGCCGGTTGGCGCGGGCAGGCAGAGAAAGAGGAGTTCATGAGGGCACGAATGGCGAAGACCGGAGCGGCTGCGCTGCTGCTCGCCGGCGGCCTCACGCTGGTGACGGCCTCGCCCAGCGCGGCCTACACGGGACGGGCGACGTACTACCCCGTGGGTCTCGGCGCCTGCGGCGTGACGTCCGCACCGGGCGACCTGGTGGTGGCACTGAGCCCCACCGAGTACGGCAACGGATACTCGACGCCGCACTGCTTCCAGTCGGTCTGGATCCAGCACGGAGGGACGTCGATCGTCGCGACCGTCGTCGACCGCGGGCCCGCCGGCATGCCGCTGCACGACCTCGATCTGTCGCGCGGGGCTTTCCTGGCGCTCGGCGGTGACCCCAACGGCGGTCCCATCGACGTCAGCTGGGGGTACGTCGACAACTCACCGGGCCCGGGAGCGACGACGACGCCTCCGGCGCCGGGACCCAGCGGCACGAGCATGCCGGCCCCCAGCGGCACCACGAAGGCGCCCACGCCCACCGGGACACCGGTCACGCAGAAGCCCGCGCCCACCGGGGTACCGATCAAACCTCCCGCGCCGGTCTACCCCGCACCGACGACGACGGCGCCGCAGCAGCCGACCGGGGCGCCCACCCCCGGCCCGACGGGGCCCCACACGATGCCGATTCCCACCGTGACCGCCGTCCTGAAGTAACGGCCTCGGGAGACGCGCCCTCAGGCCTCCTCGCTGTTCGGATGGATCGGCGGGGAGGTCGGGGCGCAGTACCAGTCGCAGTCCGGTTCGGCGATCGGGTGAGGCGGGGTGAGGGCGTCCGCGCGGATGGTGGCGAAGGCCAGCAGGGCACCGGCGGCGAGCAGGCCGGCGCAGATCAGCATCGCGGTACGGAAAGCGCTGTCCACCTCCGCCGGGATCCGGTACGCCTCGCCGCTCAGGCCCGCCAACGGCGGGATCGCGGCGACGGCGAACAGACCCGCGGCGCGCGCGGCCGCGTTGTTCACCCCCGACGCGATGCCCGCGCGACGCACATCCACCGCGGCGAGGACGGTCGCCGTCAGCGGCGCCACCAGCAGCGTCATACCCGCGCCCTGGACGGTCACCGCGGGCAGCACGTCCAGCCAGTAGTTCGCGTCCGGGCCGATCCGCAGCATCAGCAGCACCCCCGCCGCCACCAGCAACGGCCCCGCCGTCAGCGGCAACCGGGGCCCGACCGCGCGGCCGAACTGCCCCGCCCGCCCCGAGAACAGCAGCATCAGCACCGTGATCGGGACCAGTGCCACCCCCGACAGCAGCGGCGTGAACCCGGCGACGATCTGCAACTGCACCGTCAACAGCAGGAACACCCCGCTGAACGCCGCGTACACGCACAACGTGACCAGATTGACCGCCGTGAACAGCCGGGACCGGAACAGCGACAGCGGCAGCATCGGATTCGGCGAACGGTGCTCGACGAAGATGAACGCGGCGGTCAGCACGACACCCGCCAGCCCCGCGACGACCGCCCCCGGGGTCAGGCCGGAACCCGCCTCCGTCAGCGCATATGTGATCCCCGCCAGGGCGAGCGCCGCGAGCAGCGCACCCAGCACGTCGAACCGGCCCTCCTCGTCCGGGTCGCGGCTCTCCGGGACATGACGCGCCGTCACCGCCACCAGGACAGCCGCCAGCGGCACATTGAGCAGGAAGATCCACCGCCAGCCCGGGCCGTCCACCAGCCAGCCGCCGAGAAACGGCCCGACCGCCGCCGCGACGCCACCGAAACCCGACCACGCGCCCACCGCACCCGCCCGGTCGTCCTCGTGGAACACCGCCTGAAGGATCGCCAGCGAACCCGGCGTCAGCAACGCCCCGCCGATGCCCTGAAGCGCCCGGGCCAGGATCAGCACCTCGACGGTCGGCGCCGCGGCGCACCCCGCAGAGGCCAGCGCGAACCAGCACACCCCGATCAGGAACACCCGGCGGCGGCCGTAGCGGTCACCGAGCGAACCGCCCAGCAGGATCAGCGCGGCGAGAGTCAGCATGTAGGCGTTGATCGTCCACTGCAACGAGGCGAGACTCGCCCCCAAGTCCTCGCCGATCCGTGGCAACGCGACATTCACCACCGTGCCGTCCAGCAACGCCATCCCGGACCCGAGCGCCGTCGCCGCGACGACCCACCGCCCACGCCCCGTCCCCAGCCGAATCCCGCCGGCCACACCCGCCGCATCGCTCACGCAACGAATCCTCCGTCAGAACCCGCCCCCGACACCACCCCGCTACGCCCTCCGGGCGGCAGCGCGACGCGGGCGGCCGGGGAGGTTGAGGTTGCCCTGCGGGCGGCTGGGGGCGGAGGAGGAGAGAGTGCCCTGCGGTGCGATGGGGACGGTGGGCTCGGTAGGGGTGGCCGGGGGTGATGGTCCGTGGGTGGCTGGAGGGGAGGAGGGGAGTGCTTTGCGGGCGGCTGAGGAGGGAGGGGTGAGGTGGCCTCCGGGCCGCCGACCGGGAGGACGGGAGGGGCGGGCGGTGCTGCGGGGAGTTGCCCTGCGGGCGGCTGGGGCGGCTGGGGCGGTTCGGGTGGCTGCGGCGGTTCGGGTGGCTGGGGCGGGGTGTCCTTCGGGGCGTCGGTGCGGAGGATGGGAGGGGCGGGGGGAGTTGCCCTGCGGGCGGCTCGGGCGGCTCGCGCAGGGTGGCCTCCGGGGTGTCAGTGCGGAGCCTGGGAGGGCGGGTGGTGCTGTGGGGGAGTTGCCCTGCGGGCCGCTGGGGTGGCTGGGGCGGCTCGGGCAGGATGGCCTCCAGGGTGTCGACGGGGAGGACGGGAGGGGCGGGCGGTGCTGCGGGGAGTTGCCCTGCGGGCGGCTGGGGCGGCTCTCGGGCAGGGTGGCCTCCGGGGGTGTCGGTGCGGAGCCCGGGAGGGGCGGGTGGTGCTGCGGGGAGTTGCCCTGCGGGTGGCTCGGGTGGCTTGGGTGGCTTGGGTGGCTCGGGTGGCTCGGGTGGCTCGGGTGGGGGGCGGTTGGGCGAGCGGGAGTGTTGCGCAGGCGGTCGGGACCGGTATGTGGGGCGGATGCACGTTCGGGTGGCGGGGCCCGTGTGCGGGTGTCGGTCGGCGGGCGCGCGGAGAGCGGTGCCCCAGCAGTCGGCAGCGGCGTGCCGGGGGCGGCACGGGGCGAAGCGGACGGGACCGGCCTGTGGCTCGGTGGCGCGGAGCTCCCGGGAGACGGCCCCGGCCGCCCGCAGGCAGCGGGGCCCGCGGTGGGCCCAGGCTGCTTTTCCCGTGTTGCGGCCCGGCGTGCCGCCCGCAGGGCGACTGTTGGGCGGTGGGGTGCCGGGTGGGTGGGTGGGCGGGTGGGCGGGCAGGGCGAGGTCAGGAAAGGAGCGCGGCGCGGCGCCAGTGGCGGGTGGTGGCCGGGGTGATGATGCCGAGGTCGGTGAAGAAGTCGAGGGCCTTGCGCGACCAGTCGATGCGAGCCTGGCGCCAGTGCGGGTTGGTGGCGGCGGCGCGGCGGGCCTCGGTGGGGTCGAGGCCGGCGAGGGTGTAGACGCGGGGGTGGACGATCTCGGCGACGGACTGGCGGGCCAGGGTCGCGAGGGCGCGGCGGAAGAGGACGCGGCGGGCGGGGTGCATTCGGGCCCAGCGGCGTTCGAGTTCCGGCTTGGCGTAGCCGATGTGCCGGGCTTCCTCGACGACGTGTATCCGGGCGACCGAGCGGGCCAGCGGCTGCAGGCTATCGTCGCGGATCATCTCCCGCTGCATCGCGTCCGTGAACTCCTCCACGAAGATCGCCCCGGCGAAGGTCATCGTGGTGTCGTTGAGTAGGAAGTGCAGCCGCCCGAGCCGGTCCGCGCGCTTGGTGGGGCGGGCGGACGGGTAGCCGGTGGCGGTGATGTAGCGGGCGAACATGGTGGAGTGCCGGCACTCGTCCGCGACCTCGGTCAGCGCGTACTGGGCGTGCCCGGTGGTGAGGTCGTTCGCGTAGACGTGTCGGATCAGGCCCTCCATCAGGACCAGTTCGAACCAGATGCCGGCCGCCGTGGTGGAGGCGAACTGATGGACGCTCAGCTGCGCCCGCTGCCGTTCGTCGAGGCGTTCCCAGAGCGGGGTGCCGTACAGGGCGACGCGGTGGGCGGGCAGCGCGTACAGGTCGGGGTCGACGGGGGCGGTCCAGTCGATCTCGGTGAGCGGGTCGAAGGAGTGCTTGGCGGAGGCGCGCAGCAGGCGGGCGGCGTTGAGTTCGCGGTCGGCGTTGCGCTGCTGGGCGA
This sequence comes from Kitasatospora sp. NPDC059673, assembly GCF_042734215.1. Taxonomy (NCBI): domain Bacteria; kingdom Bacillati; phylum Actinomycetota; class Actinomycetes; order Kitasatosporales; family Streptomycetaceae; genus Kitasatospora; species Kitasatospora sp. NPDC059673. The sequence goes on along the minus strand of NZ_JBHWEN010000019.1, from coordinate 60,190 downwards.
TCGTCCCGGTGGGGGCTGCGGTGTCGGGCATGGGCGGGCTCCGGAGGTGGCGGGGGCAGGGGCTCCAGGAGGAGTAAACCAATGAGACAGAGTGTCAACAAGGGTTTGGCGCAGATCACCGGCCCCGCAGTCGTTCGGCCCGCGCCCCACGGCCGTCCGGCTGCGGCCCGCATGCGACCCCCTGCGGCCCCGCGCAGACTGGCCGCATGGATCCGGTCACCGCCCTGGAACGCATCGCCTTCCTGCTGGAGCGTGAACTTGCCTCCCCGTACCGGGTCAAGGCGTTCCGCACCGCCGCCGAAGCCGCCACTCGGCTGCCCGCGGGGCCGGTCGACGTCGCCACCGCCGAACGCCTCCCGGGCGTCGGACCCGTCACCGCCCGGGTGATCGCCGACGCCACGGCGGGCCGCACCCCGCAGTACCTGCTGGAGGCCGAGGCCCGGGCCGCCGCCGGGACCGCGCCGTCCACCGCCGCGCTCCGGCTGCGCGAGAAGCTCCAGGGGGACTGTCACCTGCACTCGGACTGGTCCGACGGCGGCGCCCCGATCGAACTGATGGCGCGCACCGCCCGCGGCCTCGGGCACCGCTGGGCCGTGCTCACCGACCACTCGCCGCGCCTGACGGTCGCGGGCGGCCTGAGCGCGGAGCGGCTGCGCGAACAGCTCGACGTGATCGAGGATCTGAACGGCCGGCTCACCCCGTTCCGGCTGCTCACCGGCATCGAGTGCGACATCCTCGACGACGGCTCGCTCGACCAGGACGAGGAACTGCTCGGCCGGCTGGACGTGGTGGTCGCCTCGGTGCACTCCAAGCTGCGGATGGACCGCGCCGCGATGACCCGCCGTATGCTCTCCGCCGTCCGCAACCCGCTGGTCGACGTGCTCGGCCACTGCACCGGGCGGCGACTGGGCGGAAAGCCGCGCCCGCAGTCCGAGTTCGACGCGGAGGCGGTCTTCACCGCCTGCCGGGAGCACGACACCGCCGTCGAGATCAACTGCCGCCCCGACCGCCAGGATCCGCCCGACGACCTGCTCACCCTCGCCACCGACCTCGGCTGCCTGTTCTCCATCGACACCGACGCGCACGCCCCCGGCCAGCTCGACTGGCAGATCACCGGCTGCGAACGCGCCGCCGCGCTGGGCCTGGACGCCGAGCGGATCATCACCGCCTGGTCGGTCGATCACCTACTGGCCTGGACCGCAGCGGGGTGATCGCATTCACGGTGATCACAATCGCGGTGATCACATTGTCGGAGTGCGGCGCTACGCTGCTCGGATGAATGATCATCAGCTTCAGGCGGCGACCGACAGTAGGATCCGGCCGCTGGCCTTCCATGCCGCGCCCGGCACGGAGGACTGGCGGGTCCTGGGCGAGGGGGCGTGCACGTTCTTCCGCACCGCGTCCTTCGCCGACGGGACCCGGCTGGTGGCCGCCATCGCCACCGCAGTGGACGGCCTCGGCGCGCCGGACGTGGACCTGCGTCCCGAGGGCGTCACCGTCCGCCTGATCGCGGCAGGCGAGGACTACTACGGGCTGACGGAGCACCACATCGAGCTGGCCCGCCGGATCTCCGCCGCCGCCCGCGAACTCGGCGCCGCCGCCGAGCCGCACGCCGTGCAGACCGTGCAGGTCACCGTGGACGCCCTGGACATGCCCACCGTGGTCGCCTTCTGGCGGGCCGTGCTCGGCTACCGCGACCGGGCCGGGAGCCCCGAGGACCTGATCGACCCGGCCCGCCGCAGCGCGCCGTTCTACTTCCAGCAGATGGACGAGCCCCGGCCGCAGCGCAACCGGCTGCACGTGGACGTGTGGGTGCCGTACGACGTCGCGGAGCAGCGGGTCGCCGCCGCGCTCGCCGCCGGCGGGCGCCTGGTGACGGACGAGCACGCCCCCGGCCTCTGGGTGCTGGCCGACCCCGAGGGCAACGAGGTCTGCGTCGGCGCGGCCGGCGCGGCGGGCTGACGCCGGCCCGGGTCAGGCTGTCCGGGTCAGGCTGTCCGGGTCAGGCTGTCCGGATCAGGCGGTTGCGGAGGCTCTCCAGGGTCTCGTCCTTGAGCCCGAGGCCGGCCCGGGCGTAGCTCTCCGGGTCGCCCCAGTGGTCGGTGAGGGTGTCCAGGGAGGCGGCCAGGTACTCGGTGCGGACCGAGAGGATCGCGTCGGCGATCTCCGGGTCGCCGCCCCCGGCGAGGAAACGTTCCAGCAAGGGGGCGTACCGGACGTGCACCGCCGGATCGACGGACAGGTACTCGGTGCGCACGGTCTCCTCGTCCGCGCCGAGCAGCAGCAGGATCAAGGTGGCGGCCCAGCCGGTGCGGTCCTTGCCCGCCGTGCAGTGGAACAGCACCGGGCCGCCGCCCTGGTGCGCGAGGGCGGTGAGCAGCTGCTTGTAGGCGTGCCGGGCGGCGGCGGAGGTGACGAAGGCGCGGTAGTCCTCGCGCAGGGCGAGCGCGGCGCGGCCGCCGCGGAGGGTGCGGTTGGCGGTGGCCGGGTCGGCGAGCGCGGCCGTCAGCGCGGTGGCCACGCCGTTGCCCGCCCGGTCGGCGAGCACGTCCGCGACCAGCAGGTGCGCCCCGCCGGGCACCCGGTCCGGGTAGGCGGCGCGTTCGGCGCCGCTGCGCAGATCGATCACGGTGCGCACGCCGAGCGCCTCGAACATCGGGTCACCGGTCGGGTCGAGCCGGTCCAACTGGCCGGAGCGCAAAGCCAGTCCGGAGCGCACCCGGGCGCCGCCGGGCAGGTCGATGCCGCCGAGATCGCGCAGGTTGGCGACGGTGGCGGAGTCAATGATGTGCGAGTGCTGCATGACGACCTCCCTGCCGGCGGACTTGCCAGCACGCTAGGCGCGCCCCGGGCGGGTCGCCCCCGGAGTACCCCCGGCCGGGCGGGATGCTGCACCGAGCGGCGGAGCGCACGCCGGGCGGTGCGCCGTGCTGCGCGCGCCCCATTGATTGACGGCGCGTCAGCGGGCAGGGTGGGCAGCGCGGGCCCCGCCGGGGTGGGCGGTGTGCCGAACGCGCGGAAGGAACGGGAGCCCCGAATGGCAGCGAAGATCCTGATCATCACCGGCGACGCCGCCGAGTCGCTGGAGGTGTTCTACCCCTACCAGCGGCTGCTGGAGGAGGGCTACGAGGTGCACATCGCCGCGCCCACCCGGAAGACCCTGCAGTTCGTGGTGCACGACTTCGTCGACGGCTTCGACACCTACACCGAGAAGGCCGGCTACACCTGGCCCGCCGACCTGGCGTTCGACGAGGTGGACCCGGCGCAGTACGTGGCGCTGGTGCTGCCCGGCGGCCGGGCGCCCGAGTACCTGCGCAACAACCCGGAGGTGCAGCGGATCGTCGCGCACTTCGTCGCCGACGACAAGCCGCTCGCGCAGATCTGCCACGGCCCGCTGATCACCCTGCGGACGGGTTCGATGGCCGGCCGCCGCACCGCCGCGTACCCGGCGCTGGAGCCGGACGTGGCCGCCGGCGGGGCGAGCTTCGTGGACGGGGACGCGGTGGTGGACGGCACAGTGGTCTCCGCCCGCGCCTGGCCGGACCACCCGGGCTGGATGCGCGCGTTCGTGGAGCTGCTGCGCGAGAAGGCCCCGGTCAACGAGTAGTCCGTCCGGAGCGCGGGGTGTCGCCTTGCCCGGAAGTCGCGGGCGGGCAAGCGTGGGGCCCATGGCGACACACCTCGACGACCAGGCCCTGCTCGCGTTGCACGCCCAGGCCCTGGACCACTTCGGCCGGCTGGTCCGCGCCGTGCCCGACGACCGCTGGCAGGCTCCCACGCCGTGCACCGACTGGACGGTCCGCCAACTGGTCGGGCACCTGACCTACGAACAGCTGTGGGTGCCGGACCTGCTCAACGGCGCCACCATCGCCGAGGTCGGCGACCGCTACGACGGGGAGGTGCTCGGCGACGACCCGGTGGCGGCGTGGACGGCCGCCGCCGACGCCGCCCGGGCCGCGTTCGCCGCCCCCGGCGCGCTGCGGCGCACCGTGCACCTCTCCTACGGACGGCGGCGGGCGGCCGGGTACGCCCGGGAGATGACGGTGGACGCGATCGTGCACAGCTGGGACCTGGCCACCGGGATCGGCGCCGACGCCCGGATGGACCCGGCGGCCGCGAGCTTCGCCCTGGACGAACTCGCCCCGCAGGCAGGCATGTTGGCAGCCTCGGGCCTGTTCGCGGATGCGGTGCCGGTGCCGGACGACGCCGATCCGCAGACCCGGCTGCTGGGCCTGGTGGGACGCGACGCGGCGCACCCGTTCCGCGACAACTGAGGCAGCGCCGGGGAGAGGGGGCGTCAGGGCGAGGGGGCGCCAGGGAAGGGACGGGTCAGGCGCGGGGGCGGATGCCGTCCAGGGCGATGGCGAGGACGCGGGCGCGCTGCTTGTCGTCCGGGAAGGCGACCGAGGCGATGCCGGAGACCAGGCGGAGCAGGTCGTCCATGTCCATGTCGGTGCGGACGGTGCCGTCCTGCTGGGCGCGCAGGAGGAGGGGGGTGCCGGCGTCGTACATGGACTGGCGGCAGGCGAAGAAGACGCCGGACTCCTCGCCCTGGAGGGCCTCGCGGATGGCGCGCTTGGTCATGGCGTAGTCGACGAAGCGGTGCAGCCAGGTGATCAGGGCGTCCCAGGAGGGTTGGCCGACCAGGCCGGCGGCGACCCGGCCGAGGTCCTCGACCTCGTTGGCGTAGACGGCCTCGAAGAGGTGCCGGCGGGTGGGGAAGTTGCGGTACAGGGTGCCGATGCCGACGCCGGCCCGGCGGGCGATGTCCTCCAGGGAGGCTTCGGCACCGTGTTCGGCGAAGGCCTCGCGGGCGGCGGCGAGCAGCGCGTCGAAGTTGCGCGCGGCGTCGGCGCGGCGCGGGCGCTGGGCGGCGAGGAACTCGCCGACGGAGATCGGCTCGGACACGGTGACCTCGTTTCGACACATCCGGATTGAACCGGAGGCTCACCTCCGCTAATCTGGAGGCATGCCTCGACTTTAGCATCGGGGCCCGGGTTTCGGCCTGCCGTCCGGTCGGCGACGGGCTGTTCATGTCGGCTTGGGTCGGCGCATGTCGGCTTGGGTCGGCGCGCCGTGTCGGCATCGCTGTCGTCAACCGGGGTTGACCGAGCCCGCACCGCAGTCGTCAATCAGGACTGACGGAACCTGCACCACTGTCGTCAATTCGCGTTGACCGTACGGGCATTGATCGTTCGCCCGATGGACCACTGCTCCTTCTCCGCACCACCGCCCGCTCGTCCGGGTGTCTGCCTGCCAGTTGTGCGCCGTGGCGTGCCGTTGTTCCCGTGCGCCGCGACCCGAGTCCCGAGAGGGTTCGATGAATCGCCAGTCCCACCGCCTCACCTTCGGCGTGCTCGCCGTCGGGGCGGGCGTGTTCGCGTTGCTCCAGTCGCTGATCACGCCGGCCCTGCCGATCGTCCAGGAGGCGATGCACACCTCGCAGTCCACCGTCACCTGGGTGATGACCGCCTACCTGCTGTCCGCGTCCGTGTTCACCCCGATCCTCGGCCGGGTCGGCGACCTGGTGGGCAAGAAGCGCACCCTGGTCGCGGCGCTGGTCGCGCTGCTGACCGGCTGCCTGGTGGCCGCGCTCGCCCCCAACATCGCGGTGCTGCTGATCGCGCGCGTTCTCCAGGGCATCGCGGGTGCGCTGTTCCCGCTGTCCTTCGGCATCATCCGCGACGAGTTCCCGGCCGGGCGGGTGCCCACCGGCATCAGCAACCTGTCCGCCGTGATCGCCGTCGGCAGTGGCCTCGGCATGGTGCTGGCCGGGCCGATCGTCGGCGCGCTGGACTACCGCTGGCTGTTCTGGATCCCCGTCATCGTGGTGGCCGCCACCGTGCTGCTCGCCTGGCGCTACGTCCCCGAGTCGCCGACCCGCGGTGAGGGCGGCGTCGACTGGATCTCCTCCGTACTGCTCTCCGGCTGGTTGGTCGCTCTGCTGCTGCCGGTCAGTCAGACCGCTCAGTGGGGCTGGGGATCGGCCCGGGTGCTGGGCCTGCTGGCCGCCGCCGTGGTGCTGTTCGCGCTCTGGGTGGTGAACGAGGCCCGCTCGCGCAACCCGCTGATCGACCTGCGGGTGATGCGGCTGCCCGCCGTGTGGACCACCAACACCGCGGCCCTGCTGTTCGGCGGCGGCATGTATGCCGTGTGGGCGTTCCTGCCCGGCTTCGTCCAGACCCCCGCCAGTGCGGGCTACGGCTTCGGCTCCACCGTCACCGGCGCCGGCCTGCTGATGCTGCCGATGGTCGGTGCGATGTTCGTCTCCGGCATCCTCGGCGGACGCCTGGCCGGCCGCTTCCCCGCCAAGGCGCAGCTGGTCACCGGTGCGTTGCTGTGCGCCGTGGCCTGCGCGCTGTTCGCCGCCCGGCACGACACGCCGGCGGACGTCGCTGTCGCGGCCGGCGTGTTCGGGCTCGGCGTCGGCCTGGCGTTCGCCTCGATGAGCAACCTGATCGTGCAGAGTGTCTCGCCCGCGCAGACCGGCGCCGCCACCGGCATGAACGCCAACATTCGCACCATCGGCGGTTCGATGGGTGCCGCGCTGATGACCGGCCTGGTCACCGGCCACCTCCAGCCCTCCGGCCGCCCGATGGAGTCCGGCTACACCCACGGCTTCGCGCTGCTCGCGGCGTTCTGCCTGGCCGCGGCGCTCGCCGCGCTGCTGGTGCCGACCCGGGGCACCCGGCCGGTACCCGCGCCCGTGGAGCCCGCCGCGGCCCAGCGGGACAATGAAGTCACCCTCGGATGAGCCGAGTTGGACGTGCGGGTGCCGCCGCCCCGGTGCAAGCGCAGGGCGGCGGCCTTGTGCCGTGATGGTCAGCAGTCCCGCAACTCCGGTGACTGGTTCAGCAGTTGGGCCCGCACGGAGGTGAACTCCCGGTAGGCGGCGGTGTTTTCGGCGTTCGGGTGGAAGACCGCCAGGCGGTGGCAGTTCTGGAAGGCCAGTTTCACCGAGAAGTGCCGCTCCAGCGCCCCGCGGATCGAGTCGCTGGCCAGCGCGCGCAGCAGCTGGGCGCGTTCGGCGTCGGTCGGGGCGACCGTGTTGTCCGCGAACTCGGCGTCGCTGGTGGCGAGTTCCGCCGTCAGGTCGTTGACCAGCCGGTACGCGTAGGGCAGTGAGGTGCGGACGGTGGCGAGGAAGTCGGCGTCGGCGACCTCGTCGCGTTCGGCCAGCGAGAGCAGGGAGGGGGAGACGTCCAGCGACATGGGGGTGGGCCCTTCGGAGGTGAATGGAAGTGGAAGTCGTTTTCAATAAGTGATCCTGGCAAGCCCTCCGACGCCCTGTCAATTACGCTCCCCCGTTCGGACCAAGGCGCCACGCCACGGCAGGGGAGCCATCCCCGATCCGCCCTGGTGGCGGCCCACATCGCGGCTTCCTAGAGTGAGGAACAGGCGGACCGTGAGGAGGCCCCCGATGGACGAGCAGGGCAAGGCCGGCGGCACCGACCGCCGCATCCTGGACCGGATCAGCGCCATGGTCGACGAGGAACGGAAACTGCGCGCCGCGCTCTCCGAAGGACGCATCGACCAGTCCACCGAACAGCGCGAACTCAAAGACCTGGAAGAACAACTCGACCAGTGCTGGGACCTGCTGCGCCAACGCCGCGCCCGCACCGACGCCGGCGAGGACCCGAACCAGGCCGGCGTGCGCAGCGTCGAGGAGATCGAGCGCTACGAGTCCTAGGCCGGTCTTCAAACCGGCTGCCCTGCGACGCGGGCCTGGGAGACCGGCCCCAGGCGCGCCGCAGACGTTCGTGGCCGGGCCGGGGTGGTGTCAGACCGACGCGAGGCGGGTGAGCGGACCGGACGGGTCGGGGCGGCCGCAGGCGGCGCGGACGGCGGCGTCGTGGGCGGCGGCGAGGGCGTCGAGGCGGGTCAGGCGGGTGCGGCCCTGGCGGGAGAGGTGGGCGGTGATCCGGCGGCGGTCCCGCTCGTCCTGGCGCCGGTAGACCAGCCCGGCATCCGCGAGGGCATCGACCAGGCGGCTCAGACTGGCCTGCGGAATCAGCAGCGCCTGCGCCAACTCGCCCATCGCCCGGCCCTCGCCGTCCGCGAGCGCCCGCAGCACCCGCCACTGGTCGACCGTGCAGTCCTCCTCGGCGAGCGCCGTCGCCAGGCCGGAGGTGAGACGGCGGTGGGCGAGCGCCACGAGCTCCACCAACAGCGGCGGCGAACCCGCCGAACCCGGCGCGGCGATCGCGTGCGCGGCCGCCCCGGGCACGCCCGCCCCGGGCACGCCCGCGGCGGCTGCGTTCGCGGCGGCGGCAGTTGCGTTCGCGGCGGCGCCCTGCGTGGCCATCCGGCCCTCCCGTTCCCAGGTCCCCCGAGCCTCGCGGGCTTTCCCGGGGCCGACATCCCGACCATACTCGCACCGGTGATGCTGGATGCCAGGCTGGTCGACCCGCTCGACGCGCTCCACCTCCCCAGACCGGACGGCGCGTTCCGGGTCGGCCTCGTCGTACCGCAGTCCGGCCCGCTCGGACTGACCGGCCCCTCCGCACTCGACGGCGCACTGCTCGCCGCGCACGAGATCAACGCCCGCGGCGGCATCCTCGGCCGCCCACTCGACCTGGTCCTGGTCGACGGCGGCGGCGCACCCCGCTCCGTCGCCGCCGAAGTCCGCCGACTGCTCGACGCCGGAGCCCTCGACGCCCTGGCCGGCTGCCACACCAGCGACGTCCACCGTGCCGTCGAGACCGTCGCCGCCGGACGCACCGCCTACATCTACACCCCGCCGCACGAGGGCGGCACCCGCCGCCCCGGCGTGCTGTGCACCGGCACCGACCCGTACGGCCAACTCGCCGCTGGAATACGCATGCTGACGGAGCGTCATCAGCTGCGCCGCTGGGCGCTCATCGGCAACGACTACATCTGGCCGCGCTCCGTCCACCGCGCCGCCGCCACCCTCGCCAGCCGTGCCGGAGCCCGGATCGTACTGGAGCGCCGCGTCCCGTTCGGGGCCGTCCAACCGGCCGTCGAACCGCTGCTCGACGCGCTGCGCACGGCCCGCGCCGACGCCCTGCTGCTCAGCCTGATCGGCCGCGACCTGGTCCACTTCAACCGCGCGCTGCGCCGCAGCGGACTCGACCGCCGGCTCGTCAGGCTGTCCGGGGCGCTGGAGGAGAACGGTCTGCTCGCGCTCGGCGGCGACGACACCGGAACGCTGTACGCCGCCATGCCGTCCTTCGCCACCCTGGCCGAGGAGCCCCGGCAGCTGCTCGGTGAGCGGCATCGGGCGCTGTGCGGGCCGTGGGCGCCCGTTCTGGACGCGTACGCGGTCGGACTGTACGACGGACTGCAGCTGCTCGCGGCGCTCGCCCACCGTCACGCACTGGAGCCGCACGGCCTGGCGCGGGCGGCCGGCCGACTGCTGGGCGGAGCGCGGCGCACCGTGCATCTGGCCCGGGCCGAGGGCGCCGGATTCGCCGTCCTCCCGCCGCTGGGTGCCTGCTGACCTGCGGGTACGGTCGCACGCTCACGTTCTCGGCCGGTGGAACGCCGTCCCAAAACTCTTCCATATGGAAATACTTCGCTCTACAGTCTCCCCACACACCCGCAGGGTCGTCACGGAGAGAGAGCACCATGGCCGACACACCCGCGCACCAGGGCATCGAGAACTACGGCTACCAACAGGAGTTGCGCCGGTCCCTGACCTTCACCGACCTGCTCGTCTACGGGCTGGTCTTCATGGTGCCGATCGCCCCCTTCGGCATCTTCGGCGGCGTCTTCCAGGGCTCCCGCGGCATGGTCGCCCTGGCCTACATCCTCGGCATGGTGGCGATGATGTTCACCGCCCTGTCGTACGCCCAGATGAGCCGGGCGTTCCCGATGGCCGGCTCGGTCTACACCTACGCCGGACGCGGCATCGGCGCACCGGTCGGCTTCCTGTCCGGCTGGATGATCCTGCTGGACTACGTGCTGGTGCCCGGCCTGCTCTACCTGATCGCCGGCGTCGCGATGAATTCGCTGGTGCCGTCCGTCCCGGTCTGGCTGTGGCTGATCGGCTTCGTGCTGCTCAACACCGTCGTCAACTACCTGGGCATCGAGACCACCGCGAAGGTCAACAAGGCCGTGCTGATCGGCGAACTCGTCGTGCTCGCCCTGTTCCTGGTGGTCGGCGTGATCGCGCTGGCGAACGGGAAGGGCCGGGGCTTCGACTTCACGCCGCTGTACGACTCGCACACCTTCTCGTGGAGCGTGGCGTTCGGCGCGGTCTCGATCGCCGTGCTCAGCTTCCTCGGCTTCGACGGCATCTCCACCCTCTCGGAGGAGAACCGCGACTCCACCAAAGCGATCGGCCGGTCGATGGTGGCCGCGCTGCTGCTCGCGGGCACGCTGTTCATCGTGCAGACCTGGGTGGCCTCGCTGCTGGTCGCCGACCCGGACGCGCTGATCGCCGACGGCGACCCGAACGGCACCGCCTTCTACGACGCCGCCCGCACCGCCGGCGGCGGCTGGCTGGCCACCCTGACCGCCGCGTCCACCGCCGTGGCCTGGGGCTTCGCCAACTCCCTGGTCGCCCAGGCCGCCACCTCGCGGCTGCTGTTCGCGATGGCCCGCGACCGCCAACTGCCGCGATTCCTCGCCAGGATCCACCCCACCCGCCGGGTGCCCGTCAACGCCACCCTGCTGACCGCCGGCATCTCGCTGGTGCTCGGCCTGTACATGGCCTCGCGCGCCGACGGCATCACCCTGCTCAGCACCCTGGTCAACTTCGGCGCGCTGACCACCTTCCTGGTGCTGCACGTCGCCGTCGTCGTCCACTACCTGATCCGTCGGCGCAGCAAGGACTACTGGCGCCACCTGATCGCCCCGCTGCTCGGCTTCGCGATCCTCGGCTACGTGGTCGTCAACGCCAACATCGCGGCCCAACGGCTCGGATTCGTCTGGCTGTTGATCGGCGGGATCGTGCTGGCCGGTCTGATGCTGACCGGCCGCAAGCCCCGACTGGCCGTCACCACCACTTCCGAGGAGACCGACAAGTGACCCTGCCCGAGATCGTCCAGCTGACCCCCGCGCCGGAGGACTGGGCCTACACCTTCGGTGGGCGCGCCCCGCTGACCACCGTTCAGCCCGGCAGCATCGTCGAGTTGACCACCGAGGACTGCTTCGGCGGCAAGGTGCGCGGCGTCGGTGACCTGCCCAGCCAGGTCTGCGTCTTCCCGTACCTCAACCCCGTCACCGGCCCGATCGCCGTGGCCGGCGCCCAGCCCGGGGACGTCCTCGCGGTGCACTTCGTGGAGATCACCCCCGCCCGGGACCACGGCATCTCCAGCACCTTCCCGCACTTCGGCGCGCTGACCGCCACCCACCGGACCGCGATGCTGCACCCCGCGCTGGAGGAACGGGTCTGGGTCTACGACCTGGACGTCGCCGCCGGCCTGTGCCACTTCCGGGCCCGCAACGGCGACTTCACCGTCGCGCTGCCGCTGGACCCGATGCACGGCACCGTCGGCGTCGCCCCCGCCGCCGGCGAGGTGCTGGCCTCGATCACGCCCGGCGCGCACGGCGGCAACCTGGACACCCCCGAGATGCGGGCCGGCACCACCGCCTACTTCGGCGTCAACGTCGAGGGCGGCCTGCTGGCCATCGGCGACGGCCACGCCCGCCAGGGCGAGGGCGAGGTGTGCGGCACCGCCGTCGAGGCGGCGATGCGCACCACCGTGATCGTCGACCTGATCAAGGGCGGCGGGCCGGCCTGGCCCCGGCTGGAGAGCGACGACCACCTGATCAGCACCGGCTCCGCCCGACCGCTGGAGGACGCGTTCCGGATCAGCCAGCACGACCTGGTCGGCTGGACCGGCGAACTCCTCGGCCTGGACCAGCTCGACGCGTACCAGCTGGTCAGCCAGGCCGCACTGGCGCCGGCCGCGAACGTCTGCGACACCAACTACACGATGGTCGCCAAGCTGCCGAAGTCCGTCCTCGGCCGGGTCCGCGCGTACGACGGTCTGCACGAGCGGTTGCGCGCGACGGCGGCGGCGTACTTGCGGCAGCGGTAGGCGCCGGTAGGTGCCGGTGGGCGCCGGTCGTTCCTGCGGCAGCGGTAGGTGTGCCGGTGGGCGCCGGTCGTTCCTGCGGCAGCGGTAGGTGTGCCAGTGGGCGCCGGTCGTTCCTGCGGTGTGGCTCCGGCGCCCGGGTGTCGGGGATCCTCGACGCTCAGGCGCCGGCCGCGTCCAGGTTCGCGGTCAGCCGGGTGAGCAGTTCGCGCAGGGTGCGCAGGTCGGAGAGGGGCAGTCCGGCCGCGGCGCCGATGTGGCGCGGGACGGCGCGGGCGGGCTCGCGCAGGTCGCGGCCGGCCGGGGTGAGCGAGACGATCACCGACCGTTCGTCCTGCGGGCTGCGCTCGCGCACGATCAGTCCCGTCGCCTCCAGCCGCTTGAGCAACGGGGAGAGCGTGCCGGAGTCCAGCCGCAGGCGCTCGCCGAGTTGCTTGACGGGCAGTTCGTCGTGCTCCCAGAGCACCAGCATCACGAGGTACTGGGGGTACGTCAGGCCGAGATCCTTCAGCGCCGTCCGGTAGACGCTGCCGAACGCGCGGGAGGCGGCGCTCAGCGAGAAGCAGATCTGCTGGTCGAGCAGGAGCATGTCGGAGCCCGCGGCCGCGAGTTCGTCCAGCGTCGTGGGCGTCGTGGGCGTCGTGAGTGTTGTGGGCGTCGCGGTTGTCACGGGCGTCGCGGCCTCGGCGGCCTCGTGGGGTCCCGTCGGGGCTCGGTTCTCCTCGTGCCTGGTCATGGTTCAAGGGTAGCAAGTGGGCGATTTGGTTGTGCGCAATTGAATTGTGTGCTGTAGTTATGGGGCAGGGCAGGCCGGGGACGGCGCCGGCGGACACGCTTGCCGGACCTGGACACCGGTCTGGGATCACACAAGGACGACAGGAGGGCTCGGAATGGAACCGCTCTACACCGCAGTTGCCACCTCGAACGGCCGCGAGGGGCGCTCCGTCACCTCGGACGGCAAGCTCGACCTCAAGCTCTCCCCGCCGCCCGCGCTCGGTGGCAGCGGCGAGGGCACCAACCCCGAGCAGCTGTTCGCCGCCGGGTACGCGGCGTGCTTCTCGGGTGCGCTCGGCCTGGTCGCCCGTCAGTCGAAGATCGACATCTCGGAGGTCTCGGTGACCGCCGAGGTCACCATCGGCAAGGACGACAGCGGCTTCGGCCTCGCCGTCGTCATGCGGGTGGAACTGCCGGAGGAGCTGGCCGGCGAGACCGGTGAGCTGCTGGTCAAGCAGGCGCACCAGGTCTGCCCGTACTCCAAGGCGATCAGCGGGAACGTTCCGGTGGAGCTGGTCGTCGAGTAAGGCGAGGCAAGGGGTCTCACCTGGGGACTGCGGGCCGCTTTACCGCGTGGGGGCGGGGCGGCCCGCAGTGGTGCCCAGGGGCTTTCGGCGCATGGCCGGGCCGAAGTCGGGCCTGGCGGGGCCGGGTTGGGCTTCGGGCGGGGCCGGGTTGGGTTTCGCGCGCGGCCCGGTTGGGTCTCGCGCTGGGCCGGTTGGGTCTCGCGCTGGGCCGGGCTGGGCCTTGGGCGGGGCCGGGTTGGGGTCAGGTTTGACTGGGCCGGGTCAGAGCGGGAGCAGGTCCGGGCGCTTCGCCTCGATGTGGTCGCCGGACGACTCGCCGCGCAGGCGGCGGCCCACCCACGGCAGCAGGTAGGTGCGTGCCCACTGGAGGTTCTCGCGGCGCTGCTCGGCCGGGGTGGTGACCGGCACCGGCGGCCAGGCGGCCTCGGGGTCGTCGATCTCGGTCAGGCCGAGGGCGCGCGCCGCCAGCAGCGCCACCCGCTGGTGGCCCTCCGGCGACAGGTGCAGCCGGTCCTCCGACCAGGCCCGGCGGTCGTGCACCGCGCGCAGCGACCACAGGTCCGCGACGGCGAGACCGTTGCGGTCGGCGATCGCCCACAGGTGCGAGTTGTAGGTGGCGACCTTGCCGCGCAGGTGGCGCAGCACCGGCACGTTGCGGGTGTCGAAGCCGGTGCAGATCAGCACCGTCCCGGCGTTCTCGCGCAGCTCCAGGACAGCCGACTCGAAGTGCTCGGCGATCAGGTCCGGGTCGCTGCCCGGGCGCAGGATGTCGTTGCCGCCGGCACACAAGGTCACCAGATCGGGCTGGAGTTGGCGGACCTTGGGGACCTGCTCGGTGACGATCTGGTCCAGCAGGCGGCCGCGCACGGCAAGGTTGGCGTAGCGGAGATCGGGATCCGGGCGCCGCTCGGCCAGCATTCCGGCCAGCCGGTCGGCCCACCCGGCGAACTTTCCGTCGGGGCCGGGGTCGTTCAAGCCCTCGGTGAAACTGTCACCGAGCGCGGCGTAGGAACTGATGTCGAGGGTCTCCTGGTAGTCGGCCATGGAAGAGATAGTTCACTGTGTGAAGTGACCTACGCCACCGTAGGTGGCCCTAAGTTCCCCGTGATCTCCGCCACGGGCCCGCGCGGCGCTACCCTGCATAGGTCAGAACGATGGACGGGACCGGACTGCAGGAGGACCGCGTGGCCAGCGACGCTGTGCGCGAGGAGAAGGCGCGGCGCAAGCAGATGCTGATCCGCGCGCTGATCTACATCGTGGGCACCCACGTGTTTGCCGGATTCGTGCTCCTGCTGTTCGCCGTCGGGAAGCACTGACGGGCTGCGTTCCTTCTCGGTGCGGGGCTTCGGCGCGGGGTATCAGTGCGGGGGCTTCGGCGCGTGGCTTCAGCGCAGGGCAGTGTCGGTGTCGGCCTCCGGTGCAGGCAGCGCCCGGGCGGCGACCTTGGCCAGGTGCGCGTCGAAGGCGGCGGCCGGGTCCGGGTGCACCCGGACCAGCGCGACCATCGCGGTGATCACGACGTCGCACAGTTCGCCCGCCACGTCGTCCCAGGTGTGCGAGAAGCCCTTGCGCGGGTTCTGGCCGAGCGCGCCGATCACCGCCTCGGCCACCTCGCCCGCCTCCTCGCTGATCTTCAGGCACTGCAACACCCGCTGCATTTCCGGGGGTTGAGTACTGCCCTCGGCCAGCCACGCCGCCAGCCGCCGCACCGTCTCCCACTGCTGCGCGTCCACGTTCCCGCCCCTCCGCCGTCGTTCGTGCGCTCGGTGTGTGCGGGCAGCTGCGCTTGCTTGCCTGCCTGCCTGCCTGCCTGCCTCGCACCGCAACCGACCGTACCCGGCACGGACGGTGGCGCGGGTACGGTCGGTTGCGGTGGGGCGGGGAGTCAGCGCAGGCGCTGCTGCCAGTCGAACGGGACGCGGCCGGCCGGGCCCGGGGTGGGCTGGGTGACCGGGTGCGCGGACGGGCCGGCCAACGGCGGGCCCTCGTAGAACTGTTCGGTCTCGGTGTTCCAGAACCAGTCCTCGCCCGGCTCGAAACTGGTCAGGAACGGGTGGCCGGCCGACCGGGCGTGTGCGGTGGCGTGCTGGGACGGTGAGGAGTCGCAGCATCCGATGTGTCCGCACGCCGCGCACCTGCGCAGGTGGAACCACCAGCCCTGGCCTTCGCCGGCCAGACACTCCATGCAACCGTCGCCGCTGGGCGGTACCGTCGGGTCGATACCGGGGATCGTCGTGTCTTCACTCATCTCGGGCACCTCCGCGGAAAGGGTATGCCGGGGGTGGCGGGCGATGCCCGTTAGTCGGTCCCGGCGCGGCGCGGCGGGGGTGCCGGGGCTCGGGTCCGCGATTACCGATCCGATGATCGGGCGGGGCGGTGTGGTGTCGGCCGGTATGTCGCGTGCGGCGCGTCGGGTGTGGTGGCGTGCCGTCAGCTCCGGTGGCGGGTGGTGGCCTTTTGGGGTGTGGCCGGTGCGAAGGTGGATTCCGTCCTGTTCTACAGTGCTGTAGATTCAACTTCGGGGCCTGCGCCCGCGTCACGCGGCCGGGTGCCGGCCGCCGGGCCGAACTGCCGGGCCCGGTACGGGGATACCACAGGAGGGCAACATGGGAGTCTCGCTCGCCAAGGGCGGAAACGTCTCGCTGACGAAGGAGGCCCCGGGGCTCACCTCCGTCATCGTCGGCCTCGGTTGGGACGTCCGGGCCACCACGGGTGCGGACTTCGACCTCGACGCCAGCGCGCTGCTGTGCAGCGAGGCCGGACGGGTCCTCAGCGACCAGCACTTCGTCTTCTACAACAACCTTCGCAGCCCTGAGGGTTCGGTCGAGCACAGTGGCGACAATCTGACCGGTGGCGGCGACGGCGACGACGAACAGATCCAGGTCGATCTGGCGGCCGTTCCGCCGCAGGTCGCGAAGGTCGTTTTCCCGGTGTCGATCTACGATGCGGAGCAGCGCCGCCAGAGCTTCGGCCAGGTCCGCAACGCTTTCATCCGGGTCGTCAACCAGGCAGACGGCAGCGAGGTCGCGCGCTACGACCTGAGCGAGGACGCGTCCACCGAGACCGCGATGGTCTTCGGCGAGCTCTACCGTTACGGCGTCGAGTGGAAGTTCCGTGCCATCGGCCAGGGTTACGCCTCCGGCCTGCGGGGCATCGCGCTGGACTACGGCGTCAACGTCTGACACTTCGCACAGGTCACTCGTTCCGATGATCGGATGACCCGCTCGACTGCGGGCAGGGCTGGATTCCAGGATCCGGCCCTGCCCGCGTTTTCTTCTGCTGAAGCCCTCAACCGGTGCGGAACGGGCCCAGGAGTCGGGAGCGGGGCGTTCGGATCCTCGCCTTCGGTGGACAGGCCGACGTAGGCGCGCAGGGCGGTGGACAGGCCGACGTAGGCGCGCAGGGCGGTGGCGCGGGTGCCGGGAAGGCCGGGCGCGTTGAACGAATCGTGCAGGCCCGAGCCGAACGGCAGCTCCAGGTAGTCGTGGGTGGTCAGCAACTCGGCGCGAGTGCGCAGGAGTTCGTGGCGGCCGGGGGGAGAAGTTGGCGAACCGCGCGGTGGCGCCGCCGGGTTCGAACACGGTCTCCAAGAGCTGCCCGGCACAGACCGCGAGGGGGGCGGGGTGCGACTCCGGTGCACTCGAGACGGTGCAGGCTGCGGGCCATCTTGCCGAGGACTGCGTCCGGCTCCTCGGCGATGCCCATCAGGCGTAGGGCCTGTCTTCGAACGCGCGCCGGGGCTCCGCGGCGTCTGGTGTGTGCTCTCGGCGTGCCGGGCGGAAGGCCTCGTACTGGGTGTGTACTTGGCCTTTCGCCCGGTGCGGCGTGGGCCCCCTCCTGCCCGAAGGCTGGGGGCGCGTCGTGGGGCAGACGGCGGTTTGAATGCAGGCCCTTGCAGGCTACGGACGGTGCAACTGTGCAGGTCGCCCCCGTGGTGGGCGGTGATGGGTTCGGGCAGGGGCCGGGTGCGGAAATCGGCGAGCTCGGCGACGATGCGCTCCACGGGCGGGAGGCCGGGCGCCACGCCGGAGCGCACGATCAGCAGGCGGGCGGGCGCGGTGGCGGCCGTTCACCGCAGCAGCAGGTTCTCGTCGTCGAGGCGGCCGAGGAGCCGGCCGGCCGGGTCGTGGTCGGCGAGGAACCCTACCGCGATGAGGAGGGTGGCGGCGGTGACCGGGTCCTGTTCGTCGTCGAGGCATTCCAGCAGCGCGGGCAGGGCGGTGCCGGCCTCCTCGGGGAACCAGCCGAGGCGGTAGGCGGTCGGGGTGCGGACCTTCGGGTCCGGTTCATCGAACAGGGTCAGCAGGCAGGGGAGTTGGGCGCGGACGGCGTCGTAGGAACGCAGCGCGCCTTCGCGGCTGTCGGTGGGGTGTCCCGGCCGCGCAGTACGCCCGGCCCGCGCGCAGGAGCCGCAGCCAGCTCTCGTCGGTCTCGGCGGCGATTTCCTCGTCGCACCACCGCAGGCTCTCCTCGGGGCTGATGGTCGCGGCGCACCGGGCGGTGGTGTCGATGCCGAGCGGGAGGTCGTACGTGTCATGCCGGTCGATGGCCAGGCGGGTCAGCAGCATCAGCGTGTCGGCCCGGGCGCCGGGCGGGCCGGCGACGGCGATCCGCGCGAGGAACGGCACCGCGTACGCGGAGCCCGAGTACCGGCTCCCGCTCTCTCTGGCTGCCTCGTCCGGCGCGCACACGGCCCGGAGATCGCCGGGCACGTCCTCGGCACTTCCGTAGGCGTGCCCCAGCGCGGACCAGTCGATGTCGTTCAGGCCTGCCCGCAGGTCATCGGGTTCTTGCATGATCGGCACGCTCGCATGCGCCGCTGAGACCGGCCCCGGGTCCGCCGTGCGGTGGAGCTGCGGTGCGCAGGGTGTCGGGGGTTGGGTGGCGTCGGGCAGTGTGACAGGCTCGGCGCATGGAACAGCGTGTACTTGGCCGGACCGGGCGTCCGGTGTCAGTGGTGGGTCTGGGGACGTGGCAGCTGGGCGCCGACTGGGGCGTGGTGCTGGAGGACGACGCGCTGGCCGTGCTGGACGCCGCCGCCGACGCCGGGGTGACGTTCTTCGACACCGCCGATGTTTACGGGGACGGCCGCAGCGAGCAGTTGATCGGCCGCTTCCTGAAGTCCCGCCAGGGCGACGGCCTAATGGTCGCCACCAAGCTCGGCCGCCGGATGCCGCAGCTGCCGGAGAACTACACTCTCGCCAACTTCCGTGAGTGGACCGACCGTTCGCGCCGCAACCTGGGCGTGGACCGGCTCGACCTGGTGCAGCTGCACTGCCCGCCGACGGCGGTGTACTCCAGCGACGAGGTGTTCGACGCACTCGACACCCTGGTCGAGGAGGGCCGCACCGCCGCGTACGGCGTCAGCGTGGAGACTTGCGCGGAGGCGCTGACCGCGATCGCCCGACCCGGCGTCGCCAGCGTACAGATCATCCTCAACCCGTTCCGGCTGAAGCCGCTGGACGAGGTGCTGCCCGCCGCCGAGAAGGCCGGCGTCGGCATCATCGCCCGCGTCCCGCTGGCGTCGGGCCTGCTGTCCGGCAAGTACACCAAGGACACCCTGTTCGGTAGGGACGACCACCGCACCTACAACCGGGACGGCTCCGCGTTCGACCAGGGTGAGACCTTCTCCGGCGTCGACTTCGCGACCGGCGTGGAGGCCGCCGACGAGTTCGCCCGCCTCGCCCCGCCCGGCGCCACCTCCGCGCAGACGGCGCTGCGCTGGATCGTCCAGCAGCCCGGCGTCACCACCGTCATCCCCGGCGCCCGCAACCCCGCGCAGGCCCGGGCGAACGCCGAGACGGCGGCTCTGCCGCCGCTGTCGCCGCGGACGCTGGACGCCGTCCAGGACCTGTACGACCGCCGTCTGCGGGCGCAGGTGCACTCGCGCTGGTGATCCGGCTTCCGATCGCGGCGGCGGTGCGGGGCTGTTGACCGGCGGAGGACGCCGGGAAGCGGCGGGAAGCGGCGTAGGACGTCGGAAGGCAACGGGAAAGCGTTTACCGGGTGTATTCGGTAAGCGCTTTCCCGTTGCAGATGGACGAGCCCGGGTTCAGGGCAACGGCTCGGCGTGCATCGGCGTTCGGGGAGCCTGATGGCCGCCGCTGGCCATCATCCGGACCTCGCCGGCGTCGCTGATCTCGGCCTGCACGATGCCGGACGGGTCCGCGTACACCGGGTGCCCGCCGGGCCCTCGGGTGCCGGTCGCCTCGACCACCACCACGTCCTGTTCGGCGTGGCCTCCGGTCTCGCCGGGGAAGGTGAGAGCGAATCGTCGAGCCATGGCCGGACCTCCTTCCCGTCGTTCCATCCATCCTAGGCAGGGCCCTCGCGCCGGTCGCTCCCGGACGGCGGGTGCGGCCCTTCGGCCTGCTGCGACGTCCCCCGGTGGCGCGGTCGGACGGTGCGAGGTGGCGGGTGGGCTCAGGCGAGCAGGTGGAGGCGCTGCGCGGCCGGGCCGATGCGGACGCTCTGGCCCCAGGTGAGGTGCAGGGCGTCGGACTCGATGCCGTCGCCGAAGGCCACCAGCCGCTCGGACTCGACGGTGAGGGTCAGCTGCTGCTCCGCGGTCAGCAGCCCCTCGACGCGGGAGGTGCCGGTGACCGGGGACGGCCACGCCTCCCGGACGAACCAGGACAGCTGCGCCACCGTCGGTGCGGGCAGCGCCAGCCGACTGGACCGCTCCAGCCACGCCGAGCGGCACCACCCGGTCGCGCCCGTGCCGGTGCCGACCAGCACGCCCGAGGACGCCTGTGACTCCGCGTCCCCACCGGGCGCGGCCAGCCGGTAGCGGGCGGTCTGGTGGCCGGGCTGTCCGAGATAGATCTCGTTCAGCGCCAGCAGGCGCTGGGTGTCGTCCGCCACCGCCTCCACCATGGTGCGCAGCTCCAACCGGCGCTCCACGCCCGGCCCGACGGCCGCCCGCAGCAGCGCCCCGGCCTGCCCCGGGCGGTGCCGTACCAGGACGCCCGGGTTGCGGCCCGGCTCCGCGTCGATGCCGATCACCGGCTGCCCCGACAGATACTTGGCGGTATTGGCGACCAGTCCGTCCTGGCCGACCACCACCACCAGGTCCTCGGGTCCGAACAGGAACCGGTCCAGGTCCGACCGCTCCACCCGGGTCTGCCGCCAGTCCAGCGGCACCGCCGCCGACACCTCGGCCAGCGCGCCCCGGGCCAGGTCGTGCCGCTGCTCCGCCTCGGCGAGCGAACGTCCACGGCCGGTGAGGAAGAACTCCGCCTGGCCGTGCGTCCCGTGGTGGGCGACCAACTCCTCGTACTCGGTGCGCCGGTGGACCAGCACCACGCGCGGGGCGAGACTCACCGGACCGGCCGATCCGTGCTGTCGGCCTCGGTGGCGGGGATGGCTGCCGGGGCGGAGAGCCGGGTGAGCAGGCCGGTCAGCACGTCCGGGGTGAGGGTGACGCTGTCGATCCGCGGCAGGTGTTCGGCCAGCCGGATCAGCGCCAGCGCCTGCAGGATCTCCGGCCCGACCTGCTGGTGCGCCGTCAGCCACGCCGCCTCTGCAGCGGCCTTCGCCTCGCCCAACGACCTTGCGGCCTCGGCCTGTTGAGCGGCAAGAATGCCGGCCGCCTCGGCCTCCGCCACCGCCAGGCGGGTGCGCCGGGCGGCCTCGGAGTCGGTGCGCACCGCGTCCGCGGCCGCCTTCTGCTCCGCCTCGCGACGCGCGTTCGCGCCCTGCTGCGCCACCAACTCCTCTTCGCGGCGGGCCAGTTCGATCTGGCTGGCGAGTTCGTTCTCGGCGATGGCGCGTTCCCGTTCGACCGCGACCGCGCGACGCTCGTAGGTCGCCCGGTCCGCCTCCTGCTGGACCTGCTCCCGGGCCGGGGTGCGCAGCGCCCGCTCCAGTTCGGCCTCGGGCCGGACGGCGGTGACCCGCACCGCGAGCACTGTCAGCCCGATCTCGCCCAGCCGGGGCTCGGCGCCCAGGCCCTCGGCGATCCGTTCGCGGACCGCGGTCACGCCGTCAACCAGCGTGTCCGCCAATGGAGTTCGGGCGATCAGCTGGAGGGCGTGCTGCTGGGCGGTCTCGGTGAGCAGGGTGGCGAGCTGGGCGAGCGGTTCGGCGCGCCACGCGCCGGTGTCGGGGTCGATGCCGAAGTCCAGGCGGGTGGCGGCGACCGTCGGATCGCTGATTCGGTAGGTGACGGTGGCCTGCACCGCGAGATCCTGGAAGTCGGCCGTGCGGGCGTGGAACATCATCGCCAACTCGCGGTCGTCCACCGGTACTTCGGATATGGCGGCGGTGAGCGGCCGGAACCAGAAGGCGAGGCCGGTGCCTTCGTGGGCGAGCTGCCCGCCCCGCAGGTGGCGAATGTGGCTGGTCGGCGCGGAGCGCAGGTGGCGGAAGCCGAAGCGGCGGGTGATGTCGGCCATGGGAGTCGCGGCGTCCTCTCTTTTCGTCCCTATGACGATAATCCGGGCTACCGGTTGTCGTCAATACGACGAAAAGAGGGGCTGTATACGTAACGGTGCGCTGCGGGCGGCCGTTGATCGATTCTGTCGACCCTTGGGGCTTGCGGCTGGTGGCGTCAGAGTGCGGCCCGGGTGCGGGACGTGGTGGAGATCGCGGCGAGGTCGCGTTCGCCATGACCGTGGGCGATGGCCTGCAGCAGCGAGTCACGCAGCAGAGAGGCGAGGGGGAGGGGCACGTTGGCGCCGGCGGCGGTGTCCAGGGCGAGGTTGACGTCCTTCAGGCCGAGCGCGAGACGGAACCCGGCCGGATCGAAGGACTGCTCGGTGATCATCGCGCCATAACCGGCGTAAACGGGCCCCGGGAAAAGGGAGTTGGTGATGACGTCGAGCAGCGCGGACGGCGCGAGACCGTTCGCCTCGGCGAGTGCGGCAGCCTCCGAGAACGCCTCGATCGCCGACACCAGAAGGAAGTTGGCGCTGACCTTCGCCACATTCGCTGCCGCCGGGTCCTCGCCGAGATGCCAGGTGCGCCGACCGATCGCGTCGAACAGCGGTGCCACCCAGTCGAGTTCGGCCCTCGGGCCGGACGCCAGGATGTTCAGGTTCCCGGCTGCCGCGGCCTCCGCCCGGCCCAGCACCGGTGCCGCGATGTAGCCAAGGCCGTGCTGCGCATGCAACTCAGCGGCCCGGCGCGCCAACCCCGGCGAGACGGTGGCCATGTTGACGTGCACGGCGGCCCGCGCGACGGACAGCAACTCGTCGTTCAGCACCAGGCGTTCGACCACCCGGTCGTCCGCCAGCATGGAGATCGCCACCTCCGCGCCGAACGCCTCCGCGAGCGTACCCGCCGCCGAGGCCCCGTCCGCGACCAACTCCGCCACCGGCTCAGGTGACCGGTTCCACACCCGCACCGAGTGCCCCGCGTCCAACAGCCGGCGAGCCATCGCCCGCCCCATCGCACCCAGACCGACGAAACCGACGTCCATGCTCACTGCCTCCAGCGGGATGCCAACGGGGCACGGTGCTCCGAGGGCGATGCTACGACGCGAGTCCGCGACTCGGCCGGTGCGGCGCGGCGGCGCGGTGGGCCTGGTGGCCTCGGTGCGAGGACGGCGCGGGTCAGGTCGCGATGGTCGGTGCGGCGGTCGTTGCGGGGTCGTCGTGGCGGTCGTGCGGCGGTCGTCGCGGCGGTCGTGCAGTGGTCGTTGCGACGGTGTTCGGGGGAGTGGCACGAGGCCTGTTCGGCGGGCCGTCGGGTGGTGATACTGGGTGGATGGGGTTCATCGTCTTCATGACGCTGCCGGGTCTGGTGCTGCTGCTCACCGCACTCGCGGTGGTCGATCAGGTACTGCTGCGGGCCGGGCGCGCCGGACTCCTGCCCTGGCGGCCCGGCAACCGGCAGGGGCAGATCTCGGCGACCGGCTTCGAGCAACTGCACGCCCAGTTCTTGGCGGGCAAGCAGAACGAGCTGAAGGAACGGCAGTCCGCGCTGATGCTCCGCGACGAGGACGAGGACGGTGCCCCGCCGAATCGGAGCCGGATCGACCTTTCCCGGGGCTCGGCGGTGATCCGGCTGCCGAAATCCTCCTGACGGCGGCTCGTCCGATTTCCGCAGGGAGAATGCTTCCGTCGCACGGCGAGAGGGAGCAGTGCATGAACGGGTACGGGGCCCGATGTGTGTTCCGGTGGACGGCTGCGGGCGGGCGGGTCCTACGAGGAGCGGATCACCATCTGTCCGGGCGGCGAGCTGCTGGTGGCCGGCCGCCCGGATTCGTCGATGTTGCGCCGCCGAGGCGGAGGATGGTGTGAGCCATCGGTAGGCCGCCCGGTCAGGGGTGATCGGCAGGGCGCGGGTCAGGCCGTCGGCGGGGGCTGGACGAGGGTGAACGCCGCGCCCTGGTCGTCGGTTGCCACGGCCATGCGGCCGTACGGTGTGTCGAGCAGGGGTTGGGTGATGCGACCGCCCAGGCCGGGGAGCTTGGCCATGGCCGATTCGATGTTCGGTACGGCGAAGAACAGCATCCAGTGCGCCTTGATTTCGGGTGGCAGGTTGGCCGGCAGTTCGCCGATGCCACCGACCGTGCCGTGCCGCAGGTTGAGGGTGGCGTACTTCATGGTGTCGTTGGGTACCTCGTCGTACCTGTAGCCGAACACGTCGCCGTAGAACTTGCGGTTGGCCTCGTAGTCGCGGCTCATGTTCTCGTTCCAGGTGACCGTGCTGTCCTCGTTGGCGACGCCGAAACCGGTGTGGTCGCCGGACTGCCACAGGCCGAACACGGCGCCGGCCGGGTCCGTCGCGATCGCCATCCTGCCGAGGGTCATCACGTCCATCGCGGGCGACAGGATTGTCCCTCCCGCCGCGGTGATCTTCGCGACGGTGGCGTCGAGGTCGTCGGTGGCCACGTACGTGGTCCAGGCCGTGGGCATGTCGGGCATCATCTTCGGACCGATGCCGGCGACGTGCGCGCCGTTCTTCAAGGCCAGGCTGTAGCCGCCCATCTCCGGGCCGCCGCGCTGAAACTCCCAGCCGAGGAGGCCGCCGTAGAACGCGACGGCCTTGTCGATGTCGTCAACGGACAGATCGACCCAACAGGGCGTTCCAGCAGGCCATGGGGTGTTCCGGGTGACCATGCGTGCCTCCGAGCGGTGCGGGTTGCTGGATTGAGCACTGCACCGTAACCAGGACACGGACACTGTGCCGGGGCCGAATGACAGCACTTAACCCGTTCCAGGGAGGGGATTCGACTGTTTGCCGCCGTCGAACGTTCCTGGGCCGAGGCGGGGGCGAGACGTGCGCGGCCCGGAACGGGATCGGTGACCTCGGCTGCAGGTGTGGTGAGCTCGACGGCCTTGGGTGAACCGCGTGTCGTGCGGGGCGCGGGTCCATCGGCCCACAGGGCGGTGGAGCGTGCTGCCCGTCGGAGGTGCACGCCGGAGTCGAGTGGTGGCGCTTCGGCAAGTGCGTTGCGCTATCCGGTGGTTGAGGCCTTCGCCGTGGGCGGGGCCGACTGGGGGCCGGGGGCGGTGAGGCGGGCGATGATGGCGGCGGTGGACCGGTCCGCCGCGCGGTCGAGGTCGCGGGCCGAGCCGCGTAGCAGGTGGCGGGCCTCGATTGCGGCGAGGGCGAGCAGGCCCGGGAGCAGGTCGGTGGAGCGGGCCGCCAGCCAACGGGTGCCCTGGGTGGCCATCCACCACAGGTCCGCGCCGGGGACGGGTGTGGGGGCGGGCAGTTCGGCGGGTGGCGGGCCCACCGGGTGGCCGCATTCGGCGAGCAGGGCGTGGAAGTCGTGTGCGATCAACTGGTGCCCGGCGGCGCTGGGGTGGAGCCGGTCTGCACTCAGCAGGCTGCGCCGGTCCGTCCAGGGCAGGTCCGCGAGGTGCAGGTGTACCGCGTGGTGATGCGCGGACAGCGCGTGGACCACCGCGTTGACGCCGCGCATCCGGCGCGCCAGCGGCCGGGCGAGCGGTGCGGGCAGCCGGAGCAGCCGACCGGGGTCGGGCAGGCAGGCGGTGAGAGGGACGGTACCGGAAGCCTTCAACGAGGAGAGAGCTGCGCTGAGGTGACGTGCCGTCAGGTCTAAGTTGAAGGAGGTGCGCAGGGTGTCGTTGCCGCCCACGACCACCGCCGCGTACTGCGGGCGCAGGGCAAGGGCGGCGGGTAGCTGGGAGACCAGCAGGTCGCGGCTGAGTGCGCCGCTGGTGGCGAGGTTGTGGAAGTCCACGGGGTCCGGCGAGAGGCTCGGCGCGAGCAGCGCCGCCCAGCCTCGCCAGCCGCCGGGGGCGGGGTCGCCGACGCCCTCGGTGAGGGAGTCACCGAGAGCGGCGAACCGTACCGTCATCACGTCCCTCCAGTGGGGTTGGGTGCGTGTGGGATGCGGTGGGGGAGTGGGTAGTTGGGGTCTGCTTGCTACGGGGTGGGGTGGTGGAGGGCGGGTGCGGAGGGGGAGGGGTGGGGTGCGTGTGGGATGCGGTGGGGGAGTGGGTAGTTGGGGTCTGCTCGCTACGGCGCGAGGTGGTGGAGGGCGGGTGCGGAGGGGGAGGGGTTGGGTGCGTGTGGGATGCGGTGGGGGAGTGGGTAGTTGGGGTCTGCTCGCTACGGCGCGAGGTGGTGGAGGGCGGGTGCGGAGGGGGAGGGGTGGGGTGCGTGTGGAATGCGGTGGGGGAGTGGGTAGTTGGGGTTTGCTCGCTACGGCGCGAGATGGTGGACGGCGGCTGCGGAGGGGGACGGGTGGGGTGCGTGGTGGGCGGCGAGGAAGGCGGTGACGGCGGCTTCCCAGCTGAACCGTTCGGCCCGGGCGCGTGCGGCGGCCCGCCGTTCGGCCTCGGGGCGGTCCAGCAACTCCCGTACCGCGTCGGCGAATCCGCGGCCGCTGTCGGCGGCGGCTAGGCCCGCTCGGCCGACCACCCGGGGCAGCGCGGAGGAGCGGCTCACCGCGACCGGGGTGCCGCAGGCCAGCGTTTCGAGTGCGGCCAGGCCGAAGGTCTCCACCGGGCCCGGTGCGATCACGGCGTCCGCGGTCGCCAACAGGGCTGCCACGTCGGCGCGTTCGGCGAGGTGACCGAGGAACGTCACAGGTAGCCGCAGCTCGGTGGCCTGCCGCTCCAGGCGCCGGCGCAGCGGGCCAGTTCCGGCGACGGCCAGTACCGCCGGGACGCGGTGGTGGCGGCGCAGCTCCGCCAGTGCCTGAAGCGCCCGCTCCGGCCGCTTCTCGCCCGACAGCCGTGAGCACATCACCAGCAGCACTTGGTGCGGCTCGGCCAGCCGCGCCCGCAACGCCGGGTCGTGGCGGGCGGGGTGCATGGTCGTCAGATCGACACCCAGTGGCGCCTGGGCGACGTTGGTCGCGCCGATCCGCTCGAACTCCTCGGCCGCCCAGGCGGTCGTGCACAGCACGGTGTCATAGGCCTGTGCGGTACGGGAGTTGAGTCGGTCGGCGAGGCTGCGGGCCGTGTGCCGGGGCAGGCCCCAGGTGCCGAGGACGCCCGTGGCGCTCTCGTGCGAGACCATCATCGACCGCACCCCGTGCGCCTTGGCCCAGGCGCCCGTCCAGCGCAGCGTGGTGCGGTCCGACACTTCAAGCCGGTCCGGAGCCAACTCCTCCAGAACGGATGCCACTTGACGTCGATCCCGGAGCACCCGGTAGCCGCCGCTGCCCGGCACCCGGGGCCCGGGCAGCGTGATCACCCGGCCCTGCTCGGTCCACTCGTCGCGGCGGCGCGGGCCCGGGACGACCAGCACCGGCTGGTGACCCGCTGCGAGGTAGCCCGCGCCGAGGTGGCGGAGCGCGGTCCGCAGGCCGCCGGACACCGGCGTGACGAAGTTCGCCACCCGGACGAGGTGCAGCCCTCCGCTCATGCCGGCTGCTCCTCGACCAGCCCGCCGGCCGGGCGTGCGGCGAGATCGCGGCCGGGACCGGGGCCGGGGTCGCACTGCGGCTCGGCGGGAGCGGATGGGGGCGACTGGGGGTCGGGGTGGCGGGGCGTCGATGCCGGGGGGACGGTGGCCGGTGCGACGGCGACGGCGATGGCGTTGGTGTTGGCGGGGGTGTTGGTGATGGTGTCGGCGGGGGTGCAGGAAAGCGGTTTCCGGTTGGTGTGGGTCTCGTTCGGGATCGGCGGGGTGTGCGCGGTGGCGGGGCGGCGGGGCGTTGGTCCCGGCGGGGGAGCGGTCGGCAGGTTGGTCGGCCCGTCGCCCGGCGCGGTGGCTGGTGCGGGGCTCGGTGTGGCGGCGGGTCCGGCGGTGCGGGAAAGCGGTTTCCGGTTGGTGTGGGTCTCCTTGGTGTCTGGGTGCCGGGGCGTCGGTGCCGGTGAGACGGTGGCCGGTGCGGTGGCGTTGGCGGGGGTGTCGGCGGGGGTGCGGGTAAGCGGTTTCCGGTTGGTGCGGGGAGGTGTGGCTGCCGGGCGGGTGCGGTGTTCGGTGAGGACGTCCTCGTAGTGCTGGATGAGCTGGTCGCCGACGGCCTCCCAGGTGCGGTCGGTGACGTCGGTGCGGCCGGCGGCGCCGTAGCGGGCGCGGGTGTCCGGTGCGGCGGCGAGGGTGGCGACGGCGCGGGCGACGGCTGCGGCGTCGTGTGGGGCGACCAGCAGGCCGGTGCGGTGGTGGCCGACCAGGTCGAGCGGGCCGCCGACGGCCGGCGCGACCACAGGGATACCGCTGGCCATCGCCTCCTGGATGGTCTGGCAGAAGGTCTCCAGCGGACCGGTGTGCACGAACACGTCCAGGGTGGCGAAGCAGCGGGCGAGTTCGGCGCCCGTGCGGCGGCCGAGGAAGACCGCGCCGGGCATCGCGGCCTTCAGCGCGGGGGCGCTCGGCCCGTCGCCGATCACCACGACCCGCACCCCGGGCAGCCGGGAGGCCTCGGCGAGCAGATCGACCCGCTTCTCCGGAGCGAGCCGCCCGACGTAGCCGACCAGCACCTCGCCGCCGGGGGCCAGCGAGCGGTGCAGGGCCTCGTCCCGGTGGTCGGGGTGAAAACGTACGGAGTCGACGCCGCGCGCCCAGATCCGAACGTTGCGCACGCCGTGCGCGGTCAGGTCCTGGGCGGCCGGGGTGGACGGGGCGAGGTTGCGCGCGGCGGAGCGGTGCACGGAGCGGATCCGCGCCCAGGCGAGCGCCGCGCCCAGAGCGCGACCCATCCGGTACGCCTGCGCGTACCCCGCCAGGTCGGTCTGGTAGACGGCCACTGTCGGCAGGCCGAGGCGCTCGGTGATCCGGGCGGCCCGCGCACCGAGCACGAACGGACTGGCGAGGTGCGCCACGTCCGGCTGGTGGGCGGTCAGCGCGGTGGCCAGGCGGCGACTGGGCAGCGCGATGCGCACCTGCGGGTAGCGGGGCAGCGGAACGGACGGAATGCGCACCACCGGCAGCGGTTCCCGGTCCGGGCCGAAGGACTGCGGAGGGCAGTGCGCGCCGCGGGCCGGCGCGGGCGTGATCACCAGTGGCTGGTGACCTCGCCGGACGAGGTGCTCGGCGACCCGCAGCACGCTGTGGGCCACGCCGTTGACCTCGGGCGGGAAGGACTCGGTGACGATGGCGACTCGCATGCCAACGTTGTGGCCAAGCAGGGCATGCGCCCGGACAAAGGGATCTTTCGCGCAGACGAACGTCTGCCGCCATTTCCGCACACCCGGGCGGCACCGACCGCACCCCCGGAGGCTTCGGTGGTCGCCCTCGGCGCGGTTCGCGCAAACGGCCTTCGCAGTGTGCGCGAAGCTGCGCGGAACGCGGCTTGAACGAACGCTTGACGCCATGCCGGGTTGCTGCTCCGATGTGTACCGCTCAACTCGCCGGATCGGCCCCGCACCGCTCAACCACACGGCCCCGCAAGCGACTTGGCGCACCCCGACCCCCACCCCCTCATCCGGTCCGGCCCGGCGACGCACCGTTCACCGTCCCCCGCCCGCACAGGAGGAACCCCCATGCGCTCCGCCCCATGGACCTGGCCGCCAAGGCCGGGAAGGTCAAGGAGTCCAGGTAGTGCGCGAAGGCAGCTGCGCCCGGGCCGCCGGCACACTGCCACCACGCTCGTGCTGCTGATGCTGGCAACGCTGTTCGCCGTCGTCGGCCCGGCCACCGCCGCGCGCGCCACCACCGCCGGCAACGCCACCGGTGTCACCCGCTCCGGCGACACCTTCACCGTCACCACCTCCGGCGGGGCCGCCGCCCGGATCCAGCTGGCCCGAGCCGACATCTTCCGGATCTGGCTCTCACCGAACGGCGCGTTCACCAACGACCCGGCCGGCAGCGACCTCGCCGTCACCACCTCGTTCGGCAGCGTCGACGCCACCCTCGCCGACGCCGGAACCTACTGGCACATCGACACCGACGCGATCACCCTGCGGATCAACAAGTCCCCACTCACCTTCGCGCTCTACCGCGCCGACAACACCACGCTGCTCTGGGCCGAAGCCCAGCCCACCAGTTGGACCACCAGCCAGACCACCCAGTACCTGAACCGCGGTGCGGACGAGCAGTTCTACGGCACCGGCCTGCACCTGGGGGAGTGGGCGCTGCGCGACAAGACCGTGCCGGTCGCCGTCTCCAACCAGTGGACCGAGAACAGCAACGCCAGCCCCGCCCCGTTCTACATGTCCACCAACGGCTACGGCGTGCTGCGCAACACCTGGGCCCCCGGCAGCTACAACTTCGGCGCGCCCACCCAACTCACCCACAACGAAAGCCGGTTCGACGCCTGGTACTTCGCCGGGAACTCACTCAAGGACGTGCTGAACGCCTACACCGACGTCACCGGCAAACCCTTCCTCGCCCCCATCTGGGGACTCGAACTCGGCAACGCCGACTGCTTCAACGCCTCCAACCCCGCCTACACCGGCGACCACAACCGGCCGCGCCACCAGACCACGCCCGACGTGGTCGGCTACGCCACCGACGCCCGCGCCGCCGACATGCCCTCGGGCTGGTTCCTGCCCAACGACGGCTACGGCTGCGGCTACACCGACCTGCCCACAGCGGCCGCCGGGCTGAACGACCGCGGCTTCCACACCGGCCTGTGGACCTCCACCGGCCTCAGCAACATCAACTGGGAAGTGGGAACGGCCGGTTCGCGCGCCGTCAAGACCGACGTGGCATGGATCGGCGGCGGCTACAAGAGCGCGTTCACCGGCGTCAACCAGGCCGTGGCCGGCATCGAGAACAACTCCGACGGCCGCCGCTTCGTCTGGACCGTGGACGGCTGGGCCGGCACACAGCGCAACGCCGTGGTGTGGACCGGCGACACCCACGGCACCTGGGACGCCATGCGCTGGCACGTCCCGTCCATCGCGGGCGCGGGCCTGTCCGGCCTCAACTACGCCTCGGGGGACATCGACGGCATTTACGACGGCAGCCCGAAGACCTACGTCCGCGACCTCCAGTGGAAAGCCTTCACCCCCGCCTTCATGACCATGTCCGGTTGGGGTGCGAGCAACCCGTCCACCGGCTACAACGACAAGCAGCCCTGGCGGTTCACCGACCCGTACCTGTCGATCAACCGCAAGTACCTGCAGTTGAAGATGCGGCTGATGCCGTACATGTACACCATGAGCCGGATCGCCACCGACACCGGGGTGCCCGCGACCCGCGCCATGGTCCTCGAATATCCCGAAGACCCCATCACCCGGGGCAATCTGACGAGTGGTCAGTTCATGGCCGGTGACTCGTTCCTGGTGGCCCCCGTGGTCAGTGACACCTCCGTGCGCGACGGCATCTACCTGCCCGCGGGCAACTGGACCGACTACTGGACCGGGAGGACGTACAGCGGCCCGGGCTGGCTCAACGGCTACAGCGCGCCGCTCGACACCCTGCCGCTGTTCGTCAAGTCCGGTGCCATCGTGCCGATGTGGCCGCAGATGAACTACACCGGAGAAAAGCCCGTCTCCGCCCTCACCTACGACATCTACCCGCGTGGGAACTCCTCGTTCAGCCTCTACGAGGACGACGGCACCACCCGCGCCTACCGGAGCGGCGCGTACTCCCGCCAGCAGGTCAACGTCACGGCGCCGAACGGCGGTTCGGGAGATGTCACGCTGGCCGTCGCCGCCGCGAACGGCAGCTACGTCGGCCAGCTCGCCGCCCGCGACTACGAGTTCACCGTGCACGCGGCCGCCGCGCCGAGCGCTGTCACGGTGGGGACGTCCGCGCTGGCCCGGCTGAGCGGCAAGGCCGCGTACGACGCGGCGAGCACCGGCTGGTACTTCGACGCCGACGACCGCTCCGGCACGCTCTGGATCAAGGCCGGCAACCACGCCGTCACCAGTGCCTTCAGCGTCACCGCGACCGGCCTCACCCTGCCCACGGGCACCCCCGTCAGCGCCAGCGGCCCCATCCCGCAGGCGAGTTGGAAGGTCGTCTCCGTGGACAGCCAGGAGAGTGCCGCGGAGAACGGCGCCGCGACCAACGCCATCGACGGCAACAGCGGCACCATCTGGCACACCCAGTGGTCCACCACCGCCACCCCGCTGCCGCACGAGATCCAGCTCGACCTGGGTGCCCGCTACAGCGTTGACAGCCTGACCTACCTGCCCCGCCAGGACGGTGGCGTCAACGGCCGGATCGGCAGCTACGAGATCTACGTCTCCGACAGCACCGGCAGCTGGGGCGCCCCCGTCGCCAGCGGGACGTTCTCCGACACCTCCGCCGCCAAACCCGTCAACTTCACGGCGAAGAACGGACGTTACGTGCGCCTGCGAGCCCTGAGCGAAGCCGGGAACCGGGGCCCGTGGACCAGCGCCGCCGAAATCACCGCCACCGGAACGCCCGTACCGTAGCCGTGGGTTCGTCCGCCTCGCGCCTGCCCCGACCCGCCGTACGGGAAGGGGCGGGCGCGAGGCCGTCACCGGCGGGCCCGGTAGCCGCCCGCTGTCGCGGACCTGCGTGAACAGGTGCTACCACGCGACAACCCGACCATTTCCCAAAGCTTGTGAGCACCATGGGCCCGATGATCGTAGGACGCCACCGCGCCGACACGCCATCCTTTTTGGCGGCGCTCGGGGCGGTGGCGCTCCGGGCGACGGCGCTCAGGGCCTCGGGTGCGGCAGCGGGCGGGCCAGTCGGCGGACCTCGTCCAGCCGGGCGGGGTCGGGCTCCTGGCGGGTGAAGAGGTCGTGCCCGACCACCGTCGACTCCCACTCGTCCGGGGCCTCCGCGGAGCGGGTCAGCAGCCAGGCGGCCGAGATCCACTCCGCCCCGTTGCGCTGGTACTGGCCGCTCCACGCGGTCACCGAACCCGCGTCGCCGAGCTCGTTGTGCCAGGCCACCGTCCAGCCCACCGCCGTCCCGTGCCCGGCCTGCGCCGGTGCTACCAGGCGTCCCACCAGCGGATACGCGCCGCTCGCCAGGCCCGTCGCCGAGACGTACGTCCCGGTCAGCGAACCGTCCGGACCCTCCACCAACCGCATGTGCGAACCCAGTTCGCTGTACCAGTCGCCGGTGATGCCCACGCTGCTCTCCCGTCGCCCTGCCGCCCGCCACCGCCTCCGGCCCGGACGCGCCAGCCACCACTGTGCCGCCCCCGGCCGCCCGGGCGACGGCGACGCGCGGACGCCCCACGACGGATGACCCGAGCTGCGGACGTCCCGGGCCGCGGACGTCCCGAGCTGGCTGCGACGTCCCGAGCCGTGGACGCCTCGGGCCCGCGCGTGACCTGCCGTCCCCGGGGGCCAAGGCGCCCCCGGGGACGGGGCACGCGCGCGACCGGGGAGAATGGTGCCCGGAAGGAACGATCCGAGCCCGCCACCCCACGCTCCGCAGGAGACCCCGCACCGTGACCGACCAGCAACACCCCACCCAGACCGGCCGTCGCCTCGACCTGCTCGCCGACTGCTCCTCCTGCTTCGGGCTGTGCTGCGTCGCCCTGCCCTTCGCCAAGTCCGCCGACTTCGCGGCCAACAAGAGCGCCGGCACCCCCTGCCGCAACCTCGACGCCGACTACCGCTGCGGAATCCACACCAAGCTGCGCGACCGCGGCTACCAGGGCTGCACCGTCTTCGACTGCCTCGGTGCCGGCCAGAAGATCTCCCAGCACACCTTCGACGGCCGCAGCTGGCGCGAAGACCCGGACACCGCCAGACAGATGTTCGACGCCTTCCCGGTGATGCGCCAACTCCACGAACTGCTCTGGTACTTGACCGAGGCGCTGGAACTCCCCCGGGCCCGGCCGGTGCACGCCGAACTGCGCCGTGCGAGCGACGCGATCGACGAGCTGACCCGTCGGGACGCCGCCGCCCTGATCGCCGCCGACGTCCCCGCGATCCGAGCCGAGACCAGTGAACTCCTACTGCGCGCCAGCGAGTTGACCCGCAACGCGCTGCCCGGCAAGAAGCGCAACCACCGCGGCGCGGACCTGATCGGAGCCCGCCTGAAGGGCGCCGACCTGCGCGGCGCGAACCTGCGGGGTGCCTACCTGATCGCCGCCGACCTGTCCGGCGCGGACCTGCGCAGCGCCGACCTGATCGGTGCCGATCTGCGCGACGCCGACCTGCGCGGCGCGGACCTGACCGGGGCGCTGTTCCTGACGCAGTCCCAACTGGCCGCCGCCAAGGGCGACTCCACCACCCGCATCGGCTCCGGACTGGCCCGGCCCGCGCACTGGTGACGCCGGTCCGGCCGATGGGCAGGTGGGCGCGGTGGGTGGCAGGGGGCGCGAGGGGCGCGCGGGAACCCCGGAAACGGGATTAATGGACTGCGGCCTCTGCGATGCGCGCGTATGGTCATGAACTCCCCGACGCGAGAGGAGGATCATCCGCGATGGGACTGTTCAAAGACGCGCCGCCCAGCGCGCATCCGGAGTTCACCAACCTGCGGTTCATGGCCGCCGGTACACCCTCGTGGTGGAAACGCAACCGCCACAAGGTCGTTGGCATCGCCGGCCTGCTGATCGGATTCTGGCTGGCCGGACACCACGACACCGCCGCACCGGCAACACCCGCGGCACCTGCGGCGCCCACCGCACCTGCGGCTCCCACCGCACCTGCGGCTCCCACCGCACCTGCCGGGTCCTGCACCCCGACCGGGCGCTGACCACTCGCAGGGCGCTGACCACTCTCAGGGAGCTGACTGCCGGGCAGCGCCGGTGAGTTGAGGTCCAGCGCCGACGACCGATGACACCCGTAGGCCCTCGGTGCCTGTCCCGTGGCGACAACGGGCAGCACCGAGGGCCGAGTTCACTCACCGCCGTCCGGCCCGGCGTTCGGATCGGACGCCGGGCGCTTCGACGGCCGTGGTTCAGGCGTCACTTGCCGCCGTGCAGGGCGGCGAGCGTCGCCTGGAACGCGGCACCGGAGTTGCGCGGACGGTTGTACGGCAGCTTGCTCAGCATCGCGCCCATCGCGCAGGTGTTGGTGGCCGCCGAGAACAGCAGACCGAAACCGACCGCGGCCGACACCCAGCGCACGCCCGGCACG
Organism: Kitasatospora sp. NPDC059673; assembly: GCF_042734215.1. Lineage (NCBI taxonomy): Bacteria > Bacillati > Actinomycetota > Actinomycetes > Kitasatosporales > Streptomycetaceae > Kitasatospora > Kitasatospora sp. NPDC059673. The sequence goes on along the minus strand of NZ_JBHWEN010000019.1, from coordinate 25,549 downwards.
GCCAGGTCCACCACGACGCCGGCCAGGACCAGCGAGCCCGCCACCATGCGGACCTGGCGGTCCAGGCCCCAGCGGACCTTCTCGCCCGGCACCCTGTTCAGCGGGTGGCCGCCGGCCGCCCAGGCGGCGGTTCCGCCCGAGATCAGCAGCGCCGAGATGCCGGCGGCGGCCAGCTGCTCGCACGCGTTGCCGGCCCGGGCGCCCGAGGCGCAGGTGATCGCCAGCTCGCCGCGGGCAGCGGCGGCGCGCAGGGCTGGCAGCGCCTGCGACAGCTGGTCCAGCGGCACGTTGTGGGCGCCGGGAATGTGGCCGCCGGCGAACTCGCCGGGCGACCGCACGTCAATGACGGTCAGCTGCTGAAGCCGGGGCTGGAGCTGGTCGACAGTCAGGGGCGTGGTCATAGGGAGTGGGGCCTTTCGGGCAGGAGTGACCCGGCATGCGGTTGCCGCCGGGCGGGGGAGTGGACTGGAAGGCGCAGATGGGGCTGCGCGGTACGGGTGGCGCGGTGCGGCGATCCGGTGTCTGGCGCGGAGCTGTGGACTCGATGGTCAGAGCACGGCGTCCACCAGCATCAGGGCGGCCACCGCGAGCAGGGCAGCGGCGAAGATCCGCTGCAGGGCGCGGCCGGACAGCTTCGACGCCAGCCGCTTGCCGTCCCACGCGCCGAGGATCGCCGCCGCCGCGAACGGGCCGACCACGGCCCACGGGATGTCGGCGGCACCGCCGAGGCGGGGCAGCAGCGCGGACAGCGAGTTGAGTGTGATCACCAGCAGGCTGGTGCCGATCGCCTCGGCCATCGGGAACGCCAGGAACGACACCAGTGCGGGTACGGCCAGGAACCCGCCGCCGACGCCCAGCACGCCGGTCGCCGCACCCAGACCCGCCCCCGCCAGCGCGGACCGCCGTGCGGACGCGGGAGCGGGCGAAGCGGGCGATGCGGGCGATTCGGAGGCGGCGCCGGAGCCTTCGGAGGCCAACGGGAAAGCGTTTTCCGTTTCCGTTCTCGTTCCCGTTCTCGTTCCCGTTCCCGTTTCCGGATCCGCGACGCGCAAGGCCCCGGATGCGCGGTCGGCCGTCGCCCGCTCCGTGCCCGTCGCCTGCTTCGCGCCCGTCCCGCCGACCAGCACCTGGGCCGGTTCCGGCCTCCTGGCCTGGGCGGGAATCGAGGTGTGCCCCGCGACCCGGCGGCTGCGGCGCGGCGCGCGTCCGCCGGACAGCATCCGCCAGGCGGCCAGTGCGGCGAGCAGGGCGAACGCGGCGGTCAGCGCCGAGCCGGGGAGATGACGGGAGAGGGCGCCGCCGAGAGCGGCGAACGGGAGTCCGGCGGCGCCGAACAGCAGGCCGCTGCGCCAGCGGACGCGGCCGGCCCGGGCGTGCGCGAGCAGCCCGATGAGGGAGGTCACGGCGACGATCAGCAGGCTGGCGGTGGTCGCGGTGCCGGGCGTCAGGCCGAGCAGGTAGATCAGGGCGGGGACGGCCAGCATGCTGCCTCCGCCACCGAGCCCACCGAGGGCCAGCCCGACCACCGCGCCGGCGATCAGAGCGAGGACGACGGCGGTCATATCGCCGTGCCGCAGGAACACGCGCCCTGGTGCGACGGAAGCCCCGCCTGCAGCCAGGCGCGCATCCCGCCCACCACGTTGACCGTCCGCACGCCGCGCGCGTTCAGCAGGTCCGTGGCCACCTGCGAACGGTTCCCGGAGCGGCACAGCGCCAGCACCAGCTGGCCGTCGGCGCCCGGCTCGCGGTGCGCGTCGAGGGCGCCGGGAGCGTCCAGGCCGCCGAGCGGGACGAGGACCGCACCGGGCGCGTGCACCTCGGCGTACTCCGCGGGCTCGCGGACGTCCAGCAGCAGCGCCTCGCCGGCGGCGGCCAGGCGGTGCGCTTCGGCGGGGTCGATCTGCGCGGGAACGGGCGGCTGGGGGAACAGGGCCACGAGGTCCTCCTGGGCGGTGATGGGGGTGGCGCATGCGACTCGCGTGCGGATCGCCTGCGGATATGTGCGGGTCCGACGGTACTTCGGGGCGGCGGACCGTCCGAGGAAGATACCGGCGGGGGTATATCGTTGGAGTCGAGCATATACCCCCACCCGTATCGACCGGGATCGGCTAAGGTCGAGAACTGGCTGCAATAATACCCGTGGGGGTATCAGAGACGGCAGTGCGGAGCTCACCCGTGCCCGTGGCCGCTCGCAGCTTCACCCGCACCTGAACATTCCCTCCAGCCGAGACCGCCGGCCGATCCCTCGGGCCGATCCGTCCGGCGAAACCGCGGCACACCCCCGCGAACCCCCGGCGCGCCAGGCGGCGCGACCGGCCGACGCAGAGATGAGGACATCCGTGTTCTTCGCCCAGTACTACCTCGAGTGCCTCTCCCAGGCCTCGTACCTGATCGCGGACGAGACCACCGGCCGCGCCGTGGTGGTCGACCCGCGCCGGGACGTGGACGAGTACCTGGCCGAGGCCGAAGCGCGCGGCTTCACGGTCGAGGGCGTCATCAACACCCACTTCCACGCCGACTTCCTCTCCGGCCACCTCGAACTCGCCGCCCGCACCGGCGCCTGGATCGGCTACGGGCAGCGCGCCGAGACCGAGTACCCGATCCGCAAGCTCGCCGATGGCGAGCGGATCAGCCTCGGCACGGTGGAACTGGAGATCCTGGAGACGCCCGGCCACACCCCCGAGTCGATCAGCGTCCTGGTGCGCGAGAACGCCGACGACACCGTCCCGTACGGTGTGCTCACCGGCGACGCCCTGTTCATCGGCGACGTCGGCCGCCCCGACCTGCTGGCCTCCGCCGGCGTCACCGCCGACGAGCTCGGGCGGATGCTGTACGACAGCGTCCAGCACAAGCTGATGGCGCTGCCCGACGAGGTCCGGGTCTACCCCGCGCACGGTGCCGGCTCCGCCTGCGGAAAGAACCTGTCCACCGAACTGCAGTCCACCATCGGGCAGCAGCGCCTCACCAACTACGCGTGCGCGCCGATGACCGAGGACGAGTTCGTGGAGATCGTCACCGCCGGCCAGCCCGCCGCCCCCGGCTACTTCGGCTACGACGCCGACCTCAACCGGCGCGAGCGCGAACTGTTCGACGCCGCCACGCTCGCAAACCCGCTGGACGCCGAGACCTTCCTCGCCCGCCGCGCCGAGGGCGCCGTCGTGGTCGACGCCCGCGACCCGCTCGACTTCGCCGCCGGACACCTGGCCGGCGCCATCAACGTCCCCGCCGACGGGCGCTTCGCCGAACAGTCCGGCACCGTCCTCGACCCGGCGTGGCCGCTGCTGGTGGTCGCCCCCGAAGGCCGCGAGGAAGAGACCGTCACCCGGCTCGCCCGGATCGGCTTCGACCGCGTCGCCGGCCACCTCGCCGACCCCGAGGCCACGTTCCGCTCGGTGCCCGAGCAGATGCGCCAGGCCGCCCGCCGCACCGTCGCCGAGCTGCGCGCCGAACTCGCGGGCAGCGAGCCGCCGTTGGTCCTCGACGTGCGTGGCGGCGCGGAGCGCGACGGCGGGCTGATCCCCGGCTCCATGCACCTCCCGCTGGCCGAACTCCCCAAGCGCCTGGCCGAGATCCCCCAGGACCGCGCCGTCGTCGTGCACTGCGCCGGCGGCCACCGCTCGTCCATCGCCGCCAGCCTGCTGCGCCACCACGGCCACCCGCAGACCTCCGACCTGCTCGGCGGCTACGGCGCGTGGGAATCCGCAGTCTGACCGACCAGCCATCGCACCACCCCGACCGGTGGGCGGGAATACTCCGCCCGCCGCCCCGGTTGATACCGGCGGGGGTATTACCGGCCCCGCCCGGCACCCGCCGAGCAAGGCCCAGCACGAGGAGGAGACCCGATGCAGGTGGACGAGACGGCCGTCGGCGCCGTACTGAACCGGCTGCGCCGAGCCCAGGGCCAACTGGCCGGCGTCATCGCCATGATCGAAGCCGGCCGCGACTGCAAGGACGTCGTCACCCAGCTCGCCGCCGTCTCCCGCGCGCTCGACCGGGCCGGCTTCAAGATCGTCGCCAGCGGCATGCGCCAGTGCATGACCGAGGCCGAGGAAGGCGGCGCCCCGATGAGCGAGGCGGAACTCGAGAAGCTCTTCCTCACGCTCGCCTGAGGCGGTTCGCCGGCGGCAACTGCCGTTTGCGGCGGTGCCGCCGCTCGTGAACGGACCCTGGGTGCGCAGTGGTCGCGCCCGGGGTCTCGTGATGTGTTGCGCCGGGGGTCTCGTGCGTGTGTCGTGCCCGGGGTCTCGCGATGTGTCGCGGCCGGGGGGCTCGTGTGTCGTGCCCGGGGTCTCGTGCGTGTGGCGCGACGGGTCCGGCCCGGGCCGGGAAGCCGGGTCGGAGCCCGTTCGCCCCGCTACGCCAGGGTGAGGAAGAGCTTCTCCAGCTCGGCCTCAGTCATCGGGGGCGTGTTCTCGTCGGCGGAGGCGAGGCATTGACGCATGCCGCTGGCCAGGATCTTGAAGCCGGCCCGGTCGAGCGCGCGCGAGACGGCGGCGAGTTGGGTCACCACGTCCTTGCAGTCGCGGCCGGCCTCGATCATCGCGATCACGCCGGTCAGTTGGCCCTGGGCTCGGCGCAGCCGGTTCAGCACCGCGCCGACGGCCTCCTCGTCCACCTGCATCGAGCACTCCTCGCCTCTCTGAACTCGCCCGATCATACGGGAGCCGTACGGTCGTACCTGCCGCCGCCGTCGCGGGCGGGCCGCTCGGGTCGGTGCGCGGCGTTCGCGCGGGGACGCGGAACGTGTGGGCGGTCGGGCACGCGGACCGGCCGCTCGGACGGATGGGCGGCGCAGGTCGCGCGGTCCGGGGCATTCGGGTGACGGCGGCGGTCCACCACCCGCTGGGCGGCGGCCGCCAGTTGGCGCCGGCCGGGAAACAACGCGGGCGGCAGCTGCGGCAGGAACTCGACCTCGGCGGCCAGTCCCCGCACCGAGACCACTCGCCACAGCGAAGGCAGCAGCCCGTCCTCACCGACGAAGGCCGGGGCGGTACTCGGGCCGGCCGCCGTCCGGTAGCGCAGCGTCAGCGGTTGGACGGGGACGTCGGCCCGCACCGCCGCCTCGAACAGGGCGGGGCGGAACCGTCCGCCGCCGCGCCCGCACCAGGTACTGCCCTCCGGGAAGACCACCACCCGCTCACCGCGGCGCAGCGCCGTTGCGACCTCGCCGACGGTGCCGGGCAGCGCGCGCAGCCGGTCCCGGTCGATGAAGATGGTGCCGCCCCAGGAGGCCAGCGGGCCGAGCACCGGCCAGCGGCGGACCTCGGTCTTGGCCAGCATCCGGCCCGGGCCGGCGGCCGCGACCAGCAGAATGTCCAGCCACGAGATGTGGTTGGACACCACCAGCGATCCGCCAACCCGCTTGCCCGGTACGGCGATCAGCCGGATCCGCACCCCCAGCGTGGCCAGCAGCAGCCGCGCCCAGCAGCGCACCAGCCGCTCGGCCGGCAGTAGCCGGCGCAGCGCACGCACCGCGGGCGTCGCCAGGACACCCGCGAGCAGCACCACCACGCACCCGGCCAGCCGCAGCACCCGGCGCGCCACCCCCGCTCGCGGCCCGGTGACCGTCACGCAATCACCGGGCGTGCACGGTGCGGTCGGCAGCCAGGCACTCATGCCGCTGTCGCCGTTCCGGCCGAAGTGTCATTTGCGGTACGGGAGTTGTCGTCTCCCTCGGCTCCATCGGCTTTCCCGTCTCCCTCGGCTCCCTCGGATCCCTCGGCGATCGTGGAGATCGGCAGGTCCGCCGCTGCGGCCAGGAAGTGCCGCAGGTAGCGCGGGTCGGTGCGCTCCAGCGACAGCAGCACGTACAGGTCCGCCACGTTGAAGTCCGGGTCGAACGCGGGCTCCCCGCACACCCACGCGCCGAGACGCAGGTAGCCGCGCAGCAGCGCAGGGATCGGCGTCCGCCCCTGCCGGGCCACCCCGTCCGCCGACCACGGGCGCAGCGGCGTGACCCGATACTCCTGCGGCGCAAGGTACTTGGCGGACACCGCGTCCCACACCCCGGCGGCGGTGGTGCCCCCGTCGGACAGCGGGACCGAGCAGCAGCCCGCCAGCCACGCGTTGCCGGTGGCCGTCATGTAGCGGGCGATGCCACCCCACATCAGGTTGATGACCGCGCCGTTGCCGCGGTGCGCCTCGGCGATGCAGGACCGGCCGACCTCCACCAGGCCGTCCCGCAGCCCGCCCAGCCGACTCAGGTCGAACTCGGTGTCCGAGTACAACCGGCCCGCGCGGCGCGCCTGTTCGGGCCGCAGCAGCCGGTACGTGCCGACCACCTCGCCGCTCGACTGCTCACGCACCAGCAGGTGGTCGCAGAACTCGTCGAACGGGTCCGCGTCCAGGCCCGGCAGCGGCGAGTCCAGCACCGCTCCCATCTCCTGTGCGAACACCTGGTACCGCAACCGCTGCGCGGCCCGCACGTCCTCCTCGGTCCGCGCGAACACCAACTGGTACGAAGGCTGTTGGTCCGCTGCGTCGTGCGTGCCGGCCGAGGGGGACTGGACGGGGCGGGCGGGGGCGGTGGCCGAGTGGGACTGGACGGGGCGGGCGGGGGCGGTGGTCATGGCGGACTCTCCGGGGTCTCGGGGCGCGATACGGTGGCGGCGAACAGCACGGGACGACGCGCGACACACGGCGCCCGTCCCCGGTCCGCCGGTCGGGCAGCCGGTCACGAGCGGCATGGGTATGTCTCCCCGACCCGACTGGCCCTCAGGTGGACGGCCGACGGAGGTCAGATGTGCACATGCTGAATGGCCGGTTCGGTAACCGGAGTTCAGCGATTCGGGGGTCGGTGCGGCGCCGGATGCGGCCCGGAGGGCGGATCGGGAGCGAGCCTACGTGCGCCGTCGAACGGTCCGATCCGGTGCGGCGCCTGGCCGGTCCTCTCCGGACGCCCTGTGGTCATCCGCCGGACGCGGGGCCGTTGTCCGGCCGCCACGCCGTTCTGCCAGCCTTCCCGGCATGCCGAACACGGGCGCGAACGCCTCCCCGGGCCGGTACCGGTGGCTCGGACTCCTGGGTTCGCTCGCGCTGGCCGCCGGGGCCCTCACCGCAGGGGCTCGGCCTGCTGCCGACACCGGCCCTTCGCTGCGTTCCTCGGGTGGCGCGGGGACCGTTCTGGTCTTCGCCGGGCTGGTCGTCCTTACCGCCGCGTGGCTGCTGATCGGGCGCTCCGTCGAAGGCCAACCACCGCCCGGCGAACGGTGGTTGTACGTCACGCTGGCCTGGTGGGCCGCCCCGCTGCTGCTGGTGCCGCCGCTGTTCAGCCGTGACGTCTACAGCTACCTCGCCCAAGGTGCCATGCTCGCCCACGGGTTGGACGTCTACACGCACGGACCCGCCGACCTCGGTGGGCCAACTGCCGTACAGATACCGCAGGTGTGGCAGCACACCCCCGCCCCCTATGGGCCCGCCTTCCTGCTGGTGGCCCGGGCCGCCGCCCCGCTCGCCGACCACCCGTGGGCCGGAACGCTGGCCCTGCGTCTGGCTGCTGCCTGCGCTGTTGCCGTGATGGCCGCCCTGGTGCCGGCTCTCGCCCGTACCCTCGGCGCCGATCCGGTCGGCGCGTTGCGGTTGGGTGTGCTCAACCCGCTGGTGCTGGTCCATCTGATCGCCGGTGCGCACAACGACGCGCTGGCGTTCGTGCTGCTGCTCGGCGGTCTGCTCGCCGCGACTCGAGGGCGTGCGTTGCTTGCCGCAGTCCTGGTCGCCCTGGCCGTACTCGTGAAGGCTCCCGCAGTGCTCGCCCTGCCCGTGGTGTGCCTGATCGCCATCGCGGATCGCGCCCGGCGGGCCCAACTACTCAAAGCTGTACGGGCATTGGCGACCGTCGGCGCCACGGTGCTCGCCGTCGGCGCCACGGTGCTCGCCGTCGGCGTCACCGTGCTTGCCGTCACCGCCGTCGCGGGCACCGGATACGGCTGGATCGGCGCCCTCACCACCCCCGCCACCAGCACCAGTTGGTCGCTCACCACCAGCCTCGGCCGGCTGGCCGCCGATCTCACCGGCACCGCTCCGGACGGCGCGATCGCTGCCACGCGACTGCTCGGGCTTGCCTTCGTGGCTGTCGCAATCTGCGTGCTGGCGTGGAGAGTTGTTCGGCGGGGGAGCGAGCCGGTGGCGGCCCTGGCGCTCGCGTTCGCCGTCCTGGTCGCCCTCGGGCCGGCCTTCCGGCCGTGGTACGCGCTGTGGGCGGTGCTCCCCGCCGCGTTCGCCGTCCGTGCCCCGGGCGTCCGCCGGGTCGTCGAAATCACCTGCGCGGTACTGGTGTTCGTCGTGATGCCGGACGGGTTCGGTCCGGACGGTGCGGAACTCGTGCTCGCTGTCGGCGGATTGGTGATCGGGGCCGTGGTCGTGCTGGTGACGGAGCGCGGTGTGCCGTTCCGCGAACGGCAGTTGGCGTGCTGACCCGGGGAACGAACGCCGCTCGGCTCGCGGTCCTTGTCGTTGCCGTGGTGGTCACCGCCACCGTCCTGGCGGTCATTCCCGGGCATCGTGGCTGGTTCGACATCGGCGTGTACTACGGCACCGTGCGGCACTGGACCGAGACCGGACAGCTCTACGACTATGTTCGTCCCGGCACGGTCTACGGGTTCACCTACCCGCCGTTCGCCGCGGTCTGCATGCTGCCGATGCGTCTGTTCGGCTGGCATCCGGCGATCGCGGTCGGCGTCGTCCTGTCGGCTGTCGCCACCGCCCTCCTGCTGTACTGGCTGATCGATCCGATCGCCCGGCGGCGCGGCTGGTGCCGGTGGTACGCGTTCGGGCTGGCGGCTTGCCTGTGCGGCCTCACCAACCCGGTGCGCGACACCTTCAGCTTTGGGCAGGTCAATCTGCTGCTGGTCGCCCTGGTCTTCGGCGATCGGCAACTCGCCGACAGCCGTTGGAAGTTCCTCGCCGGCATCGGCACCGGACTGGCCGCCGCGATCAAGCTCACCCCCGCACTGTTCATCGTCCACCTGCTGATCACCCGCCAGTGGCGCGCCGCCGGGACCGCCACCGCCACCGCGCTGGGTGCCACCGGGCTCGGGTTCCTGATCGGTCCCGAGGTCTCCCGCCAGTTCTGGACCGCCATCCTCTGGGACACCGACCGGGTCGGCGGATTCGCCAACATGTCCAACCAGTCCCTGCAAGGACTCATCGCCCGCCTGGGGCCACAACTCCCGGGCCGCGCCCTGTGGGTGGCCGCCTCGCTCGCCGTCCTCGCCATCTGGGCGCATCGCCTGCAGCGCGCCACCCGGGCCCGCGACACCCTCGCCGCCTACAGCCTCACCGGCCTCGCATGCTGTCTGGTCAGCCCGATCACCTGGGTGCACCACCTGGTGTGGGTGCTGCCCGCGCTGGTGGTCCTCGGCGACACCGCTCTGCGCGAACGCCGCCGCGACCTGCACACCATCGGCTGGCTGCTCCAACTGGTCATCTCCAGCGGCATGGTGTGGCTCTGGCACCCCGACGGGCGCACCCCCGGCACGCTGTTCGGCGGCAGCGCCTACGTCCTGCTGACCTTCGCCCTGCTGGTGGCCATGCCGATCCGCGACCGGCCCGAGTCCGAGGGTCTTGTCGCCGAGACGGGTGCCGAGACGGATGTCGCTGAAACGGTCGCCATCCCGGGACCTCGCCCTGGGCGCCCCGCCGCCGTCGGATGAGCCGGTGATCGCATTTGGACGCCGAGCGGCACGGCCGCAGCAGGGCCGTCTTCGACGCCCAGTGGCGAGGACTCAGGACGGGCGGGAGGCGCGCAGCGAGTAGACCAGCGGGAGGCGGGGGCCGGGCGGCAGGAAGAAGTGCCCGTGCGCGTGTTCGTGCAGGAAATCCAGGTGCAGGCCGGCCGCCGCCAGGGCGCTGATCACGTCGCCGATGCCGTGCCGCCACTGCACCGTACGGGTTGCCGTCATCGTCGCGTCACGGTCGGCGTAGCTGCCGGGCGTGTCCAGGACAGCCGGTGCGCGGTCGAAGTAGTCCTCCACCACGGTGCGGCCGTCCTCGCCGACGAGTTCCGCGACCGGGTGGAACTCCGCCAGGTACACGAACCCGCCCGGGCGGACCAGGGAGGCCACCGTGCGTGCCCAACGTGCTAGGTCCGGCAGCCAGTTCAGGGCCCCCATGCCCGTGTAGACCACGTCGAAGGTCTCGCCGCCGAGGGCCTCCACCGCCCCGTACACATCAGAGGTGACGAAGTGCGCGGAGTCCACCCCGATCCGCTTCGCCAACTGCGCGGCCTCCACGAGCGCCGGCTCGGAGAAGTCCAGCCCCGTCACCAGCGCGCCGCGCCGTGCCCACGAAAGGGTGTCCAGGCCGATGTGGCACTGCAGGTGCAGCAAGCGCTTTCCCGCGACGTCCCCGACCTCCGCGAGCTCGAAGTCCCGCAGCACCTCCGCACCGGCGACGAACGCCGGAACGTCGTAGAACGCCCCGCCGACGTGGACCGGCACTCGCTCGTCCCAGTTCGCGCGGTTGGCCGTTTCCCAGCCCGTCCAGTCCGGGGCGGGCTGTCCGTCCGGTGCGTCCGGTGCATCCGGGGCGGGCTGTGGGGTGTCGTGGAAAGTAGACATGGCGACTTAGCATTCCGGGCCGTTGGTGGCCGGTCAACGGAATATCGGGAAGGCAGGGGCAGGGTTCACCCGACCGGTCGGCGGGCGCGGCGGGTCGGACCGGTGCCCGGTGACGGGCGATCAGGCGTGCGACGCTGTCCAGCGGCCCGCGAGCGTCGCCCCGGCGCGGTGCAGCCAGCGGGCAGGTTCGGCCCGGGCCGCGGATGCGGAACCGGCAAGCGAGGCAAGAGTGAGCACCTCGGCGGCGGCCGACTCGCCGGCCACCACGTTGGACGGAACGCCCGCCGCCTCGGCCAGCCGCACCACCTCGCCGACGGCCTTGCCCTGGAGACTGGTCGCGTCGTATCGGCCCTCGCCGGTGATCAGCAGCTCCGCTGAAGCCAACAGGCCTGGCAGTCCAAGGAGTTGAGCGACCGCCGGGGCGCCCGGCTCGACCACCGCGCCCCAGCCCGCCAGCAGTCCGTAGCCCGTACCGCCCGCCGCGCCCGCACCGGGATGGGACGGGTCGGCGCCCATCAATTCCGCCAGTCGCGTCAACCTGGCTTCCAGCAGCGGAAGTTCGCGCTCACCGGCACCCTTCTGTGGCCCGTACACCGCCGCCGCGCCGCTTTCGCCCAGCAGCGGGTTGGTCACATCCGTGAGCAGCACCACCCCGCCGGGTGGGGCGAAGCGGATCCGTGAGCGGTCGAAGGTGGCCGCAACTTCAAGCGCGGCGTCGAGATCTGACGATACGTCAGAGATCTCGTTGCCTTCGTCGTCCAACAGACGGGCGCCGAGTGCGGACAGCAGTCCGAAGCCGCCGTCGGTGGACGCCGAGCCGCCGAGGCCGATGAGGAGCCGGGTCGCACCGGCGTCCAGTGCGGCCGCGATCGTCTCGCCGGTGCCCCGGGTGGTCGCGGTCAGCGGGCGCAACTCGCCGCCCAGCAGCGGGAGTCCACTGGCCACGGCCAGCTCGACCACAGCTGTGCCGTCCGGCAGCAGCGCGAACTTTCCGCGCACCGGCCGACCGTCCGGCCCGGTCACGTCGGGGACGTCCACCAGTCGCGCGCCGGGACTGGCGGAGACGATGGCCGCGAGCGTGCCCTCCCCGCCGTCGGCCATCGGCACACACCGCACCTCGTCCGCCGACCGGACCGACCGCCAGCCCGAGGCCAGCGCCTCGGCGGCATCCGCCGCGTCGATCGTCCCCTTGAACGAATCCGGCGCCACGACGATCCGCATCTGCCCACCTCCGCCTCTCTCGACCTCGACCTGGACCTGGACCTGGACCTGGACCTGGATCGCGACCTCGACCCGGATCGCGACCTCGAACACGACCTTGACACACCGGCCCCGTACTCCGGCCCCGGCCCCGTACTCCCGCCCCGGCCCCGTACTCCGGCCCCGGCGCCGATGCGGGGCCACTCAACCGGACGGTGCCGCACATCCACCACTGCGACACGGCGCGGGCGGCGGGCCGTCCGGAGACCGGGCGATCCGCCGCCGCGCACCCGCACCAGCCTTCGTCAGCGGCGTACGATGTGCGTGCGGTGGCGTTCCTTCAGGGTGGTGAGGGTCTGCTCGCCCGGTGTATGCCACACCGCCTCGTTGAACAGCTCGACCTCGATCCAGCCGTCGTAGCCGGCGGTGGCCACCCGGTCGGTCAGCCAACCGAAATCGATGTGCCCGTCGCCGACGTGTCCCCGGCCCAGTAGCACGTCCGCCGGTAGCGGCAGCGTCCAGTCGCACACCTGGTAGGAGGCGATCCGGCCACCCGCCCCCGCGCGGGCGATCTGCTGCTCCAACTCCGGGTCCCACCAGATGTGGTAGCTGTCCACCACGACACCGACCTGCTCGGCCGGATGGGCCTCCGCCAGATCCAGCGCCTGGCCCAGCGTGGAGACCACCGCCCGGTCCGCGCAGAACATCGGGTGCAGCGGCTCGATCGCCAGCCGGACCCCGAAGTCCCCCGCGTGCGGCGCGAGTTCACCGATCAGGTCGGCGACCTGGCGGCGCGCCCCGATCAGGTCCCGGCTTCCGTTCGGCAGGCCACCCACCACCAACACCAGTGTGTCGGTGCCGAGTTCGGCCGCCTCCTCGATCGCGGCCAGGTTGTCCGCGAACGCCGCCCGACGTGCCGACTCGTCACCGGCCGTCAGGAACCCGCCCCGGCACAGGCTGCTCACCGCGACACCCGCGTCCCGGCACAGCCTCGCCGCCCGGGCCAGGCCCGCCTCGGCGACCTTGTCGCGCCACAGGCCGATCGCCGGAATGCCGGCGTCCACGCAGCCGCGCACCGCCTCCTCCAGGCTCCAGCCCTTGGTGGTGATCTGGTTCAGCGACAACTGCTCGCACGCCTCGGCCACCTTCAGCACCGCCGCGCTCATGCCCGCACCCCCGCCAGCGCCAGGAACTGCCGCATCCGGTCTGCTGCCAACTCCGGATCGCCCAGCACCCCGGCCGCGTCCGCCAGTCGGAACAACTCCACCAGGTGGCTCACCGAACGGCCGCTCTGCGCACCGGCCACCATGGTGAAGTGGTCCTGGTGGCCGCACAGCCACGCCAGGAACACGATGCCGGTCTTGTAGTGGAACGTCGGCGCCGCGAACAGGTGCCGGGCCAGCGGCACCGTCGGCTCGAACAGCGCGTCGTAGCGTGCCAGGTCACCGGCGTCGAGCGCCTGCAGGGCAGCCGCTGCGACCTCCGCGATCGGGTCGAACACGCCCAGCAGGGCATCGCTGTGCCCGATCTCGTCACCCCGCACCAGCTCGGGGTAGTTGAAGTCGTCGCCGGTGTACATCCGCACCCCGGACGGCAGTTCACGCCGCAGTGCGATCTCCCGGCCCGCGTCCAGCAGCGACACCTTGATGCCGTCGATCCGCCCCGGGTGGCTGCGAATCAGTTCGAGCACCGTCTGCGCGGCCGCATCCAGATCCGCGGAGCCCCAGTACCCGGCCAGCGCCGGATCGAACATCTCGCCCAACCAGTGCAGAATCACCGGCCGTTCGGCCTGCTCGACCAGCTTCCCGTACACCGACAGGTAGTCCTCCGGTCCACGCGCCGACGCCGCCAGCGCCCGGCTCGCCATCAGAATCGGCTGCGCACCCGCCGCCTCGACCACCGCCAGCTGTTCCTCGTACGCTGCCGACACCTGGGCCAACGAGACGTTGACGGACGCCAGTTGGTCGGTGCCCGCGCCGCATGCCAGCCGACCGCCGACGGACTTCGCCTCCGCACCCGAACGGGCGATCAGCTCCTGGGTGGCGGACCAGTCCAGGCCCATGCCGCGCTGCGCGGTGTCCATCGCATCGGCGACACCGAGGCCCAACTCCCAGAGCCGGTGCCGGAACTTGAGCGTTCCCTCCCAGTCCACGGCGGCCGGCGCACCGGGCGCGTTCCCGCCCAGCGGATCGGCCACCACGTGGGCGGCCGCGAACGCCACCCGGGACGAGGCCGGCCCCGACGGGGCGGCGAGCGCCGCGGGCTCGCGCAACTTGTACCGGCCGATGCCGGGCAGATCGAGATGAGTCATGGTGTCAGGCCTTGGAGTCGTGCGATCACGTGGATCGGCGGAGGGGGGAGGGGGAGCGGGAGATGGGGCGGGGGAGTTGGGGGCGGGAGGGGAGGTGCGGCCGATCGGGCGGAGGAGGTCATCTACGCGGAGATGATCCCTGCGTAGATCAACTCGGACGCGTGACAGGAAATGACAGAACGTGGCAGAAAGTGACACCCGTGGCGGGCGAGGGCTGGGCTTCTGCCGGGGAGCGCGGGGGAGCTGGGCGGGCATCGGGGCGGGGTGTGGTTCCCGCAGCCCGTTCCGCCGTCCCGCCCCCGCCACCTGGACCTGGCGCCCAGCGCCCGGCACGCCGCACCCGGCAGCCGTCACCCGCCGCCTGGACCGTGTGCCCGGCACGCCGCACCCGGCACGCCGCACCCGGCATCCGTCACCCGCCGCCTGGACCGTGTGCCCGGCACGCCGCACCCGGCGCCCCGCACCCGGCCCCTGCCGCCAGCCGCGTCAGAGGCTGAGCTCCGGCACCTCCAGCCGGCGGCCCTCGCGGGCCGATCGCAGACCCAGCTCGGCGAGCTGTACGCCCTTGGCGCCCTCCAGCAGGTCCCACTGGTACGGCGCGCCGGTCGCGACGTGCTTGAGGAACAGCTCCCACTGGACCTTGAAGCCGTTGTCGAACTCGGCGTTGTCCGGGACCTGCTGCCACTGCTCGCGGAACCGCTCGGTGGCCGGCAGGTCGGGGTTCCACACCGGCTTCGGGGTCGAACCGCGGTGCTGGATCCGGCAGTTGCGCAGACCGGCGACGGCGCTGCCCTCGGTGCCGTCCACCTGGAACTCCACCAGCTCGTCCCGGTCCACGCGGACCGCCCACGAGGAGTTGACCTGCGCGACGATCCCGCCCTCCAGCTCGAAGACGCCGTACGCCGCGTCATCGGCCGTCGCCGGGTACGGGCGGCCCTGCTCGTCGACCCGCTGCGGGATGTGCGTCGCGGCATGCGCGTACACCGAGCGGACCGGGGCGATGATGCCGTCCAGCACGTAACGCCAGTGCGGGAACATGTCCAGGATCATGCCGCCGCCGTCCTCGGCCCGGTAGTTCCAGGACGGGCGCTGCGCGTCCTGCCAGTCGCCCTCGAACACCCAGTAGCCGAACTCGCCACGCACCGACAGGATGCGGCCGAAGAAGCCGCCGTCCACCAGTCGCTTCAGCTTCAGCAGGCCCGGCAGGAAGAGCTTGTCCTGCACCGCGCCGTTGCAGACCCCTGCGGCCCGGGCCAGGCGTGCCAGTTCCAGTGCCGCGCCCAGTGACTCGGCAGTCGGCTTCTCGGTGTAGATGTGCTTTCCGGCCGCGATCGCCGCCTTGATCGCGGACTCCCGGGCCTGGGTGACCTGTGCGTCGAAGTAGATCTCCGCCAGCGGGTGCGCCAGTGCCTCGTCCAGCGAGGCGGTCCAGTGCGACAGGCCGTGCCGCTTCGCCAGTTCCTCCAGCTTGGCGGCGCTGCGCCCGACCAGGATCGGCTCCGGCCACAGCACCTGGCCGTCGTCCAGCGGCAGACCGCCCTGTTCGCGGATGGCCAGGATCGAGCGCACCAGATGCTGGCGGTAACCCATCCGGCCGGTGACGCCGTTCATGACGATGCCGATGACCCTGCGGGACATGGGGGGTCCTTTCCGTGGGTGGAGGTGGAGGTCGCGGTGGAGGTGGTGGAGGCGGTGCAGGTGCTGACGAGGGGGCGAGCGGGGAGGCTGGAAAGCGCTTACCGCGATGGCCGCGAGGAGGCCCGGGGCGGTGCGGGCGGGTGCGGGAAAGCGCTTTCCCGCGCCCCGTGGCCGATCGGCCGGTCACCTGGTCGAGAGTGGGAATGGGCGGTGCGCAGGCCTTGCGAGGGCCGATGGAAAGCGCTTTCCAGCCGGGCCGTCGAAGGTCCTTGGAAAGCGCTTTCCATGCGCCGAGGCTAAGCGGCCCGACCGCCCCGGTCAAGGCGTTGTGGTCGCCTCGGTCAACCGGGCGGGGCCGAGCGGTAACCTGTCCCTCGATCATCGGCGAGCAGGGCCAAGGGGAAAGCGGGGAGTATCGGGTGGCTGTCACTCTCGGGGATGTGGCGCGGCACGCTGGTGTCTCGCTGGCCACCGCCTCCCGGGCCCTGAACGGCTCGGCGCGGTCGGTGACGGAGGAGCTGTCGGCGAAGGTTCGGGCGAGCGCCGATGCGCTCGGCTACCTTCCCAACGCGCCGGCGCAGGCGCTGGCCCGGTCGTCCGGCGCGACGATCGGGGTGCTGCTGCACGACGTGGCCGACCCGTACTTCGGCGGGATCGCTCGCGGGGTCGGCGACGCCGCTGCCCGGGCGGGCCTGCTGTCGCTGGTGACCAGCACGGACGGCGACCCCCGGCGCGAGCTGGAGGCGATCCGGATGCTGCACGCGCACCGGGTCCGGGCGATCGTCCTGGCCGGGTCGGCGTACAACGACGTCGAGGTGATCCAGCAGCTGGACGAGGCGTTGGCGGCGTATCAGGAGCAGGGCGGCCGAGTGGCGGCCATCACCGACCACGGTCCGCTGTACGACACCGTCGAGGTGGCGAACAAGGAGGGCGCCGCCGCGCTCACCCGCGCGCTGGCCCAACTCGGCCACCGCCGCTTCGCGGTGATCACCGGCCCCGAGCGGATGCGGGTCGCCGAGGACCGCCTCGACGGAGTCCTGGACGCGCTGCGCGAGCTCGGTCTGGAGTCGGGTGACGGGATGGTCCAGCGCACGGAATTCACCCGTGAGGGCGGTCGGGCCGCGATGGCGCGGATCCTGGACGTCGCCCAGGAGAGTGGAACCGCGCTGCCCACCGCCGTGATCGCCCTCTCCGACATCTGCGCCGTCGGCGTCCTCGCCGAACTGCGCGACCGCGGCATCTCCGTCCCCGACCACATCTCGGTGGCCGGCTTCGACGACATCCCGCTGGCGACCGACCTGGCCCCGGCCCTGAGCACCGTCCGCCTGCCGCTCGCCAGGATGGGCGAGTTCGCAGTCCGGCTGGCCCTCCGCGAGGGCAACGGAGGCAAGACCGACACCAACTCGGCCTCCGCCGCGGTGGTGCTGCGGGACAGCACGGCCGCGCCGCGAGTCGACTGACGGCCGGTCGGGCGTGCGGGCGGATGTCGCGTGTCGGCCGCGTCCGGAAGTTTGTTGAGCCGTCAGGCAGTTGATGTCAAGCCAGAGCGGTCTCGGGGAGGGGCGATTGGTTCCTGGCATGCCTTCACATCTCAGTCCGGGCACCTCCGGCGCCTTCCGGCGTTTCGCCGGACGGCTCGCCCGCGGTTCGGTGGGCCACCTGATGCTGGAGGGGGTGGACTACTGGGAGGAGCTCCGGGATTCGCCTTCCCAGGCGGAGATCTGCTTCGCCATCTTCGCCAACGTCCTTGAGCTGGACGAGCGGGGAGAGCCGGTCAACGAGAAGTACGCCGAGCGTCGGGCCGCGACGTGGCTCTACAAGTACTGCACCGGGGAGCTTCCTCAGGGTGAACCGGACCTCGAAGCGTGGGAGTGCGAGCTCCACTGACACGCCGAGCCGATGAGATGACTGTCAAGGGGCTGCCGCAGTAAGGGAGTTGACGCTACCTGCGGGTGGCGGGACAGTCGCTTGCACCCGGTGGGCGTGGCCTCCTGGAGCCGAGCGGGATGCAGGACCTGGCGGGGACCGAGGGAGCGGGGGCCGGTGCCGAGGGGGCGGAGGCCGGGGGCCGAGGCCCGGGGCGGTCAGGTGTTGGCCGGGGTGGTGAGGAGGTCGGACGCTGCCCGGTGGATCTTGGTGAGCGCGCTGAGCAGGTGTTCGCGCTCGGCCGGGGTGAGGTCGGCCAGGACCTGTTCCTCCATGGCGCGGCGTTCGGCCTCGATCGGCTCCTGGAGGGCGCGGCCCGCGTCCGTGAGCCGGAGGCGGACCAGGCGGTTGTCGTGGTCGTCGCGGTGGCGGGTGAGGAGTCCGGCGGTGGCCATCCGGGTGGCCATCTTGACCACGGTGGGCGTGGTGACGTTGAGCGCGGCGGCGATCTCGCCGGGGGTGCGGCCGTCGCGTTCCCACAGGGCGGCGAGCAGGTGGTTCTGTCCGAGGTGGAGGCCGTGGCGGCGCATCGCCCCGTCGGCGAGGGCCCGGAGCGCCTTCGAGGTCTTGCCGTGCAGGTCCAGGAACTCGGGCATCGCGGCCTCCGGTGGGGTGCGGGTGAGCGGCTGGCAGGGCCGCCCGGCAGATTGATTGACGGCTAATCAGTTCCTGGCTAACGTTCTCGCCGGTGTCGGATCGCTAGACGGCTAACATCTCCAGGGGGATTGATGATACTGATCACCGGTGCGACCGGAAACGTCGGGCGGGAGCTGGTCCGGGCGCTCGACGCGGCCGGTGCCGAGCTGCGCCTACTGGTGCGCGCCCCGGACCGGGCCGCCGCGCTGCCCGCCCGCGCCGAGCGTTTCGTCGGGGACCTGGGCGAACCGTCCACGCTGGCGGCCGCGTTGACGGGCGTCGAGAAGCTGTTTCTGCTCACGCCGGGCATCGGCACCGCGCACACGGCGCACGTGGTTGCCGCCGCCGAGGCCTCGGGGGTGCGTCACCTGGTGCACCTGTCGTCCGCCAACGTGCTGGGCGACCCGATGCCCGCGATGGGGCGTTGGCACCATGAGCGGGAGGAGATCGTGCGTGGCAGCGGCATCCCGGCGACGATCCTGCGGCCCGGCGGGTTCATGACCAACGCCCTGGAGTGGGTGGGGACGATCCGCACGGAGGGGTACGTCCTGGACCCGATCGGCCCGGGTCGCTTCGCGCCGATCGATCCGGCCGACATCGCCGCCGTGGCGGCCCTGGTCCTGACCGAAGACGGTCACGAAGGTGCGGAGTACGTGCTGACCGGCGGCGAGTGCCTCACGGTCGCCGAGCAGGCCCGGATCATCGCGGGGGCGACCGGTCGCCGTATCGAGGTGCGCGCGGCGCGGACGCCCGCCGAGGCGGTCCGGGCCCGTTTTCCCGGCGGGGTGCCGCAGGCGCTGGCCGACGCCATCGTCGAGGGCTTCACGTTGATGCGCGCCGACACCGTCGGCTTCCGCACCGAGACGGTGGAGCGGATGCTCGGGCGCGGACCGGGGACGTTCGCGGACTGGTGCGCGCGCAACGTGGACGCGTTCCGCTGAGGGACTCCGGTCGGCCTCGAAGTGGTGGGCGGCCGACCGGAGTTGTCCGGCGAAGGGGTCAGGACTGCCCGCTGCCGAGGTAGTGCTCCAGGTGTTGCTGGTTGACGACCAGGCGCAGGCACAGGTGCCGGAACTGGGACAGTTCCTCGGGGGTGAAGCCGCGGAAGACGGCGGACATGGCGCGTTGGGTGGGGAGGCGGAAGGCGTCGAGCCAGTCGCGGCCGGCGGGGGTGATGGTGACGCGGACGGAGCGTCGGTCCTGGGGGTGCTGGACGCGGCGGGCCAGGGTTTCGCGTTCCAGGGTGTCGACCGGGCCGGTGACGTTGCGGGAGCTGACGCCGGCCGCGCGGGCGAGTTCGCCGATGGTGAGACCCTCCGGTTCGGCGTTGCCGAGTCGGGTGAGCAGGTCGAGGGCCCCGGCGCTGAGGCCGCGGCCGCCGGCGCCGTGGGCGCGCAGGCGGTCGATGGACTGGGAGGCGGAGCGGACGGCGGCGGCTTCCAGCGCGAGGGTGTCGTCGTCGAGGGCGAACGCGCGCATCGAGCTGCGGACGCCTGGGTCGTAGAGGTGGCCGTCGGGGTCCGCCCGTCCGGCGTGCCCAGGATCGACCTGGCAGCGAAGCTCCAGCTGAAGTGCAACCTGTGCTACGACCGCACCCCCTACGGCCTGGCCCCGATGTGCGCCACCGTGTGCCCGACCGGCGCCCTGTTCTACGGCACCGCCGAGGAGTTGCAGGCCGAGCGGCCCGGCGTGGAGGTCTCCACCGAGTTCGTGTTCGGCGCCACCACGGTCTCCACCGGCGTCGCCATGGTCGTCCCGCCGGAGCGCCGGGCACCTGTCCCCGGCGGAACACCGAACCTGATCGAAGTCAACGGGCGGCCCACGCCCGGGAACGGAGCGGTGGCGTGAGCAGCCCTGCCGACCCGTCCGGGCCGGGCGGCCCCGAGGACGCGCACCGGGCCGAGCAGGACGCGCTGCGCGGGCGGATCAGCGCCGACCCGCTCACCACCCGCCGCGACTACCTGCGGATCGTCGCCACCGTCTCCGGCGGCTGGTGGTCGGCTCCGCCGTCGTCTCCGCGGGCGTGCTGCATCGCCACGGCGACGGCATCGCGCCCCCGTTGAAGGTCGCCGACCGGCTGGAGCGCGGGCAGGAGGTGAGCTTCGACTACCCCCGCAGATTCGGCCGACCTCCGGCTACGCCGACGCCCGGGTCACCGCGACCGGCCCCGGACCCGGCGCGGGCACCGACCAGTAGCCGGAACGCTCGGCGATCCTGTCCGCCCGCCTCACCCTCGCCATCACGGTCGTCATCGGCCAACTGTGGGCACTCACCGTCGCCACCAACGCCTGGACGCGCGGCGAGATCGCCACCGCCTGGTGGTGCACCGGATTCAGCGCCGCCTCGTTCCTGGTGGTCCTGCTCGCCTGGCGAATCCCGTCGGCCGGCCGCTGAGCGCGCCACCGTCGCCCGGTGAATCCCGTCGGCCGGCCGCTGAGCGCGCCACGACCGCGGAACGCTGACATGCGGCGCCCGGAATGTGGTGATACCTCTCGAAGGACCTGTGGAAGGGAGCTCACGATGGTCGATTACCCGTTGCTCAACCTGTTCTGGACGATGCTGTTCCTGTTCCTCTGGATCCTCTGGTTCTTCCTGCTGTTCAAGGTGATCACCGACATCTTCCGCAGCCACGACATGGGCGGCTGGGGCAAGGCCGGCTGGACCGTCTTCGTCATCCTGCTGCCCTACATCGGCGTGCTGGTCTACCTGATCGTCCGCGGCAAATCCATGGGGAACCGCGACCGGGCGCTCGCCGCACAGGCGGAGAGCAACTTCCAGGACTACATCCGCAAAGCCGCCGGCACCGAGGGCCAGCAGGCCGGGCCCCGGCACGTGGACGAACTCGCCCGCCTCGCCGATCTGAAGAACAGCGGAGCCATCTCCGAGGAAGAATTCCGCGCGGCGAAGGCCAAGCTGCTCGCCTGAGCGCCTGAGATCCCGCCGGCAGGCGGGCGGGAGGAGGCCGGTCGGGGTGCCGGACACACCACTGACACCCGAGGTGTTCGACCGCGCCATCGTGGCCATCGCGCTGACCGCCGGAAACGACCACCGACTGGTGTACGTCAACGAAGCGTTCCGCGACCTGTTCGGCGACCGACCGCTCGGCGACCCGGCCCGCGAGGTGTTCACGGAGCCGGGCGCCGAAGGTTTCGTCGCCACCCTCGATGCGGTACTCGCCGACGGCACCGCCCGGCAGGTCACCACCCCGCGCACCCTCGGCTGCCCGGACAGCGCAAGCCCCCACCGGCACTTCGTCTACTCCTGCTCACCCGCCGCCACCGCGCACGGCCCCGGCATCCTCACCGCCGCCATCGACACCACCACCGAACTGCACTCCGCCCTGGAGACCGAACGCCTCTCCGCCGAACGCCTCCAGGCGCTGCGGCGCTACGAGGCACTGATGGCCGCCACCTCCCAAATGGTGTGGCTGGTGCACCCCGACGGCACCACCGGCGAACTCGTCCCCGGCTGGGAGGCCCTCACCGGCCGGCCCTTCCCCGAGACGGCCCGCGCCAGCTGGCTCGACGTCGTCCACCCCCAGGACCGCGACCAACTCGCCACCCACTGGGCCGCCGCCCGCGACCTGCCCACCGCCTTCGAACACGTCTTCCGGGTACGCGGCGCGGACGGCGGCTACCGGCACGTGAGGGCCCGCGCCGTCCCCATCGTCCGAAACGGCGAACCCGCCGAATGGATCGGCACCACCAGCGACATCGAGGACCAGTGGCGCAACCGGCTGCGCGAAAGACTGCTCGCCCGGGCCGGCGCCGTCACCGAGGCCGAACGCGCCGACGACGCCTTCGCCGCCCTCGCCGCCACCCTCGTCCCCGAACTCACCGACGTGTGCGCCGTCTACCTGCTGCGCGAACCCGACGCCGCCGGCGGCGCCGTCGTCGCCACCCGGGTCGCCTCCGTCGCCCGCCCCGGACTGCCCCCGCTGCCACCGATCAACCGGCAGACCTACACCCTCGGCGCACGCGCCCGGAAAGCGGTTTCCGACCGCACTCCCATCGTGCTCGAATTCGCCGACGGCAACATCCCCGCCGGCAACATCCCCGAGATCTCCGCCCGCTGGCTGGAACGCGCCCGCGCCACCAGCCTCACCCTGCTGCCGATCGTCGTCGACGGCGCCGTCGTCGCCCTCGCCGCCACCGCGGACTGCGAAGGCGCACCCCCGCCAGGACCCGCCGACATCGAACTCCAGCACGAAGTCCTGCAACGCGCCCAAGCACCGTTGCGCCAAGCCCTCGCCCTGCAACGCGCCCGGCACACCGCCGTCGTCCTGCAACGCGCCATGCTCACCACCCCGCCCCGCGTCGGCGGCGCCGACCTCGCCGCCCGCTACCGCCCGGGCAGCCGCAACGCCGAAGTCGGCGGCGACTGGTACGACGCGTTCACCCTCCCCGACGGCGCACTCGCCATGACCATCGGTGACGTCGCCGGCCACGACCTCGCAGCCTCCACCACCATGGGCCAACTCCGCGCCATGCTGCGCTCCATCGCCTACATCCGCCCGCACGGCCACACCCCCGCCGACACCCTGCGCGAACTCGACACCGCCGCCGAAGGACTGGGCATCAGCACCTTCGCCACCGCCGTGCACGCCCGCCTCACCCGGCACGGCGCGGACGGCGCCTGGGAGGTCGAATGGAGCAACGCCGGCCACCCCCCGCCCGTCCTGGTCCCCGTCACCGGCCCGCCCCGACTGCTCGCCGCCGAGGACGCCGACCTCCCGCTGTGCGTCGACCCGCGCCGCCCCCGGGTCACCCACCGCGACCCGGTGGGCCCCGGCGAAACACTGCTGTTCTACACCGACGGCCTCGTCGAAGTCCCCGGCGAACACCTCGGCGACGGCATCGCCCGCCTCTGCCGGTCCGCCGCCGAAGCCCGCCACCGCCCGCTCGCCGAACTCTGCGAACACCTGGCAGGCCTGGTCGCCGACGTCCGCGACGACATCGCACTGATCGCCTTCCGGCCCACCCCGCTCGCGACCTCGCAGGACCGGCCGCGATGAGCACCCCCAACGGCGGGACCGGCCAGGGCGATCCGGACAGGAGGGACGGCATGGACGGGCCGCACGACGCCGAAGCGCTGCTCGACGCCCTGTTCACCCAGGCCCCCATCGGCCTCTACCTGCTCGACCAGGACCTGCGGCTGGTACGCCACAACCCCGCCGCCGAGCGCCCCGACACACTGAGCGTCGGCCTGCACGTCGGCGACCTCGCGCCCGGCTTCGACGACACCGAACTCGAAACCCTCGCCCGCCAGGCCCTCCAGGACGGCGACTGGATCCGCGAACACCTGGTCCGCGGCCGCACCCCCGGCCAACCCGGCCGCGACATCGTCGGCGCGGTCTCGTTCTTCCCGATCCGCTCCCGCACCGGCCACCGCTACCTGGTCGCCGCCATCCAGGACGTCACCGAACGCCAAGCCACCCTCGACCGCCTCGACATCCTGCACACCGCACACCGCCAACTCGGCGCCTCCCTGGACGCCATCGGCTCCGCCGAGGAACTCGCCGACGTCGCCGTGCCCCGCCTCGCCGACATCGCCACCGTCGACCTGCTCGACGAACCCCTGCGCGGCCTGCCCACCCACACCGGACCCGCCGACCCCACCGCCCCGCTGCGCCGCGCCGCCTACCGGGCCGTGCACGACCCCGGCCGGCCCGCCGGGGGGCCGGGCCCGATCCCGCGCGGCGAACTGTCCACCTTCGGGGCGCCCACGCCCTACAGCCAAGCGATGGAGGACGGACGGGCCCGGCTGGTACGCGGACTGAGCGGCGAGGAGGACTGGCTGGCCGCCGACCCCGCGCGCGGACGCCGCCTGACCGGGCTCGGCGTCCACTCGATGATTGTCGCGCCGCTGATGGCCCACGACACCGTCCTGGGTCTGCTCGCCCTGTACCGCAACCGGCGGCCGGACCCCTTCGAACAGGCCGACCTGGACCTTGCCGTCGAACTCGCCTCCCGCGGCGCCCTGTCCATCGACAAGGCCCGCAGCTACGCCCGCGAACGCACCATCGCCACCACCCTGCAACGCCAACTCCTGCCCAGGGAACCGGCCGAACTCAGCGCCGTGGAGACCGCGCAGGTCTACCTGCCGGGCGCGGTCGGCCCCGGCGGCGACTGGTACGACATCATCCCGCTGTCCGCCGCCCGGGTCGGCCTGGCGATCGGCCGGATCACCGGAACCGGCATCGAGGCCGCCGCCCTGATGGGCCAACTCCGCACCGCACTGCGCACCTTGGCCGTGCAGGACCTGGCGCCGGACGAGCTGCTGGTGCGCCTGGACGAGGCCGCGCGGGTGCTGACCGAGGAGCAGCGCGACAGCCTGCCACCCGGCGCGGACCGGCTCCCGGACGGCCTCGCGTCCTGCCTGTACCTGGTGTACGACCCGATCGCCCGGACCTGCACCGCCGCGTCCGCCGGGCACCCCGCGCCGGTGCTGGTCGGCCCGGACGGCGAGCCGCTGCCGTTCGATGTCGAGCCCGCGCGGCCGCTGGGCTGGGGCGACTGCTGCTACGAGACGACCACCACCGAGCTGGACGAGGGCTGCGTACTGGCGCTGTACACCGAGGGGTTGATGTCCGGCCGTGCCCGGCACACCGACGAGGACGGTGCGCCCGACGGCCCGGGCGGGCGGCGGGCGGTGCTGGAACGGGTGCTCGCGCGGCCCGGCGAGGAACAACTGAGCGACCTGTGCGACCGGGTGGTGTACGCGCTGCTGCCCGAACGGCAGCGCGAGGACGCCGTGCTGCTGCTGGCCCGCACCCGGGCGCTGCCGGACGAGCGGGTCGCGGTGTGGACGCTGCCCGACGACCCGGCGGTGGTGCGCACGGCCCGGCGGCTGGCCGAACACCAGTTGGCGGCCTGGGAGTTGGGGGAGATGGAGTTCGCCACCGACCTGATCGTCAGCGAGCTGGTGACCAACGCGATCCGCTACGGGGAGCCGCCGATCCGGCTGCGGCTCATCCACGACCGGGACCTGATCTGCGAGGTGTCGGACAGCTCGGCCAGCACCCCGCACCTGCGGCGGGCGAAGAGCACCGACGAGGGCGGCCGCGGACTGTTCATCATCGGTCACCTGGCGCAGCGTTGGGGCACCCGGTTCGGCCGGGGCGGCAAGACCGTCTGGGCGCAGCAGGAGCTGTCGCTGTCGTCCACGGGCGTGCCGTACGAGGAAGGTGAGGAACCTGACGGCTCGGGCGAGGCCTGAGCCCGGCGGGGTGGTTTATTTTACTTACTGGGCGGCGCGGCGTATATTTGGTGGGGGTAGTTCT
>NZ_JBHWEN010000018.1:135366-165894 GCF_042734215.1 Kitasatospora sp. NPDC059673 | reverse complement strand
TTGATAGGCCGGATATGGAAGCCCTGTGAGGGGTGGAGTTGACCGGTACTAATAGGCCGAGGGCTTGTCCTCAGTTGCTCGCGTCCACTGTGTTGGTTCTGAAACCACGAACAGAACCTGGTTTGTCCAGGTCCGGTTCGACAGTTTCATAGTGTTTCGGTGGTCATAGCGTGAGGGAAACGCCCGGTTACATTCCGAACCCGGAAGCTAAGCCTCACAGCGCCGATGGTACTGCAGGGGGGACCCTGTGGGAGAGTAGGACGCCGCCGAACAATTATTCTGGAAAGGGCTCCAGCCATTTGGCTGGGGCCCTTTCTGCATTTCGGGAGCCGATGCCGAACGAGTCCGGTCTGTGATCGGTGGGCTGTTGCCCGGGCCGGGGGTTGGGGGCAGACTGCCCGTCGGAGATTGGTCCAGACCATCGGCGGGCGGGAGGGCTTCGGGGGAATGGGCGCGGACGGGTGGGGTTCGCCTCCGGGGGTTCGGCGGGCGGGGCAGAACGGGGTGGTGCTGGGGACTGCTGCGGTGACGGTGCTGGTGGCGGTGGCGGTGGTTGACCGCGCTGACGGCGCTGACGGGGAGTTCGGTGGCGCAGGGGATGCGGCACCGCTTGGCGGCGGATCCGCGGTTCTCGGTGTCGGTGTCGGGGCGGTATGCCGAGGGCGGGGACGCGGCGGCGGATGGGCCGGTGCGGGCGGCGTTGCACCGGGCGTTGCCGGGGATGCCGGCGGAGATCGAAGAGGCGTGGCACGGGACGATGCCGTTGCGGACGCCGTTGCCGAGGGTGGCGGTGGCGGAGGCGTCGTCGCCGGGGTTGGCGATGGCGCCGGTGGCGGTGGCGGAACCGCAGCGGGTGGCGGAGTTGGCGCAGGGGGCCTGGCCGACGGGGCTTGAGCAGGTGGCGGTGTCGGAGGCGGCGGCGCGTTGGCTGGGGGTGGCGACAGGAGCGAAGCTGCCGTTGACCTTGCCGGCCGGCGGGACGTTGTCGGTGACGGTGAGCGGGGTGTACCGGGAGCTGCCAGGGGCGGAGCGGCTGTGGCGGGCGTGGCGGACGGCGTCCTCGGTGGAGTCGCCGGAGGCGTTGGTGCTGGGGTCGCAGGAGTTGCTGCGGACGCATCCGTTGCTGCACGACCAGGTGGACGTGCAGTGGACGGCGGTGCCGCAGCCGGGGCAGGTGCGGCCGGAGGGGTTGGGGCTGCTGCGGGATCGGGTGGAGCGGCTGACCGGAGGTGATACGAACCGGGCGGTGTTCCGGGGCGCGGAGCCGCCGCTGAAGGGGTTGCGGGCGTCGAGCGATCTGTTGGCGGCGTTGAACGATCTGCGGTCGCCGATGATGGTGGCGCGGTCGGGGATGCTGGTGCCGGTGACGATGCTGGCAGTGCTGTCGGCGGTGACGATGGTGCTGACGGCACGTCAACTGGCGGATGTCCGGCGGGCGGAGCTGCTGTTGCAGTTGGCGCGCGGTGCGGGTCGGGCCCGGTTGTTGGGCGGTGCGGCGGTGGAGTGGACGCTGTGCACGGTGCCGGCGGCGCTGCTGGGGGTGTGGGCGGCGGGGCCGTTGCTGCGGCTGCTGGATCGGCTGGGGCTGCCGGTGGACGGCGCGGCCGCGGAGGCGACGGGCGCGGCGGCGTGGGCGGTTGCCGGGGTGGCGCTGCTGCTGCACGGGTGTGCGGCGTTGCTGCCAGTGCTGTGGACGGCGGACGGCGGCGAACGGGAGACGCCGTCGCGCAGTGCGCGGCGGGCGGTGGCGCAGCGGGCCGGGGCGGACCTGGTGCCGGCCGCGGTGGCGGTGCTGGCGTATCTGCAACTGCGGCAGTACGAGGAGCTGTTGAGCCCGGCGTCGAGTGCGGTGGGGTTCGATCCGGTGCTGGTGGCGGCGCCGGTGGTGATGACGGTGGCGGCGGCGTTGCTGCTGCTCAGGTTGCTGCCGCCGCTCGGGCGGGCGTTGGAGGCGTTGGCGCGGCGGGGGCGGGGTCTGGTGGCTCCGCTCAGTGGTTGGCAGGTGAGCCGGGGCCGGTCGGGTCAGGCGGCGCCGGTGCTGTTGATGGCGTTGGCGTTGGCGGTGGGGGCGTTGACGACGACGGCGATCGCGGGGGAGGGGCCGAGCGACCGGGATCGGGCGGCGTTCGAGCTGGGGGCGGATCTGCGGGTGACGGGTGGGGAGTTGCCGGCGGGGGCGCGGCAGGCGGCGCTGTCGGCGGTGCCGGGGGTGGCGGCGGTGACGCCGGTGGCTTCGGTGGCGGGCCAGGTGCAGGGGGCGCAGGTCTCGGTGCTGGCCCTGGACACGGCGGCGGTGCAGCCGGTGGCGACGTCGGAGCGGGTGGTGCCGGGGGCTTGGACGCATGCGGTTCCGGCGGTCCGGTCGGATCTCGAACAGGGCGCGCTGGCCCATCAGTTGGCGCGGCTCAGGGACGAGGTGCCGGTGCACGGGATGCCGTTGGAGGGGCGTCCGTCGGAGTTGAAGGTGCGGGTGGCGGTGTCGGCGGCGGACCGGGTGGGGCCGGTGTGGCTGGTGGCGCAGGTGCGGGCGGAGCTGACGGCGGACGGGGTGGCGCGGTCGGTGTCGCTGCCGTTGGCGTTGGGGGCGTTGCACTATCCGCTTCAGGTGACGCAGTTGGGGCTGCGGAGTGCGACGCGGGGTTTTCCGCGGGCGACGTTCCGGTGGACGGTGTCGGGGATCGAGGGGGCGAGTGTGCCGTCCGGCGCGAGCTGGGTGAACGTGACGCGCGGGGACGTCCGGGTGGCGGGCCTGGGGTGCCCTGGCGTGTCGGATCAGGGGGAGCGGCGGGTCGAGGCTGGGGTCTGCGAGGTGTCGAAGGCGGAGGGTGGCGGTTTGCTGTCGGCAGTGGTGCGCGGGGCGGATCCGGCGCAGGGGGAGGCGACGGACGGGGTGTCGTTCGCGCTGGTGCCGCCGGGGACGCCGAAGCGGGTGCAGGGGATGCCGGTGGCGGGGTATTTGGTGCCGGCGCTGGTGAACGAGGCGTTCGCGCGGAAGGTCCGGTTCGGGGTCGGTGGCGAGTTGCGGCTGATGGATGGTCCGGTGGATCTGTTCGGGCTGCGGATCGTCGGGGTGCTGCCGGATCTGCCGGGTGGTGGGGATCGTGACAAGGCGCAGGTGCTGGTGGATCTGCCGGCGCTGTCGGCGGCGCGGTCGGGGCTGGGGCTGCCGCCGGTGACGGACGGGGCGTGGCTGCTGGCGGCGCGGTCGAGGGCGGGGGCGGAGCAGGCGGAGCGGGTGATCGCGGCGGATCCGCGGCTGGGCCGGGTGGAGAGTGTCCGGTCGCGGGCGGCGGCGTTGGCGGCGGATCCGTTCCGGTCGGGTCGGCGCAGTGCGCTGGTGCTGTCCTTGGTGTTGTCGCCGGCGTTCGCGGTGGCGGGGTTCACGGTGCACGCGGTGGGTTCGGCGCGGTCGCGGCGGCGGGAGTTCGCGGTGTTGCGGGCGATCGGGGTGCGGCGCCGGCAGTTGGCGGGGGTGCTGCGGCTGGAGCAGTTGGTGGTGGTGGGTTTCTCGGTGCTGCTGGGCGGGGCGCTGGGCATCGCGCTGGCGGCGGTGGTGCTGCCGCTGATCGTGGTCGACGGGACCGGCCGGGCGGTGTTCCCGTCGTTGGAGTTGACGGTGGGCTGGGGCTGGACGGCGGCGGTGGTGCTGGCGACCGGCCTGGGGGTCGGCACGGTGGTGCTGGTGCTGTCGCGGATGTTGGCGCGGGTGGATCTGGCGCGTGAGCTGCGGGCGGGGGAGAGCGGATGAGGGGCCTCGGTGGGTTCGGGGGGTGGCGTCCGGCGCTGCGGGAGGCCCGGACGGGGTGGCCGGTGCTGGTGGTGCCGGCGGCGCTGTCGGTGGTGCTGACGGTGGCGTCGTTGCTGTGGCCGCCGGTGTTCGACGCTCTGGCGACGAAGGAGTTGCAGCGCCGGCTGGCGGTGGCGCAGGTGGACGGGCCGTTGGTGATGGCGCGGGCGTCGCTGAATGCGCCGCGGAACTTTTCCGGTCAGTCCACGGCGCCGCGGTTCGGCTCGTTGGACAGTGACCTGACGCGGGTCGGGGAGGGCCTGCGGCAGGGCGCGTCGGGGGAGTTGGCGCACACCCTGGTGCGGGTGTCGGGCTGGGCACAGAGCGACGGCATGCAGCTGTCGGGGGCGGGTGTGGCGAGGCCGCACGGCAATCCCGGGTCGGTGTCGCTGGCGTACGCGCAGGACGCGGCGGACCGGGTGCGCTGGACCGCGGGCCGGGCGCCGGGCCGGCCGGACGGGGCGAAGGAGGCCCCGATCGAACTGGGGCTGTCGCGCCGGGGGTTGGACCAGTTCGGGCTGACGGTCGGTCAGCGGGTGTGGCTGGAGGGGCAGAAGGGGGCCACCGAGGCGGTGGTGGTCGGGGAGTTCGAGCCGCTCGACGGCGCGGACGAGCTGTGGCGTGAACTCCCTTTGTTGAACGCGCCGTTGGACGCGGCGGAGCCGAGCGGGTACATCCGGTACGGGCAGGCGCTGGTGGCTCCGGCGGGGCTGGAGGCGCTGGAGGCGCGCGGGTCGTTGTCGGTGTCGGCGACCTGGGCGTTCCGGTCGGAGCAGCAGCCCTGGGGGACCGGTGGCACGGCTGCGGGTGTGCGTGAACTGGCGTCCGGGGCAGAGGGGTTCAGCAGGTCGGCGGTGGACCGGGTGTGTGGGGGGATCGTCTCGGACGCGCTGCCGTGCCCGGCGGGGGTGCGGACGGTGTCGCCGCCGCAGGTGCAGGAGCGGCTGTCGGTCCTGGTGGACCGGTTCGCGGAGCAGCGGGCCCGGACGGTGTCCTTGCAGTCGTTCGCGCTGGCGGGGCTGTTGGCGATCGGGGTGTCCACGGCGGTGGCGGCGGCCCGGCTGGGGGCGCGGCGCCGGGAGGCGGCGCTGACGCTCCAGCGGGCGCGCGGGGCGGGTGAGATCGCACTGGCGGCGCTGCGGGCCATGGAGGCCGTTCCGGCGGTTCTGGTGGGGGTGCCGGCGGGTTGGCTGGCGTCCCGGTGGTCGGCGGGGGAGCGGCCGCTCGGCGCCTGGTGGCCGGTGCTGGTGGCGGCGGTGCTGGTGGCGGGCGCGCCCGCGGTGGCGGTGTGGTGGCAGGGCCGGGCGGTGCGCCGGGCGGGCCGGGAGCCGGTGCGGCGGCGGGGCGTGAAGCGGGCGCTCGGCCGGTCGGCGCGGCCGGTGGTGGAGGGCGCGGTGCTGGTGCTGGCGGCGGCGGGCGTGCTGCAGCTGCGGTTGCGCGGCGCGGTGTCGGCGGCGGCCGATCCGGATCCTCAACTGGCTTTGGTTCCTGTGGTGTTGGGTCTGGCAGCGGTGGTCGTGGTGCTGCGGGTGTACCCGGTGCCGCTGCGGCTGCTGACCGGCTGGGCGCGGCGGGGGCGCGGCACGGTCGCGCTGGTCGGGCTGTCGCAGGCCGGGCGGCGTTCCGCGGCGGCGACGGCCCTGCTGGTGCTGGTGCCCGCGCTGGCCTGCGCGGTGTTCGGCGCGCTGGTGTCCGGGACGGTCCGGCAGGGCCGGGTGGAGGCCGCCGAGTGGCGTACCGGCGGGGACGCGGTGGTCCTCGGGCCGTCGCAACGGCCGTTGCCGCTGGAGGAGTTGGCGAAGGTGCCGGGGGTCGGCGGGGTGCTGCCGGTGCGCGGCGGGGTGGCCACGCTGACCGCGGACGAGGACGGCGCGGTGGTCAAGGGCGTGGGGCTGGTCGGGGTCGACCAGTCGGTGCTGGCGGCGCTGGAGCCGGGCTCCCCGGTGGCGTCGGCGCTGTCCGGCGCGGGCCTGTCCGCGCCGCTCGCGGCGGGTGCGGAACTGCCCGCGCTGGCCGACGCGAGGACCGCGGCGCGGTTCCCGGAGGGGTCGTTCGACGCGGACGCCGGGGCGACCAGGTTCCGGGTCCGGATCGTCGGCGTGCTGCCCGCCGGGGCGGACCGGGACCGGGCGATCGGCCCGGTGGTGGGTGACGTCGCGACCGGTCCGCTGCTGGTGTTCGGCGGGCCCGCCGCGGACCGACTGCCCCGGCAGACCGGGCAGCGCAACGCGGCGGTGCTGTTCGCCGAGCCCGGCCGGGCCGGCTCGGTGGCCGGTGCGCGGCGGATCGACGGTACTCGGCTGCGCGCCGTGGTGGCGGCCTCGGCGGCGACCGGGGGCGCGGGCGGCGCAAGGGCGGCCGGTGGTGCGGTGCTGCGTGGGGCGCCGGTGGAAGTCCGCGATCTGGCAGGGCAGTTGAGGGAGTCGGCGGACGACGGGCTGGTGTCGGCGTTGGAGCTGGCGTTCCGGGTGGCGGCGGCGGTCGGCCTGCTGCTCGGGCTGGCGGCGGTGGTCCTGGAGCTGTTGCTCGGCTCGGCGGAGCGTGGCCGGGTGCTCGCGTACCTGCGGACGTTGGGCCTGGGGGCGAGGGCCGCGGCGGGAGTCCAACTGGTGCAGTTGCTCCCGGTGATGGCGGCGGCGGTGATCGGGGGGGACAGTGCTCGGGCTGGGCCTGCCGTGGTTGCTGGGACCTGCGTTGGAGCTGCGGGCGTTCACCTCCGGGCCGGGGGCGCCGGTGCTCGCTCCGGACTGGGCAAGCATCGCTGTGGCGGCGGTGGGGCTGCTGGTGCTGGTGCCGTGCGCGGCGGCGCTGGAGGGGGTGACGGGGCGGCGGCGGGTGCCCCAGCTGCTTCGCCTCGGTGAAGGGGCGCAGTGAACGGTTGGGCGGGCAGGGCAACGGCGTCGTGCGTCGTCGGCGTACGGCCCCGTCGTGCGTGGCCGCGCGGTTCCCCGCGCCCTGGCGGGGCGCGGAACCGGGGTGCAGCAAGTGGGGTACGGAGAAGGAGTGTCAGTGGCGCACGGTACGTTCGTCGTGGCGATGTGTCCTGATTGCGTGTGAGGTGTCCGTTGCAGCTGGCGCAGGTGGAGGGGGTCCTGGAGCGGATCACGTACGCCAATGAGGACACGGGGTACACGGTGGCGCGGGTGGACACCGGGCGTGGGGCGAACGATCTGCTGACGGTGGTGGGGGCGCTGCTCGGGGCGCAGGTGGGGGAGAGCCTGCGGTTGTTCGGGCGGTGGGGGTCGCATCCGCAGTACGGGCGGCAGTTCACGGTGGAGAACTACACGACGGTGCTGCCGGCCACCGTGCAGGGCATTCAGCGGTACCTGGGTTCGGGGTTGATCAAGGGGATCGGGCCGCGGTTCGCGGAGCGGATCGTGGAGCGCTTCGGGGTGGAGACCCTGGAGGTGATCGAGAACGAGCCGAAGCGGCTGATCGAGGTGCCGGGTCTGGGGCCGAAGCGGACGAAGATGATCGCCAAGGCGTGGGAGGAGCAGAAGTCCATCAAGGAGGTGATGGTCTTCCTGCAGAGCGTCGGGGTGTCGACCTCGCTGGCGGTGCGGATCTACAAGCAGTACGCGGACGCGTCGATCGGGGTGGTGAAGAACCAGCCGTACCGGCTGGCGGCGGACGTGTGGGGCATCGGGTTCCTGACGGCGGACCGGATCGCGCAGGCGGTGGGCATTCCGCACGATTCGCCGGAGCGGGTGAAGGCGGGCCTGCAGTATGCGTTGTCGCAGTCGACCGACCAGGGGCACTGCTATCTGCCGGAGGAGCGGCTGATCGCGGACGGGGTGAAGCTGCTGCAGGTGGACGTCGGGCTGGTGATCGACTGCCTGGCGGAGCTGGTCGCGGCGGAAGGCGTGGTGCAGGAGCGGCTGCCGGGCGGGGACGGGCTGGAGATCACGGCGGTGTACCTGGTGCCGTTCCACCGGGCGGAGATCTCGCTGGCGGGTCAGCTGTTGCGGCTGCTGCGGGCCGAGGAGGACCGGTTGCCGTGGTTCCGGGGGGTGGACTGGCCGGCCGCGCTGGGCTGGCTGGCGAAGCGGACGGGCGCCGAACTCGCCCCGGAGCAGGAGCAGTCGGTGCGTCTGGCGCTGACCGAGAAGGTCGCGGTGCTGACCGGCGGCCCGGGCTGCGGCAAGTCGTTCACGGTGAAGTCGATCGTCCAGCTGGCGTTGGCGAAGCGGGCGAAGGTGGTGCTGGCGGCGCCGACCGGGCGGGCGGCGAAGCGACTGGCGGAGCTGACCGGCGCGGAGGCGTCCACCGTGCACCGGCTGCTGGAGCTGAAGCCGGGCGGGGACGCCGCGTACGACCGGGACCGGCCGTTGGACGCCGACCTGGTGGTGGTGGACGAGGCGTCGATGCTGGACCTGATCCTGGCGAACAAGCTGGTCAAGGCGGTCGCGCCGGGCGCGCACCTGCTGTTCGTGGGGGACGTGGACCAGCTGCCGTCGGTGGGGGCGGGCGAGGTGCTGCGGGATCTGCTGTCCTCGGGCAGCCCGATTCCGTCGGTGCGGCTGACCCGGATCTTCCGGCAGGCGCAGCAGTCGGGCGTGGTGGTGAACGCGCACCGGATCAACGAGGGCCTGCCGCCGCTGACCGATGGCCTGCCGGACTTCTTCCTGTTCGCGGAGGACGACGCGGAGCGCGCGGCGGGCCTGACGGTGGACGTGGTGGCCCGCCGTATCCCGCAGCGCTTCGGCCTGGACCCGCGGCGCGACGTCCAGGTGCTGGCGCCGATGCACCGCGGCCCCGCGGGGGCGGGCGCGCTGAACACGCTGCTCCAGTCGGCGGTGACGCCGGCCCGCGAGGGCCTGCCCGAACGCCGTTTCGGCGGGCGGACGTTCCGGGTCGGCGACAAGGTGACGCAGATCCGCAACAACTACGACAAGGGGCGCAGCGGCGTCTTCAACGGCACAGTGGGCGTCGTGACCTCGCTCAGCGTGGACGACCAGCGGCTGACGGTGATGACCGACGAGGACGAGGAGGTGCCGTACGACTTCGACGAGCTCGACGAGTTGGCGCACGCGTACGCGGTGACGATCCACCGTTCGCAGGGCAGCGAATATCCGGCGGTGGTGATTCCCGTCACGACCTCGGCGTGGACGATGCTTCAGCGCAACCTGTTGTACACGGCGGTGACGCGGGCGAAGAAGCTGGTGGTCCTGGTGGGGTCGCGGAAGGCGATCGGGCAGGCGGTGCGGGCGGTGAGCGCCGGGCGGCGGCACTCCGCGCTGGACCACAGATTGGCCTCGGGGCGCGGTTCAGGGGGTACGGTACGGTCAGAGGTTGTCTTGACGTGAAGAGATTTACAGCGGAACCTGGTCTGGTGCCGATCTTGTCCGGTTCACACCGGCTGCGGCAGCAGAGTTTGTAGGCCCTGGTCCTTTCCGGGGCCACCCCCGGTGCGCGGCCGTCCTTCGAGTGAGGGATCGTTGAGACAGTCAGGGCAGTCGGATGAGGATCAAATTTCGTCGGTGAGGAAGACGTGAGCGACAAATCGGTAGTACTGCGGTACCAGGACGGCGAGTACGAGTACCCCGTCGTCGAGAGCACTGCGGGCAACGCCGGCTTCGACATCTCGAAGCTGCTTCCGCAGACCGGCCTGGTCACCCTGGACAACGGTTTCGGCAACACCGCCGCCAACAAGTCCGCGATCACTTTCATTGACGGTGACGCCGGCATCCTGCGCTACCGCGGCTACCCGATCGAGCAGCTGGCCGGCGAGGCCAACTTCATCGAGACCGCCTACCTGCTGATCAACGGCGAGCTGCCGAACGCGGACCAGCTGGCGGCGTTCAACAACGAGATCACCCAGCACACCCTGCTGCACGAGGACGTCAAGCGCTTCTTCCAGGGCTTCCCGCGGGACGCGCACCCGATGGCGATGCTGTCCTCGGTGGTCGGCGCGCTCTCCACCTTCTACCCGGAGAGCCACAACCCGTTCGACGCCGCCCAGCGCCACCTGTCGACGGTGCGCCTGCTGGCGAAGCTGCCGACGATCGCGGCGTACGCGTACAAGAAGGCGGTGGGCCAGCCCTTCGTCTACCCGCGCAACGACCTCGGCTACGTCGAGAACTTCCTGCGGATGACCTTCGCCGTCCCGGCCGAGGACTACGAGCTGAACCCGGTCGTGGTCAACGCGCTGGACAAGCTGCTCATCCTGCACGCCGACCACGAGCAGAACTGCTCCACCTCGACGGTGCGCCTGGTCGGCTCCTCGCACGCCAACCTGTTCGCCTCGATCTCGGCGGGCATCTCGGCGCTCTGGGGTCCGCTGCACGGCGGCGCCAACCAGGCCGTGCTGGAGATGCTGGAGCAGATCAAGAACGACGGCGGCGACGTCGACGCCTTCATCCGCAAGGTGAAGAACCGCGAGGACGGCGTCAAGCTGATGGGCTTCGGCCACCGCGTCTACAAGGCGTTCGACCCGCGCGCCGCACAGGTCAAGGTGCTCGCCCACGAGGTGCTGTCCCAGCTCGGCAAGTCCGACGAGCTGCTGGACATCGCCCTCAAGCTGGAGGAGCACGCGCTCAAGGACGACTTCTTCGTCTCGCGCCGCCTGTACCCGAACGTGGACTTCTACACGGGCCTGATCTACCGCGCGATGGGCTTCCCGACCAGCATGTTCACCGTGCTGTTCGCGCTCGGCCGGCTGCCCGGCTGGATCGCCCACTGGCACGAGATGATCAAGGACCCGACCAGCCGGATCGGCCGCCCGCGGCAGATCTACACCGGCGTCGAGATCCGCGACTACGTGCCGCTCGACGCCCGCTGAGCGAGCCGCAGCCGCAACGAAGGGGCCCGGCCCCCTGCCACCCGATGAGGGAGGCGGGGGCCGGGCCCTTCTTCATGTCTTCATGGCTGTGATGGTTGGGGCGCACGGCGCCCGGGACGATCCCGGGTGGGGAACGGCCGCTCAAAGCAATCCCCGGGCTCCCGGATCCGGCCCGGCGCCGTGCGCGAGGGCCGTCGACGAATCGACGACCGTCCGGGGCCCGCCGGAGCCCCGCTCTACAAAAGGTAAGACGTAACAGGGGGCGCAGAGTTACGCCAGGGGGGTGTGAGTTGCCTCTCTCCACTCTCCGTGTGCATCCGCGCACCCGGACGGCGGAGCGCATATCACACCGCACGGCGAGCGCGCGGCGTCACCCACCCCGCAGACACCGCAACCCAGCGTGATAGGAATCGTGGCAATCCGGTACGGACCGCCTGCCATCCGCTGAGCGGTGAACGGTCAGGGAGGGAGTGCGCTATGGCCAGGAACGTTGTTGTCACCGGTGGAGGCACCGGCATCGGCCTTGAGGTGGCCCGGCGCTTCGCCGAGGCCGGAGAGCGGGTGGTGATCGTCGGCCGCCGCCCCGGCGTCCTGGACCACGCCACCGCGGAACTCGGCCCCAACGTCACCCCGTTGGTGTGCGACCTGGCCGACCCGGACGCCGTGGAGGCCGCCCTGGCCGAGCTGCCCGCCCGGATCGACGTGCTGGTCAACAACGCCGGCAGCCGGGAGACGGTGTTCGGCGCCGGCCCGCACGCCGTACTGGCCCGCTGGCGCGGCGACTTCGAGCGCAACGTGCTCACCGCCGTGCTGCTCACCGAGTCCGTCCGCGACCGGCTCACCCCCGGCTCCGGCCGGGTCGTCACCGTCTCCTCGATCGCCGCACTGCGCGGCGCCGGCTCCTACGGGGCGGCGAAGGCCTCGCTGCACGCCTGGAACAACTTCCTGGCCGCCCAGCTCGGCCCGTCCGGGATCACCGCCAACATCGTGGCGCCCGGCACGGTGGCGGGCACCGAGTTCTTCGGGCCGCGCCTGGACGAGGCGGAGGTCGCCCGCCGCTCGGCGCGCACCCTGCTCGGGCGGATCGGCGAGTCCGGGGAGGTCGCCGCCGCCGTGTGCTTCCTCGCCTCCGAGGAGGCCGGGTTCATCACCGGCGAGATCCTGCACTGCAACGGCGGTGAACTGCTCGGGCGTTGACCGGGCGGCCGGTGTCCGTTCAGGCCGGTCGGAAGTTGCGCAGGCGCAGGCTGTTGGTGACCACGAAGACCGAGGAGAAGGCCATGGCGGCGCCCGCGATCATGGGGTTGAGCAGGCCGGTGGCGGCCAGTGGCAGGGCGGCGACGTTGTAGGCGAAGGCCCAGAACAGGTTGCCCTTGATGGTGGCCAGGGTGCGCCGGGACAGTCGGATGGCGTCGGCGGCGGAGCGGAGGTCGCCGCGGACCAGGGTGAGGTCGGCGGCCTCGATGGCGGCGTCGGTGCCGGTGCCGATGGCCAGGCCGAGGTCGGCCTGGGCGAGGGCGGCCGCGTCGTTGACGCCGTCGCCGACCATGGCGACGGTGCGGCCTTCGGCCTGCAGCCGCTGCACGGTGGCGACCTTGTCCTCGGGCAGCACCTCGGCGATCACGTCCTCGGCGGGGATGCCGACCTCGGCCGCCACCGACTCGGCGACCAGCCGGTTGTCACCGGTCAGCAGTACCGGGCGCAGGCCCAGGGCCCGCAGCTCGGCGATCGCCTCCGCGCTGGTCGGCTTCACGGCGTCCGCCACCTCCAGCACGGCCCGCGCCGCACCGTCCCAGGCGACGGTGACGGCGGTCCGGCCGGCCCGTTCGGCGGCGGCCCGGGCGGAGGCGAGGGCGGGCGGCAGGGGCGTGTCGGCGAGCAGTGCGGCGCGTCCGGCCAGCACCTGATGGCCTTCGACCATGCCCTGCACGCCCAGCCCGGGCAGGTTCTCGAAGCTCTCGACGGGTTTCAGCTCGCCGAACTTCTCCTGTGCGGCGGTGGCGACGGCCTGGGCGATCGGGTGTTCGGAGGCGTGCTCCAGCGCGCCGGCCAGCCGCAGTGCCTCGTCCTCGGTGGTGCCCTCGGTGGTGTGGACGCCGACCAGGGTCATCCTGCCGGTGGTCACGGTGCCGGTCTTGTCGAGGACGATGGTGTCGACCTTGCGGGTGTTCTCCAGAACCTCGGGGCCCTTGATCAGGATGCCGAGCTGGGCGCCGCGACCGGTGCCGACCATCAGGGCGGTCGGGGTGGCCAGACCCAGGGCGCAGGGGCAGGCGATGATCAGCACCGCGACGGCGGCGGTGAACGCCTCGGTGGGGCTGTCGGTGACCAGCAGCCACCCGACCAGGGTGGCGAGGGCGATCAGGATGACGGAGGGCACGAAGACGGCGGAGATCCGGTCGGCGAGGCGCTGCGCGGCGGCCTTGCCGTTCTGCGCGTCCTCGACCAGCTTGGCCATTCGCGCGAGTTGGGTGTCCGCGCCGACCCGGGTGGCTTCGATCACCAGCCGTCCGCCGGCGTTGACGGTCGCGCCGGTGACGGGGTCGCCGACGGCGACCTCGACCGGCACCGACTCGCCGGTCAGCATCGAGGCGTCCACGGCGGAGCTGCCCTCGATCACGGTGCCGTCGGTGGCGATCTTCTCGCCGGGACGGACCACGAACCGGTCGCCGACCGCGAGTTGGCCGATCGGGACACGGCTCTCGCGGCCGCCGCGCAGCACCGCCACGTCCTTGGCGCCGAGGTCGAGCAGGGCGTGCAGGGCGGCGCCGGCGCGGCGCTTGGAGCGGGCCTCCAGCCA
Organism: Kitasatospora sp. NPDC059673; assembly: GCF_042734215.1. Taxonomy (NCBI): domain Bacteria; kingdom Bacillati; phylum Actinomycetota; class Actinomycetes; order Kitasatosporales; family Streptomycetaceae; genus Kitasatospora; species Kitasatospora sp. NPDC059673. The sequence goes on along the minus strand of NZ_JBHWEN010000018.1, from coordinate 152,526 downwards.
GCGGCCGAGCAGGATCAGGGTGGTGACGGCGGCGGCGGTCTCCAGGTACAGGGTGGAGGAGGCGCCGGTGCGGTCAACGGTGAAGGCGAAGGAGTGCCGCATGCCGGGCATCCCGGCGTGCCCCCAGAACAGCGCCCACACCGACCAGCCGAAGGCGGCCAGGGTGCCGAGCGAGACCAGGGTGTCCATGGTCGCGGCGCCGTGCTTGGCGTTGGTCCAGGCGGCGGCGCGGTGGAACGGCCAGCCGCCGTACACCACGACGGGGCCGGTGAGGGCGAAGGCCAGCCACTGCCAGTTGTCGAACTGCAGGGCCGGGACCATCGAGAGCAGCACCACCGGGAGGCTGAGCACGGCGCTGATCAGCAGCCGCTCGCGCAGGGGGTCGGGCTCCGGCGCGGGTGCTTCCGGTTCGGGCTCGGGGGGCGCCGGGAGTTCGGCGGTGTAGCCGGTCTTCTCCACGGTGGCGATCAGCTCGGCGACGCTGGTGCCGGGGCCGAAGTCCACCCGGGCCTTCCCGGTCGCGAAGTTGACGCCCGCCTCGACGCCGTCCATGCGGTTGAGCTTCTTCTCGATCCGGGCGGCGCAGGACGCGCAGGTCATGCCGCCGATCGCCAGTTCGACGCGTTCCCTGGGTCCGGACGGGGCGGCGGGATCGGTGGTGGTGCTCATCGGCTCGTTCCTTCTCGGCGGGGGCGGCCGGAACTGCTCGGCCGCCCCCGTGGTGGCTCAGGCGGCCCGGCCGACCAGCTCGTAGCCGGCCTCGTCCACGGCGGCGGCGATCTGCTCGTCGCCGATCGGGGACTCGGCGGTCACGGTGACGGTACCGGCCTTGGCGTCGGAGGAGACCGCGGTGACACCCGGAAGGGCGGAGACCTCGCCGTTGATCGCCTTCTCGCAGTGGCCGCAGCTCATGCCGCTGACGGTGTAGGTGACGGTGCTGGACATGGAGACCTCCGGGACGCTCGCGCTTGTACCGATAGGAACAGCATACCCCCTAGGGGTATTCCCTCCAGGGGTGACCGGTGTTTTCTCCGGTCGGAGCAACCGGCGGCCCGCCCCCGAGCCTAGTCCGCGCCCGTCGCCCGTCCGCCACGGCGGGCGGCCCGTCGCCGCCTGCTGCTCCGAACGGCCGGGCCGCCCTCCGATACCCGCTCGGCCGAACAGGGCGGGGCGAGTACGCGTCCGATATGTTCGGGAATGTGCCCCTTCGACGCCGGGATCGCACGGCGGCCACCGGGAGCGGCGACCCGTCGCCCGCCCGCCGCCACAGCGCGCTGCTCGCCGCCGACCCGCAGGACATCTCCGTCCTGCGCCGGGCCACGCCCGCACTGCTGGCCATCGGCGTGGTGGCCGTGGCCGACATCCTGGCCGGGTCGAGCACCTACCTCGCGCCGCTGATGGTCGTGGTGCCGTCCATCGCCACGCTCACCCTCAAACCGCGCGAGCTGATCGCGGTCTGCCTGCTCGGCCTGCTGGTGATGTTCGGCCTCAACCACTACTACGACAGGGTCACCGCGCCGGCCGACAGCCGCTTCCTGTTCGGCGCGACGATCAGCTACCTCGCGCTCAGCGCGTTCAGCGCCTTCGTCGCCGAACTGCGGATGCGACGAGCCGAGGCCTTCACGGCCGTCAGCTCGGTCGCGGAGGCCGCCCAACGGGCGCTGCTGAGCCAGCCCGAACCGGTCGTCGGGCCGCTGCGGCTCGCCGTGCGCTACGTCTCCGCCGCCGACGCCGCACGGATCGGCGGCGACCTGTACTCCGTCCTGGACACCCCGTACGGCACCCGGGTGCTGGTCGGCGACGTCCGCGGCAAGGGCCTCGGCGCGGTGCAGACCGCGGCCGTGGTGCTCGGCGCGTTCCGCGAGGCCGCCTACGACGAGACCGAACTGCCCGTGGTGGCCGGCCGGATCGAGGCCAGCATGCACCGGCACGTCGCCGACGGGGAGTTCACCACCGCGCTGTTCGCCGAGTTCGGCGCCACCGGCCGGATCGAACTGCTGCACCTCGGACACGTCCCGCCGATCCGGGTCGGCGCCGACGGCCGCGCCGAGGTGCTGGAGGCCACCGACCCGTGGCTGCCACTCGGCCTCGGCGACCTCGCGGCGGCCGGCGCGCCCTGCCCCACCGCCGTCGCCTTCGGCCCGCAGGACGTCCTGGTGCTGTGCACCGACGGCGTGGTCGAGGCCAAGGGCCGCCGCTCCGGCACCTTCTACCCGCTGGCCGAACGCGTCGGCCCGCTGGTCAAGGACGGCTGGCGCTCCCTGGCCGACCTGGAGACCGCCGTCGCCCGCATCTACTCCGACCTACTGGCGCACACCGGTGGCGAACTCGCCGACGACGCGCTGCTGCTGCTGATCACCCGGCCGGGCCCGGCCGGGTGATCACTTGGCCTCGCCGTAGCAGTCGACCACCGCGGTGCTGAGCGGAAAGCGCACCGGGGTGTCGCCGAAGACCAGGGCCGCGGCCTCGTCGGCGGCCGCGGCGACCTCGGCGGCCACCGCGTCGGCCAGATCGGCCGGGGTGTGCACCACCACCTCGTCGTGCTGGAAGAACACCAGGTGCGGGCGGTCCGGGCCGTTGCGCAGCGCGGTCAGCCGGCGGCGCAGCGCCGCCAGCAGGGCCAGCGCCCAGTCGGCGCCGCTGCCCTGGATGACGAAGTTGCGGGTGAAACGGCCCCGGGCGCGGGCCGAACGGCCGGCCGCCTCGCCGGCCTCCGGGGCCTCGGTGAGGTCCAGCCAGTCCGCCGAGGGCGGCGGGCAGACCCGGCCCAGCCGGGAGGAGACCACACCGCCGTCCTCGCCGGTGCGGGCCGCGGCCTCCACATAGCCCATCGCGACCGGATAGCGGCGGCGCAGCGTGTTCAGCAGCGGGCCGATGCCGCCGCCGGTCTGGCCGTACATCGCGCCCAGCAGACCCAGCTTGGCCTTCTCCCGGTCGCCCTGGAAGGCGCTGGCGGCGAGCGCCGCGTACAGGTCGCCGCCGGCGGCGGTACGGGCCAGGCCGCGGTCGCCGGACATCGCGGCCAGCACCCGCGGCTCCAGCTGCGCGGCGTCCGCGACCACCAGCAGCCAGCCCGGGTCGGCGACCACGGCGCGGCGCATGGTGCGCGGGATCTGCAGCGCGCCGCCGCCCCGGGACGCCCAGCGGCCGGTGACCACGCCGCCCACCACGTACTCGGGGCGGAACCGGCCGCCGCGCGCCCACGTCGCCTGCCAGGCCCAGCCGTGCGCGGTGTGCAGCCGCGACAGCTCCTTGTAGCGGATCATCAGGGCGGCCGCCGGGTGGTCGATCGCCTTCAGCTCCCACGAGCGGGTGGAGGACAGGTGGATGCCGCGGTCGGCGAACGCCTTGATCACCTTGGTGTGCGAGTCCAGGTTGAACGGCTTGACGCCGAGCGCCTGCTGGACCTCCACGGCGAGCTCGGACAGCTTCGCGGGCAGCGTGCCCGGCAGGGTCGGGCGCGGGCCGAGCAGCTCGGTCAGCAGCGCGTCGTGCACGTCGGCACGCCACGGCAGTCCGTCGTACGCCATCTCGCAGGCCAGCAGCGCCCCCGCCGACTCGGCCGCCACCAGCAGCCGGAACCGGGACCGGGCCGCCGGATCGGCGATCGCCGCGAGTCGCCGCAGCTGCTCCGCGTGGACGGCCACCGTGGCCTCCAACGGATCGGTGCCGGGCGGCAGTTGGAGCCGGTCCGGCGCGAACAGGCCGTCGTCGTCCGGCAGCAGGCCCTCCGGCAGATCGGCCGGCACCGGCAGCCCGCGCAGCCGCGCCCAGGCCGCGCCCAGCGAACGCGGCGCGCCGAGCCGCCCCTCCTGGCCGAGCAGCAGCGTCTCCGTCAGCCGCAGGTCGTGGCAGCGCGCCACCCGGTCCGGCAGCTCGGCCAGCAGCGGGCCGTACGCGGTGTCGGCCGTCGGCCACACCCAGCGCGGCGCGTGCTCGGCCTCCACCGCAGCCACCGCCTCGGCCAGCCGCGGCACCCGCTCGGCCGGGCCGAGCGGGGAGCCGTCCTCGGCCAGCGGGCGCAGCCGGCCGCCCGGGCCGTGCGGGTCGGGCACCAGGGCGTAACGCACGGGGCGGCTCCTTCCGGGTAGCGGTACGGGGGCGTGCGGGTGGACCTGTTGACGGTAGCCGGTACCGGTGACAGCCGCCGTGAGGACGGCAGGTGGGGGATTCGGTGTTCCGCCCGGGCCCGGCGCCCCGTAGGGTCGGCGAACATGAGCGACAATCCCTTCTTCTCGCCCAGCACCCTGGTGTTCGAGCTTCCGCCCTTCGCCGAGATCCGGGAAGAGCACTACCGTCCGGCGTTCGAGCGGGGCATGGCCGACCAGCTCGCCGAGGTCGCCGCGATCGTCGCCGACCCGGAGCCGCCGACCTTCGACAACACCGTGGTGGCGCTGGAGCGTTCCGGCGCGGTGCTGCGCCGGGTGAGCGTGGTGTTCGAGAACCAGGACTCCTCCGACACCACCCCCGGAGTCCAGGAACTCGACGCCGAGATCAGCCCCCGGCTGGCCGCGCACTCCGACGCGATCCACCTCGACGCGGCGCTGTTCGCCCGCCTCGACACCCTCCACCGCACCCGCCACGAACTCGGCCTGGACGCCGAGTCGTTGCGCCTGCTGGAGCGCCGCCACACCGCCTTCGTCCGGGCCGGCGCCCGCCTCGACGAGGCCGGCCAGCAGCGGCTGCGCGAGATCAACACCCAACTCGCGGCCGACGCCGCCGCGTTCCGCAAGAACACCCACGAGGCCTCGCTGGCCGGCGCGATCGTGGTGGACAGCGCCGACGCCCTCGACGGGCTGCCCGACACCGCGATCGCCGCCGCCGCCGAGAACGCCCGCGCGCTCGGCCACGACGGCCACTGGGTGCTCAGCCTGAAGAACTTCTCCAACCAGACCGAACTCGCCCAGCTCACCGACCGCGCGCTGCGCGAGCGCCTGCTCACCGCCTCGCTGCGGCGCGGCCTGGACACCAACGGCCCGCTGGCCGCCCGGATGGCCGCGCTGCGTGCCGAACGCGCCGCGCTGCTCGGCCACGCCAGCCACGCCGCGTACGTGGTCGCCGACGAGACCGCCGGCACCGTCGAGGCGGTCGGCGCGATGCTCGGCCGACTGGTCGGGCCCGCCGTGGCCAACGCGCAGCGCGAGGCCGCCGAGCTGGCGGCCGCCGCGGCCGCCGACGGCGTCACCGAACTCGCCGCGCACGACTGGGCGTTCTACGCCGAGAAGGTGCGCGCCGAGCGCTACGACGTGGACACCGCGGCACTGCGCCCGTACTTCGAACTGGAGCGGGTGCTGCGCGACGGCGTGTTCTTCGCGGCCAACCTGGCGTACGGCCTGCGGTTCACCGAGCGGCCGGAACTGACGGCCTACCACCCCGACGCCCGGGTCTTCGAGGTGACCGACGCGGACGGCTCCGCGCTGGGCCTGTTCATCGGCGACTTCTTCGCCCGCGAGTCCAAGCGCGGCGGCGCGTGGATGAACGAACTGGTCTCGCAGTCCCGCCTGCTGGGCGGCAAGCCGGTGGTGGTCAACAACCTCAACATCGCGCACCCGGCGGCCGGGGAACCGGCGCTGCTCAGCTGGGACGAGGTGCGGACGCTGTTCCACGAGTTCGGGCACGCGCTGCACGGCCTGTTCTCCGATGTGACGTACCCGCTGTTCGCGGGCACCGAGGTGCCGCGCGACTTCGTGGAGTTCCCGTCCCAGGTCAACGAGATGTGGATGGTCTGGCCCGAGGTGCTGGCGAACTACGCCCGGCACCACGTCACCGGCGAGCCGCTGCCCGCCGAGGTGGTCGAGCGGATGCTGGCCGCCGAGAACTACGGGCAGGGCTTCCGCACCGTCGAGTACCTGGCGGCGGCGCTGCTCGACTGGGCGTGGCACTCGCTGCCCGCCGGGACGGTCGTCGAGGACGCGGAGGCGTTCGAGGTGCGGGCTCTCGCCGAGGCCGGCGTGGGGATGGCGACGGTGCCGCCGCGGTACCGGACCGGGTACTTCAACCACGTGTTCTCGAACGGGTACAGCGCCGGGTACTACGCGTACATCTGGTCCGAGGTGCTGGACGCCGAGACGGTGGAGTGGTTCCGGGAGGGCGGGCGCGCGGTGCGGGAGAGCGGGGAGCTGTTCCGGGCCGAGCTGCTGTCGCGGGGCGGGAGCCGGGACGCGATGGAGTGTGTGCGGGCGGTGCTGGGGCGGGATGCGTCGATCGAGCCGCTGCTGGTTCGGCGCGGGCTGAAGTAGCCGGGCCGCAGGGCGTGCGGGTTCGTCGCGTGCGCCCTCGGTCCTGCTCGCGCAGTTCGCACCCTCGCTTCGCTGGGGGACCCCCGCGCCCCGGTCGGGGCGCGGGGGTCCTGTGACGTCTATTCGGTGAAGACAGGGCCGTAGCCGGGGGCCGGGTTGCCGGTGGGGGTGAGGGCGCAGTAGCCGCCGGTGCCCCGGCACCAGTACCACATGGTCCAGGCGGCGGCGAAGCCGTTCATCGCGGTGACCTGGCGGCGGATCAGTTCGGCGTTGCCCGGGGTGGCGGCGCTGGGCGGGCCCCATTCGCCGACCAGGACGGGGAGGTGGTGGGCGCGGGGGTAGGCGGTGATGGCGTCGGTGTAGGCGTCGATGAAGCCGCCGGCCGGGTCCCAGTCGCGGCCGGCTTCGACGGCGGTGTCGTAGAAGTGCGGGGCGTAGCCGATCCGGTCGGCGCCGGGGCGGGGGTCGGTGAAGGCGGGGAGCCTGGTGGGGACGCCCTGGCCGACCAGGACGGTGGGTTCGACGAACAGCCAGGCGTCGCGGTCGGCCTGACGGACCGCCGTGATCAGGCGGCGGTACATGGCGGGGAGCCGGCCCTGTTCGAGGGCGGCGGCGGAGGCGGCGAGGACGGCCGGGTCGGTGGGGTCGCCGTCCACCGGGCCGAACGGCTCGTTGAACAGGTCGTAGCCCAGTAGGGCGCGGTGGCCGCGCAGTTCGCGGGCGACGGTGGTGTACAGGTCGGCCTGGGCGCGGTGCAGGTCGCGGTCGTCGTAGAGGTGGCGGAAGGCGGCCTGGACGGAGGGCTGGAAGTAGCCGGCGAACCAGTCGTTCGGGTCGGGCGTGAACGGCAGGCCGTCGTCGCGGGTGGCCCAGCTGGGCGCGCCGCCCTTTCCGCCGCCGAAGTACTGCCCGTAGACGTCCTGGTGGAAGTCGACGACGGCGTACAGGTGGTACTTCTCGGCCCAGTCCAGGATGCGGTGCAGGCGGGCGAGCTGGGCCCGGTCGTAGCGGCCGGGGTCGGGTTCGAGGCGGGCCCAGGAGACGGCGACGCGGATCAGCCGGAAGCCGTGCGAGGCGAGGTCGCGCAGGTCGGCCTCGGTGGTCTCGTCGTACTTGTCGAGGTTGAAGCCACGCAGGTCGAGGACGCGGCCGTGCCGGTCGGTGAAGGCGGTGCGGCCGTCGGGGAGGGTGGTGGCGGAGACCTTGCGGGCGTCGAACCGGTCGGCGCGGTCGACGGGCGGGCCGGCCGAGACGGTGCCGAGGACGACGGCGGCGGTGAGCAGCAGGGCGGCGGCGGAGCGGCGGACGCGCACGGGACACCTCGCGGCGGGGTGGGGGGAGGGAGTGCGCCGATCCTGCCGGAGCCGTCCCCGCCGCACAAGAGGTGAGACCCGCTCATGTTTGACGGGCGGTCAGGCCTCCGGGGCGACGATCATCGGCGGCAGGTCGGCGGCGGCGGAGAGCCGGCCCCACAGCAGGTCGGCCAGTGCCTGCACCATCCGGGCGCGCGGGCAGGGGCGGGTCTCCAGCCACCAGTCGCCGGCCGCCAGCACCATGCCGGTGATCGAGCGGCCCCAGGTCTCGGAGAGCAGCGGCCCGTCCTGCCCGAGGTCGATCTGCTGCTGGATGGCCCGGGTGATCTCCTCGGCGATCTGCCGCAGCGCCGGCGCCAGCGCGTTGCCCGCGCCGGTGGGGTCGCCGGGCTCGGGGTGGGTGAGCAGCCGGTACACCTGCGGGCGGGCCTCGATCGCGGCCAGGTAGATGTCCAGCACGTGCTCGACCCGGTCGCGGCGCTCCAGCGGCTCGTTGAGGGCGGCCCGGACGGCGGCCAGCAGTCCGGCCGTGTGACGTGCCGTCAGTGCGCCGATCAGGCCGTTCCGGTCGCCGAAGTGCCGGTACAGGATGGGCTTCGTGATGCCCGCCTCGGCGGCGATCGCGTTCATGCTGGCGCTCGGGCCCTCGCGCTGGACGACCCGGTCGGCGGCGTTGAGCAGTTGTTCGCGGCGGGGTTCGCTGGTCATGTGCTGCTCCTCGTGCGTGCAGGGCGGCCCGGGACGGGCGTTGACACCGGTTACCTATCGGTAGCAGACTCGCCACCATGTTACCGGAGGTAACAGCGCAGTGGCGCGGACGCTCCGGCCCGCATCCCCGTCTCATGGAGGCCGACCATGACCACCTTCTCGCTCGACCCCGGGCCGGACCAGATCGCCGTCCGCGACTGGCTGCACGGCTTCGCCGCCGACGTCATCCGTCCGGCCGCCGCCGAGTGGGACGAGCGCGAGGAGACCCCCTGGCCGATCATCCAGGAGGCCGCCAAGATCGGCATCTACTCGCTCGACTTCTACGCCCAGCAGTTCTTCGACCCGTCCGGCGTCGGCATCCCGATCGCCATGGAGGAACTGTTCTGGGGCGACGCCGGCATCGGCCTGGCCATCACCGGCACCACCCTGGCCGCCGTCGCCGTGCTCGCCAACGGCACCGACGAGCAGATCGGCACCTGGGCGCCGCAGATGTTCGGCACCCCCGAGGACGTCAAGGTCGCCGCGTTCTGCTCCTCCGAGCCCGACGCCGGCTCCGACGTCTCCGCGCTGCGCACCCGCGCCGTCTACGACCAGGCCAAGGACGAGTGGGTGATCAACGGCACCAAGACCTGGGCCACCAACGGCGGCATCGCCCACGTCCACGTGGTGGTCGCCACCGTCGACCCCGAGCTCGGCGCGCGCGGCCAGGCGTCCTTCCTGATCCCGCCCGGCACCAAGGGCCTGAGCCAGGGCCAGAAGTTCAAGAAGCACGGCATCCGTGCCTCGCACACCGCCGAGGTCGTCCTCGACGACGTACGGATCCCCGGCCACTGCCTGCTCGGCGGCAAGGAGAAGCTGGACGCCCGCCTCGCCCGGGCCCGCGAGGGCAGCAAGGGCGGCGGCAAGAACGCCGCGATGGCCACCTTCGAGGCCTCCCGCCCGGCCGTTGGCGCGCAGGCCATCGGCATCGCCCGGGCCGCGTACGAGGTCGCCCTCGACTACGCCAGGACCCGGGTCCAGTTCGGCAAGCCGATCATCGAGAACCAGGGCGTCGCCTTCCAGCTGGCCGACATGAAGACCCGGATCGACGCGGCCCGGCTGCTGGTCTGGCGGGCCTCCTGGATGGCCGTCAACAACCAGCCGTTCACCAACGCCGAAGGCTCGATGTCCAAGCTGTACGCCGGCGAGACGGCCAAGTTCGTCACCGCGCAGGCCATGCAGATCCTCGGCGGCAACGGCTTCACCCGCGAATACCCGGTCGAGCGGATGCACCGCGACAGCGCCATCTACACCGTCTTCGAGGGCACCAGCGAGATCCAGCGCCTGGTCATCGCCCGGGCCATCTCCGGCGCGCCGATCCGCTGACGGGCCACCCGCCGGCCCGGGTGTGGTCCCGCTGCACCACGCGGGACCACCGCGATGATCACGTTCTTCGGCTCCACGCCGTCGCTGATTCGGCAGGCCCGGGCGGTCTCGACGGCGGGGGCGGACATGCTGCTCTTCCGAATGGGCCGGACTCGCGGTGTGGCGATCGGACCATCGGAAATCGGGCGGCACCGGCGGGCCGCTGTGCGCCGATCAGAAACTCGGCTCGCGGCGCTCCAGGAACGCCGCCAGGCCCTCACGGACGTCCGGCGCCGTGCGGGAGGCGCGCTCCCAGGGCTCCAGGGCGGCCGCCGCGTCTGCCGGGGCGACGGCCAGCGCCGCCTTCACCGCGCCGATCGTCTGCGGCGAACGATGGGTCAGCAGGCGGGCGAACTCCCGCGCCCGGGAGTCGAGTTCGCCGGCCGGGACGACCTCGTCCAGCAGGCCGAAGAGCTCCGCGCGGGCGGCCGGGACGAGCGTGCCGGAGAACAGCAGGTACTTGGCCCGGGCCGGGCCGACCAGCGCGGCCAGCCGCAGCGTCGGCACCGCCGGGTACACCACGCCCAGCTTGGCCGGGGTGATGCCGAGCCGGGCGTCCTCGGCGGCGAACCGCAGGTCGCAGGCGACCGCCAGCTGGCAGCCGCCGCCCACGCAGGCGCCCCGGATCACCGCCAGCGTCGGGCGCGGGAAGGCCGCCAGCGCCTCCTCGGCCGCCACGTTCAACGCGTGGTAGGCGTCCGCGGCGGCCGGATCGGCGTACACCTCGGCGAGTTCGGCGATGTCCGCACCGGCCGAGAAGGTGCCCTCCGCGCCGGTCAGCAGCAGCGCCCGCACGTCGGTGCGGGTACCCAGCTCGGCCAGCAGGCCCGGCAGCGCCCGCCACATGGCGCCGGTCACCGCGTTGCGGCGCTCCGGCCGGTCCAGCAGCACCGTTGCCACCCCGTCCGCGCCCACCCAGCAGCGCAGGCCCGCCACCTCGGTCGGCAACTCGGTGTCCCCGGGGCCGGGGCGGTCGAGCGGATCGGTGCTCGCGGACATCACGGCCTCCGGGACGCTGGGGAAGGGGCGGGCGTCAGCCTTCCACAGCGCGCCGGGTGCGGGCCATGTGATCCGGATCAAGCCGCCTGGCGGGCCGTCCGCCACTCCGGCGCCAGCATCGACCAGATCTCCAGGTCCAGGCGCTCGCCGCGGTGCTCGGTGTACTTGCGCAGCGTCCCGTCCAGGGTCATGCCCAGGCGCTGGGCGGTCGCCCGGCTGCGCGGGTTCACCGTGGAGTTCCACCACTCGGCGCGGTACAGGCCGCGCTCCAGCAGCGCGTAGTCCAGCAGGTGCCGGACCGCCTCGGTGACCAGCCCGCGGCCCCGGCCGGCCGGCTCCGACCACACGCCGATCTCGCACACCCCGCCCTTGGCGTCGAAGTGGACGAACATCGTCCCGCCGACCAGGGTGCCGTCGAGCCAGATCCCGTAGATCCGGCCGGTGTCGCCGGCCTGCTTGTCGGCGTACCGCTGCAGGGTCGCGCGGGCCGACGCCAGGTCGGTGCTGGAGGCGGCCCACGGGATGAACGGGTCGACGGTGGCCCGGGCGCGGTCCATGTGCGCCAGGAACTCCTCGGCCTGCCACGGCTCCAGCGGGCGGAGCTCGGCGTTCTCGGCGAGTGCGACGGTGTACATGGGCGGCCCCTCCGGTGTTCCGACATACATAACAAACGTTTGGTAGGTACCCTAGCGCGATGACACCACCCGCTCGCGGAGACCATGAAGCCCGCCGCCGGGACGTCTCCGAGGCGGTCTGGCGGGTACTCGCCGCCCGCGGCTTCGGCGGACTCACCCTGCGCGCCGTGGCCGCCGAACTCGGCGCCTCCACCGGGCTGCTCACCCACTACTTCCCCAACAAGCGGGCCCTGGTCGCACACGCACTGGACGTCCTCGACCGGCAGTCCGCCGAACGCCACCGCCCCGCCACCGCCGAAGCCGCCACCGCCCGCGGCCTGACCGTGCTGCGCGCCGCCCTGCTCGACATCCTGCCGCTGGACGGCGCGGGCGCGGCCGGCAACCGGATCTGGGTCGGCTCCTGGGACGTCGCGCTCACCGACCCCGAACTGACCGCCGAACACGCCGAGCGCTACCGCCGCAGCCGGCGGCGGATGACCGAGCTGTGCGCCGAGGCCCAGGAACGGGGCGAACTCCCCACCGACCGGCCGGCCGCGGACCTTGCCGCGCTGGCCCAGTCCTTCGCGCTCGGACTGGTGGTGCAGGCGCTGTTCGCGCCCGCCGAATTCCCGCCGGAGCGCCAACGCGCGCTGCTGGACGGGTTCCTGGCCGGCCTGGTGGCGGGGGAGGGGCCGGGCCCGGCCGGGGGCTGACCGGGGGCCGGGCAGGGACTGGCGGGGGACTGGTGGGGCAGACCGGGACTGGCCGGCGCGGGGTGGGGACTGGCGGAGGTCGGCCTGGGCTGACCGGGGGCCGACCGGACTGGCCGGGGCGGGGGTGGGGCTCCTCGACGGGTCGCCGGAGTGTGGTGTGCCCCCAGCAGGATTCGAACCTGCGACCTACCGCTTAGAAGGCGGGTGCTCTATCCGCTGAGCTATGGGGGCCGGGTGTGACGTCGGCCCGCTTGCCGGGCCTGGGCGCCGGACGGGATGTTCCGGGACAGGATACGGGTGTTCAGTTCCGCCACCTGGACTTGGAAGACCGGACAGGGGTGTGTCGGCCTCCACGGGGCGGTCCGATAATCGCAGGTAGTGCCGTGGTGCGCAGCGTCCTGTGGCGTCCTGGAGCCGGACGTTGTGCAGTCGTTACGGGGCTGTCTCCCCACCCGTTATGCATTCGGCGCGGCAATCCCCCGAACCGGCCCGCGGGTGGGGGCATGTTTAGGGGTTCGTTCCGGCGGATGACATGGACGGGGCGAGTTGACGTCCGCCCGTTCGGGGTTTCGGCGGTGGCGTACGGGTGTCCAGTGGGGGCACGGCGTGATTTGTCGTGGACACGCCTCCAGCTTGTCACTTCAAGTGATCGATTCCGAACAGGAAATCACCGACATTTCACTCTCCCGAGTTATCGAGGTTTTCCACAGGGCCGAGTTTTCCACAGGGGAGGCGAAGTTGCTGGTCCGAATTCGCCGATGGGCGGAGGATCTGTCCGCGGCGGAAATACCGTCGGCGAAAAGCGGTTCGGCCGGTGCGGCGGCCGGAGAACGGAGGCAGGGGAATGGACGGCGCGCTGGTGACGATGGTCGGCAATGCGGCCTCGAATGTGACGTACCGGGAGACGGCCGGCGGCGTGGCCGTTGCCAGCTTCCGACTGGCCGCCACCGAGCGGCGCTACGACCGGGAGCGCGGGGATTGGGCGGATGGCGAGACCACCTGGGTGACGGTGGTGGCCTGGCGGCGGCTCGCCGTCAATGTGGTCAGTTCGGTCACCAAGGGAGACCCGCTGGTGGTGAGCGGGCGGCTGCGGGTGCGCGAATGGGGGGAGGAGAGCAGTCGGCGCACCGAGGTGGAGATCGACGCCCGCGCGGTGGGGCACGATCTCACCCGCGGCACCGCGGTCTTCAAGCGCGCGGTGGAGGCCCGGGTGGCGGAGGCCAGAACGGCGGTGGTGCAGGGCAGTTCGGCGGCCGAGTGGCCGACCGGCCCGGCCCGGGGCGGATCGCGGGCGGTGCGACTGGTGGAGGAGGCGGTGCCGGAATGGATCGTCAAAGCGGTGGCGGCCCGCCGGGAGGCCGATGCGGCGGCGGCCGCGGCCGGGGCGGCCGGTGGTGCGGCGGGCGGCCCGACGGGTGGGACCGCCGGGTCCGCGGGGCCGGGGGGTTCGGATGTGACGGAGGAGGTTCTGAACTGACGGATTCTGGGCACCTGAGGCACCGATCGGTGCAATCCTGATTGCCGCGGCGGCGGTCCATGGCTTTATGTCGACTCATCAACTCCCGCTGGCAGACCGCTCCTTGATAACGAAACAGCCACGATATCGTCCTGATTTGCTACGGGCGCCGAGCGCTCGGGCGGCGTCAATAGGATGCGTCTGGTCCACACACGTGCAGCGGCGCCACAGGGGGTTGCCGCTTTGCAGGGGGCGGGTTGCCACCGGCACGTCGCCGCCCGGAGGGATCGCACATGTTCCACAAGCAGGGGCGGGCTGTCTCCCGCATCGTTGCTGTCATGCTCGCGTCCGGTCTTGTCGTCGGGTCGGGGCTGCTCGCCACCGGCACCGCCGCCGCGGCCGACGGCCACTCGGGAGTGACCGGGAAGCTGCAGGGCGGCGTCCGCTACGGCGAGAAGATCGAACACGAGGTGAGCCCCGGCCACTGGCTGGCCATCCCCGCAGGACAGTTCACCCTCGGTGTGGTCGGCACCGAGAGCACCCTGGACGTCTACTGCATCGACCTGCTCAACGACACGCTCAAGAACGCCACGTACCACGAGACCGACTGGGCCTCCACCTCGCTCTCCCAGCCGGAGAAGGTCAAGGCCAAGGCCGGCCCGAAGATCCAGTGGATCCTCGAGAACTCCTTCCCGAACATCGACGAGGCCGCGCTCTCCAAGGCGTCCGGGATCGACGGTCTGACCAAGGACGACGCCGCCGCGGCCACCCAGGTGGCGATCTGGCACTTCTCCGACCCGAACGTCGCGACCAGGCAGAGCAACGACTTCCCGAAGGCCAAGCAGCTCACCGCCTGGCTGATAGCCCAGGCCGACGCCAAGGGCGGCGCCGAGGAGCCCAAGCCCTCGCTGGCCCTCAACCCGGGCTCGGTGGCCGGCAAGAGCGGCGAGACGCTCGGCCCGATCACCGTCACCACCGGTGGCGGTGCCGCCGACATCGCCGTCGCCCTCGACAAGAAGGGCACCGACGCGGGCGTCACCCTGGTCGACAAGAACGGCGCCACGGTGAAGACCGCCAAGAACGGCGACCAGCTGTTCGCGAAGGTCCCGGCCGGTGCGGACGCCGGCACCGCCACCATCAACGCGGACGCCTCCGCCACCATCAAGCTCGGCCGGGCGTTCGTCGGCGACGAGAACGGCAAGCACAGCCAGACGCTGATCCTGGCCGGCAGCAACAAGGTCAAGGTCAACGCCCTCGCCACCCTCGCCTGGGCGCCCACCGGCCCGATCCCGGCCGCCACCGGCAAGGTCGACTGCACGCAGGGCGCGCTGGTCCTCACCGTCTCCAACAAGGGCGACCGGGACTGGAAGTTCACCGTCGGCGGCAAGGACGTCACCGTGAAGCCCGGCGCCACCCAGGACGTCGTCCTGCCGGTCGCCGAGGACACCGCCTACAACTTCACCGTCACCGGCCCGGGCGGCTTCTCGCAGACCTTCAGCGGGGTGCTGAACTGCAAGACCGACAGCGTCAGCCTGCCGCCGACCACCCCGCCGGCCACCCCGAAGCCCAGCTCGTCCGGTCCTGAGCTGGCCTCCACCGGTGGTGGCATGGGCACCGGCATCACCGCCGCGATCGCCGGCGCGCTGGTCGTCGCCGGTGCCGCCGCGGTCTACGCCCTGCGCCGCCGCGGCCGCCACAGCCGCGCCTGACCCGCACGCTGACCCTCTCCCCGGCCATCCGGTCGGGGGGAGGGGACGGCCCCGCCCCCGCATACAGGGGGCGGGGCCGTTCGCGTCCTGGGCCGCCCGCAGCCGCGGCCCGGCAGGCCGCCGTCACCGCGCACCCCGAAGGGCGTTCGGGGCGGCACCGGCCTTACGGCACAATGGAAGGCTGCAAGCCGATTACTCGACGACGACGCCGGAGCGATCTCACGTGGCGGAATACATCTACACCATGCGCAAGGTGCGCAAGGCACACGGCGACAAGGTCATCCTTGACGACGTGACGCTCTCCTTCCTCCCCGGGGCGAAGATCGGCGTCGTCGGCCCCAACGGCGCCGGCAAGTCCACCGTGCTGCGGATGATGGCCGGTCTGGACCAGCCCTCCAACGGTGACGCCTTCCTCTCGCCGGGCTTCACCGTCGGCATGCTCCAGCAGGAGCCGCCGCTGGACGAGACGAAGACCGTGCTGGAGAACGTCCAGGACGGCGTCAAGGAGACCAAGGGCAAGCTCGACCGGTTCAACGAGATCGCCGAGCTGATGGCGACCGACTACTCGGACGCGCTGCTCGAAGAGATGGGCAAGCTCCAGGAGGACCTGGACCACGCCAACGCCTGGGACTTGGACGCCCAGCTGGAGCAGGCCATGGACGCGCTGGGCTGCCCGCCCGGTGACTGGCCGGTCACCAAGCTGTCCGGTGGCGAGAAGCGCCGCGTGGCGCTGTGCAAGCTGCTGCTGGAGCAGCCCGACCTGCTGCTGCTCGACGAGCCCACCAACCACCTGGACGCCGAGTCGGTGAACTGGCTGGAGCAGCACCTGGAGAAGTACCCCGGCACCGTCGTCGCCGTCACCCACGACCGGTACTTCCTGGACAACGTCGCCGAGTGGATCCTCGAGCTCGACCGCGGCCGCGCCTACCCGTACGAGGGCAACTACTCCACCTACCTGGAGACCAAGCAGACCCGTCTCAAGGTCGAGGGCCAGAAGGACGCCAAGCGCGCCAAGCGGCTCAAGGAAGAGCTGGAGTGGGTCCGCTCCAACGCCAAGGGCCGCCAGGCCAAGTCCAAGGCCCGTCTCGCCCGTTACGAGGAGATGGCGGCCGAGGCCGACAAGATGCGGAAGCTGGACTTCGAGGAGATCCAGATCCCGCCGGGCCCGCGTCTGGGCAGCGTCGTCATCGAGGTCGACAAGCTCAACAAGGCCTTCGGCGAGAAGGTGCTGATCGAAGACCTGAGCTTCACCCTGCCGCGCAACGGCATCGTCGGCATCATCGGCCCGAACGGCGCCGGCAAGACCACCCTGTTCAAGATGCTCCAGGACCTGGAGACCCCGGACAGCGGCACCGTCAAGGTCGGCGAGACCGTCAAGATCAGCTACGTCGACCAGACCCGCTCCAACATCGACCCGAAGAAGACCCTGTGGGAGGTCGTCTCCGACGGCCTCGACTGGATCAACGTCGGCCAGGTCGAGATGCCGTCCCGCGCGTACGTCTCCGCCTTCGGCTTCAAGGGCCCGGACCAGCAGAAGCCGGCCGGCGTGCTGTCCGGTGGTGAGCGCAACCGCCTCAACCTGGCGCTCACCCTCAAGCAGGGCGGCAACCTGCTGCTCCTCGACGAGCCGACCAACGACCTCGACGTCGAGACGCTGTCCTCGCTGGAGAACGCGCTGCTGGAGTTCCCCGGCTGCGCCGTGGTCATCTCCCACGACCGCTGGTTCCTGGACCGAGTGGCCACCCACATCCTCGCCTACGAGGGCGACAGCAAGTGGTTCTGGTTCGAGGGCAACTTCGAGTCCTACGAGAAGAACAAGATCGAGCGCCTGGGCGCCGATGCGGCCCGCCCGCACCGCGCGACCTACAAGAAGCTGACCCGCGGCTGATCCGCGGTTCGCACGGCGGCCCGGCCGCCCCCCCCCCGGGGCGGCCTGCCGGGCGCCGCCCCGAGGGGTCCAGCGGGGGCCCCCGGTGTGAGGCGAACACCCGGGCCCGCCCCACCA